>DASXQQ010000411.1:0-25148 GCA_036507085.1 Piscinibacter sp. | reverse complement strand
GGCCGATGAAGGGCGCGGCGACGAGCAATGCGAGCACCGCGAGCCAGGTCAGCTGGCCGCGCCGGGCGCCGTCGCGAACGATCGCTGGGCTCATTATTTTTCCTTGCCGAACAGACCGGCCGGGCGAATCATCAGCACGATGGCCATGATGACGAAGACGACGATGCTCGACGCCTCGGGATAGAACACCTTGGTCAGCCCTTCGATCAACCCGAGCGCGAGGCCGGTGAGGATGGAGCCGAGGATCGAACCCATGCCGCCGATCACCACGACCGCGAAGACGACGATGATCAGGTTGCTGCCCATCAGCGGCGTGATCTGGATCACCGGCGCAGCGAGCACGCCGGCCAGCGCCGCGAGGCCGGCGCCGGCGGCGTAGGTCAGCATCACCATCACCGGCACGTTGACGCCGAAGGCCTGCACCAACGCCGGGTTCTCGGTGCCGGCTCGCAGGTAGGCGCCGAGCCGCGTGCGCTCGATCAGGAACCAGGTCGACAGGCAGACCGCGAGCGACGCGAACACGACCCAGGCGCGGTAGTTCGGCAGCACCATGAAGCCGAGGTTGGTCGCACCGGCCAGCGCATCGGGCACCGGGTACTGCTGGCCCGACACGCCGAACTGGTCGCGAAAGACGCCTTCAGCGATCAACGCAAGGCCGAAGGTCAGCAGCAGGCCGTACAGCGGGTCGAGCTTGTACAGCCGCTTGAGCAGCGTGCGTTCGATGACCACCCCGAGTGCCCCGACGACCAGCGGCGCCAGCACCAGCGCGAACCAGTAGTTCAGCCCGAACTTCTCCAGGCTGAACCACGCCACGTAGGCGCCGATCATGTACAGCGCGCCATGAGCGAAGTTGACGATCCCCAGCAGCCCGAAGATCACCGCCAGGCCGAGGCTCAGCATCGCGTAGAACGAGCCGTTGACGAGCCCGAGCAGCAGCTGGCCGAGAAAGGCCTGGATGGGGATGCCGAAGAGGTCCACGCTTCAGCGGCTCAAGGGGTCTTCCACAGGGCGCACTTGCTTTCCGCCTTGGTCGTCCACGCGGCCTCGCCCTTGATGGTCTCGACCACGTTGTAGTAGTCCCAAGGCTCGGTCGACTGCGCCGGCGTCTTCACCTGCATCAGGTACATGTCGTGCACCATGCGGCCGTCGGCGCGGATGTAGCCGCCCTTGGCGAAGACGTCGTTGATCTTCGCCTTGTGCAGCTGCGCCAGCACCTTGTCGGCGTCGTCGCTGCCGACGGCCTTGACCGCGCTCAGGTACTGCAGCGCGGCCGAGTAGTCGCCGGCCTGCAGCGACGAGGGCATGCGCTTGAACTTCTCGAAGAACTTGCGGCTCCAGGCGCGCGTCTCGGCGTTCTGGTTCCAGTACCAGCTGTCGGTGAGGTACATGCCCTGCGTGGTCTTGAGGCCCAGCGAATGGATGTCGTTGATGAAGACCAGCAGGCCCGCGAGTTTCATCGTCTTCGTGACGCCGAACTCGTTGGCCGCCTTGATCGCGTTGATGGTGTCGCCGCCGGCGTTGGCGAGGCCCAGGATCTGCGCCTTGCTCGACTGCGCCTGCAACAGGAAGGACGAGAAGTCGCTGGCGGTCAACGGGTGCTTGACCGAGCCGACGATCGTGCCGCCCGCGGCCTTGACGACGGTGGCCGTGTCGTTCTGCAGTGCCGCGCCGAACGCGTAGTCGGCGGTCAGGAAGTACCAGCTCTTGCCGCCCGCCTTGACCACCGCGTTGCCGGTGCCCTTGGCCAGCGCCACCGTGTCGTACGCGTAGTGCACGGTGTAGGGCGAGCATTGCTCGTTGGTCAGTGCCGATGAGGCCGCGCCGACCACGATGAGGGGCTTTTTCTTCTCCGCGGCCACCTTGGCCATTGCAAGGTTGGCGCCCGAATTGGTGCCGCCGATCAGCATGTCGAGTCCCTGGGTGTCGAACCACTCGCGCGCCTTGCCGGCGGCAACGTCGGCCTTGTTCTGGTGGTCGGCGACCAGCAGCTCGACCTTCTTGCCGTTGACCGCGCCGCCCAGGTCGGCGATGGCCATCTTCATCGCCTCGGCGCCGGCCGGGCCGTCGAGGTCGGAGTACAGGCCCGACATGTCGGTGATGAAGCCGATGCGAATCACGTCGCCCGAGAACTGGGCGTGCGCCGGCGCAGCGGCGAACAGGGTGGCACAGGCCAGGCTACAGGCGGCGGAAATCTTCTTCAGTTTCATCACGTTCTCCTGAGAGTGGATGGGATAAGGGGCTAGACGCCCAGGTATTCGTGCAGGCGCTCGAGGCGCTGCGGCAATTCGGCTTGACTGAACGCCTGGATCACCTGGCCATGCTCCATGACCAGGAAGCGATCGGCGAGCGGCGCGGCGAAGCGGAAGTTCTGCTCGACCATCACGATGGTGTAGCCCTGGCGGCGCAAGGCGAGCACCATCTCGGCGAGCTTCTGGACGATCACCGGCGCGAGGCCTTCGGAGATCTCGTCGAGCAGCAGCAGCTTGGCGCCGGTGCGCAGGATGCGCGCGACGGCGAGCATCTGCTGCTCGCCGCCGGACAGCCGCGTGCCCTGGCTCGCCGCGCGCTCCTTCAGGTTCGGGAACATCGCGTAGATCTGCTCCACGCTCATGCCGCCCGGCCCGAGCGTGGGTGGCAGCAGCAGGTTCTCCTCGGCCGACAGGCTGGAGAAGATGCCGCGCTCTTCCGGGCAGTAGCCCAAGCCGAGACGCGCGATGCGGTGGGGCGCGAGCGCGATGGCTTCTTGCCCGCGGACCCGGATCGATCCCTTGCGGCTGCCGGTGAGGCCCATGATCGCGCGCAGCGTGCTGGTGCGCCCGGCGCCGTTGCGCCCGAGCAGCGTGACGACCTCGCCTTCGTCGACATGCAGGTTCACGCCGTGCAGCACATGCGACTCGCCGTACCAGGCGTGGAGGTCCTTGATTTCGAGGAAGCGCTGCGCCGCCATCTCAATGCGCTCCCTGCAGCTCGGTGTTGGCGCTGCCCATGTAGGCCTCGATCACCGCCAGGTTCTTCGACACCTGCTCGTACGGCCCTTCGGCCAGGGTCGCGCCGCGCTGCAGCACGGTGATCGTGTCGGCGATGCTCGCGACCACGCTCATGTTGTGCTCGACCATCAGGATGGTGCGGTCGGCCGACACCTTCTTGATCAGCTGGCGGATGCGGTCGACATCCTCCAGGCCCATGCCCTGCGTCGGCTCGTCGAGCAGCATCAGCTTCGGGTCCATTGCCAGCGTGGTCGCGATCTCGAGCGCGCGCTTGCGGCCGTAGCTCAGCTCGACCGCGGGAATGGCGGCGTACTTGTCAAGGTCAACGGCCGCCAGCAACTCGATCGCGCGATCGTTCAGCGCGTCCAGCGTTCGCTCGGATCGCCAGAAGTCGAACGACGCGCCCCGCGTGCGCTGCAGCGCGACCCGCACGTTCTCGAGCACGCTCAGGTGCGGGAACACCGCCGAGATCTGGAACGAACGGATCACGCCGCGCCGCGCCACGTGGGCCGGCGGTTCGGGCGTGATGTCGTGGCCGTCGAACAGGATCTGTCCGGAGGTCGGTGCGAGGAACTTGGTCAGCAGGTTGAAGCAGGTCGTCTTGCCGGCGCCGTTGGGCCCGATCAGCGCGTGGATGCTGCCGCGCTGCACCCGCAGGTTGACCTTGTTGACGGCGACGAAGCCCTTGAACTCGCGGGTGAGTTCGCGCGTTTCGAGAATGATGTCGCCGCTCATTGGGTAACCTCCGCGCTACGCGCAGCGGTATTCGCCTTGGGAGCGGCCCGGCGGCTCATTGGGTAACCTCCGCACTACGCGCTGCGGTATTCGCCTTGGGAGCGGCCCGGCGGCTCATTGGGTAACCTCCGCACTACGCGCTGCGGTATTCGCCTTGGGAGCGGCCCGGCGGCTCATGCGCGCCCTGCCCTCGACGCGCGCGGCGGCAGTTCACCGCCCAGGCGCTGCGACAACAGGCGCGCCGCATTCAGCACCGCCTCGTGATGGCGCTCGCCTTTGGCGCCGAGCGTCGCCTTGTTGATGCACACGCCCACGCCGGCCACCGCGTGGCCGGTGGCGTCGAACACCGGCGCGCCCATGCAATAGACGCCCGCGCGAACGCTCTCGTCGTCGACGCTGTAGCCGCGCCGGCGGGTCAGCGCGAGTTCCTTCAGCAGCGTCGCCACGGTTTTCGGGCCCTTGCCGGCCATCGTCGGCAGCGGGTCGCGCGGGTACAGCCGGCGCACCTCGCTCGCGTCATGGAACGCGAGCATCGCCTTGCCGGTGGCCGCCAGGTGCGCCGGCAGGCGCATGCCGACGTTGAACGCGAGGCCCAGCGGGCGCGCGCCGTTGCGCGCCGCGACATAGACGACCTCGGTGCCGTTGAGCACCGACAGGATGATGGTCTCGTCGGGCGCCATGCCGGCGTCCTTCCACAGGGCGTTGAACTCCTGCGCGACGTTGGTCCCGGCGACAAAGGCCTCGGCCAGGTTCATCACCCGCGGGCCGATCGCGAACGCGCCGTCGTCCTGGCGCCGCAGGTAGCCGAAGGCGACCAGCGTGTTGCACAGGCCGTGCACGCTGCTCTTGGGCAGCGCGAGGTCGGTGGCGAGCTTGCCCAGGCTCATCGGCTGGCGCTGCTCGGCGAGTCGGTCGAGCAGGGTCAGCGCGCGCGTGACGGCGGGCACCAGCGCCGGCCCGCCGGCGCGCGCGCGGGCCGGCGGGGTGGGAGGGCGCGGGGAGGGGTGCATGGGTTGTTCAGCCGGATGAACTGCGTCCAGGCAATGGAACTCAGTCTAGGCAGCCGATCCCGCCTTGTCACCCTCGCCTTGGGCACGGGCCGGGAAAGTCCCGACAGGGTTATCGCGGGGTCGCGGCGCCGCTGTTCAGCGCGTCGGCCGGCGCCGCCCGCGGCGTGCAGATCCCGCCGACGACGCACAGCCCGCCCACGATGATGCCGGCCGCGAGCGCCTGTTCGGAGAGGCCGAGCGTGTGCGCGTTCCACAGGAACGCGCTGGTCGCCGCCAGCAGCAGCACGAACAGCGCCGCGGCCAGCACGGCCGCCGGCCGCGACAGCGGCGGGTCGTAGCGCGTCGCCTGGGCGATGTCGAACGCCGGCTTCGGCCAGCGCGCGGCCACGTCGGCCGGTCGCCAGCCCGGGTGCATGAACCACACGCGCAGCTTGTCGGACCAGCGGCGCGCGTGCCAGGCGTCCTTCGCGAGCTCGGCGTAGTACTCCAGGTTGGCCCACACCGGGTTCCAGCTGCGCAGCGGGCCGCGCGTGCCGTAGAGGCAGGGCTCGGCATCGTCTTCCGCCTCGAAGCTGCCGAACAAGCGGTCCCAGACGATGAGGATGCCGCCGTAGTTCTTGTCCAGGTACCTGTCGTTGACGGCGTGGTGGACGCGGTGGTTGCTGGGCGCGCAGAACCAGCGGTCGAACCAACCGAGGCGACCGATCTGCTGGGTGTGGACCCAGTATTGGTACAGCAGGTCGATCAGCGCGACGCTGGCGAACACCAGCGGCGGAAAGCCGAGCAGCGCCATCGGCAGGTAGAACAGCCAGCCGCCGAGCCAGCCGCTGCTGGTCTGGCGCAGCGCGGTCGACAGGTTGTAGTCCTCGCTCTGATGGTGCACCACGTGCGCGGCCCAGAACAGCGCCACCGTGTGGCCCAGCCGGTGATGCCAGTAGTAGCACAGGTCGTAGAACAGCAGAGCGACCGCCCACACCCACAACGCATTGGCCGGCAGCTGCCACAGCGAGATGGCGTCGAACACCGCGCTGTAGATCCCCACCGCCATCAGCGTGCTGAACACGCCGGCGAGCTGGCTCATGATGCCCAGGCCGATGCTGCTCAGCGCGTCGTTCAAGCGGTAGGTGTTGCGGCCGCGGCGCACGCCGACGAGAAACTCGACCGCGATCAGCAGCAGGAACACCGGTGTCGCGAGGACGATGACTTGCGGGCCGGTCATGGCGAGCCAGGCAATTTCAGTCGATGCGGCCGCGCGCGTCGATGGCCCAGACGGACTCGACCCGGCCCTGCTGCAGGCCGCCACGCAGCGCGACGTGGTGCTCGTGCAGGTTCACCGTCGGGTCGCAATGGCCCGGCACCAGCCACACCGTCGCGCCGAGCTCGGGCAGCGCGTCGCCGCGGGCGCGAAGAATGCCGTGTTCGTCGCCGCCGTTGGCGAACTCGAGGTCGAGGCCCCAGACTTTCGGCAGGCCGGAGTCGATCGCGTGCGACTTGTGACCGGCGTCGATGACGGCGTGCGCATGACCGCGGCTCACGACCTGGCTCTTGACGAACAGCGCATGCTCGAACACCGGGGCGTTGGGCGTCGGCTCGTTGTCGGCGTAGTCGCGGTCCATGAAGAGGTAGCTGCCTGCTTGCAGCTCGCCCAGCACGCCGGCTGCCGCTTCGAAGGCAAAGCTGCCGGTGCCGCCACCGGTGACCAGCGGACAGGCGATGCCGGCCGCGGTGATCGTCGCCTGCGCGGTGCGCGCGAGTGTGGCCGCATGGCGCACCGCCGCGTCGCGCTCGGCCGCGCTGCGCAGGTGCTGCGCCCGGCCGTGGTAGGCCTGCACGCCGGCGAAGCGCAAGCCGTGCGAGACAACCTGCTGCGCCAGTGCCCCAGCGGCCGCCGGCGCGACGCCGCAGCGACCCTGGCCGACATCGACCTCGACGAACACATCGAGCATGCTGCCGGTCGCCTTCAGCGCCGCGGCCAGGCGATCGACGCCGAGTGCCGAATCGACGGCGATCGCAAGCCGGATGCGCCGCGCCAACGCCGCCACGCGCTCGAGCTTGGCCGGCGCGATCACTTCGTTGCTGATGAAGATGTCGGCGATGCCCTGCTCGGCCAGCGCCTCGGCCTCGCCGAGCTTCTGCACGCAGACGCCGACCGCGCCGGCGTCCATCTGCCGCCGCGCGATCGCCGCGCTCTTGTGCATCTTCGCGTGCGGGCGCAGGCGCAGGCCGTGCTCGCGCGCGAACGCGGCCATGCGAGCGAGGTTGCGCTCCATCGCGTCGAGGTCGATCACCAGTGCCGGGGTGTCGATCGCGTCGGCGCGGTCGCCCACACCGGCCGCGGGCGCTCTCATGCCGCGCTGCCCATGCGGTCGGCCGACTCGTCGAGCCCGTCGTCGTCGAGATGGAAGGTGTCGCTCCAGCCCACGAGGGTGAAGCCGCCCGGCGTGTAGAGCAGCCGGTTGATGCTCGCGTTGCCAAGCTGCCAGGAGCGCGGCGCCTCCAGGCCGATGCGCGACGCGGCGCGGTACAGGCAGTCCATCACGCCGCCATGGGCGACGAGCGCGACCGTCTGCCCCGGGTGGGCGGCGGCCAGGCGCGTCACCGCGTCGACGCAGCGCGCATAGAACTGGCGCAGCGACTCGCCGCCGGCCGGCGCGAAGTCGAGGTCGCGCCGGCGCCAGCGTTCGCTGTCGTCGGGCCAGCGCTGTTCGATCTCGGCCCAGGTGAAGCCTTCGAACGCGCCGAAGGCGCGCTCGCGCAAGCCGCTGTCGGTGACGATGGCGTGGCCGCCGTGCTCGGCCACCGCCTGCGCGGTCTCGAAGGCGCGCCGCAGGTCGCTCGCGTAGATCGCGTGAATGGCTTCGTCGGCCAGCGCGCGGGCGAGCCGCTGCGCCTGCCAGCGGCCGGTCTCGTTCAGCTGCACATCGAGCTGCCCCTGGATGCGGGTGTCGACGTTCCAGGCGGTCTCGCCATGGCGAATGGCGAGGATGCGGGTCGCGCGGTCGAGCACGTTTCAGCCGAGCAAGCGCCGGTTCAGCGTGTAGGTGCCGGAGTACGTGGCTTCGCCCAGCACATGCGGGTAGATCGCCTGGCGCACCTGCGGGCCGGTGAACGCGCCTTCGACCGGCGCGCGCGCCACCGACAGCGCGTAGAGCGTGAACACATAGTGGTGGACCAGCGAATCGTTGAACGGCGGGAACGGGCCGTCGTAGCCGAAGTAGTCGCCGGCCATGGCCTTGTCGTCGGCAAACCAGCCGGTGTAGTCGTTCAGGCCGTGGCGCGCACCGTGCAGCGCGGCCGGCCCGCTCTTGCCACGCGCGGTGAAGCCGCGGCTGAACTCGCCTTCGACGATCTGCGCGAGGCTCGCCGGCAGGTCGATCATCACCCAGTGGAAGAAGTCGACGCGCGGCAGGTCCGCCGGCACTTCGCGGTCGGCCTGGTTCACGTCGTCGCCGCGACTGGGCACGTCGAAGTCGTGGCAGATCAGCGCAAACGACTGCGTGCCCACCGGCACGTCGCTCCAGCCGAAGTGCGGGTTCAGGTTGTCGGAGAAGGTGACGCCGGCCCCGGCCGGGTCCAGCTTGCCAGCCGCATAGTGCGGCGGGATGGGCTCGCCGTTGATCCAGCTGTCGCTCCAGAGCTTCATGGTCGGGTCTCCTCAAACACCCCAAACGATCTCGTGGCCGGCCGCATGCGCGCGCTTCATCATCTCGACCATCGGCCAGGCGCGCTGGCGCAGGCTCACGCCTTCGCGCGGGGGCAGCACCTCGCCTTCGGCGGCGGCCTCGGCCTCGGCCTGCTTGCGCGCGTCTTCGTCGTCATGGATCGCGCGTTCGATCGCCGCCATCGCCGCGGGCATCGCCGCGACTTCGATGATGCCCTTGGCCGCCGGCTCCTTGCCGATCAGGCGCAGCACCTGGTCGCCGTTCGGGCCCATCATGATCACGTCGCCGGTGGCCTTGGACTTGAACTTGTAGATCATCGGTAGATGTATCCGCGGTTGAACGGAAACTCCGATTGTGCCCCGCGCATCGCGCCGTCGGCCACGTTGCCACTCGGGCGCGATGCAAGCATCTGGAAGATCGAGATCCAGCGCTGCTCGAAGCACATCGCGCTGCCGGCCAGATACAGCCGGTAGGCGCGAACCACGCTCTCGCGCGTGACCTGGCGCGCGCGCTCGAGCTGCGACTCGAGGCCGTCGCTCCAGGCCCACAGCGTGCGCGCATAGTGCGGCCGCAGGTTCTCCAGGTCGAGTGGCTCCAGGTCGGCCTCGCTCATCACCTTCAACACGTGCGACACGTGCAGCAGTTCGCCGCCGGGGAAGATGTAGCGCTCGATGAAGTCGCCCATGCCGGCGCCGAGCTGGTCGTTGCGGGTGCCGCCGGCGGTGATGCCATGGTTCATCAGCAGGCCGCCGGGCTTGAGCAAGTTGTAGATCTTGCGGAAGTAGTGCGGCAGCTGCGCCTTGCCGACATGCTCGAACATGCCGATCGACGCGATCTTGTCGAACGGATCGCTCTCGGGCAGGTCGCGGTAGTCGCGCAGCTCCATTGTCACCCGTCCGCGCAGGCCGCGCTCGTCGATCAGCCGGTTCACATGCGCATGCTGGTTCTTGCTCAGCGTGATGCCGTGCGCCTGTACGCCGTAGTTCTCGGCCGCCCACAGCAGCAGGCCGCCCCAGCCGGCGCCGATGTCGAGAAAGCGCTCGCCCTCGCGCAGCATCAGCTTGCGGCAGACCTGGTCGAGCTTGGCTTGCTGCGCCTGCGCGAGCGTCATGTCGGGGTCGCGGAAGTAGGCGCAGGAATAGACCCGCCGCGGGTCCAGCCAGAGCGCGTAGAAGTCGTCGGACACGTCGTAGTGGAACTGGACCTGGCGCTCGTCGGCCTTCTTGTGGTGGCGCGCGCGCGAGCGGCTCTGGCGCGCCAGGTCGCCCCACCAGCGCAGCGGCGCGGGGTTGGGCTCACCGCGGGTCGGGTTGTCGACGATCATCTGCGCCACCACACGCATCACGTCGCGCATCGGGCCGTCGACATCGAGGCGACCCTCGACATGGTCCTCGGCGACACGGCCGACCTGGCCGGCGGCAATTTTCGCCAGCGGCGACAGCTCGTGCAGGCGCAGCGTCACCCGCGGGTCGGCGGCGCCCAGCCGCTGCCCGCCCGGCAGATCGACCGCCAGCGGAACGTCGAGTGCGGCGAGCTTCTTCTCCAACAACGCAGTGATGGGGTTCATCGCAGGTCCGGCAGGGGAAGCCAAGAACACGCGCCGACTTTACAAAAAATTTCCCCTCGTTGCGCTGTTACCGTGTGGCGGACGTCAGCCTTGCAGCTTGCCCCAGGCGGTGCGGCCGACGTCGGACTCGCTGACGCAGATGCTGCCGTCGGCACCCCACTCGACCCGCGTGATGCCCGGCCACAGGCTCTCGATGCGGCGCAGCTCGGCGTCCTGCTGCGACAGCACCCCGCGCTGGACGCGAAGCTGGTCGGCGAGTTCGGCGTTCTCGACCTGCAGGCGGCGGGTCTCGACCGCGTCGCCGATCGCGGCGATCAGCTCGACCTCGTTCCACGGCTTGCTGAGGACGCGCCCGACCCGGGCGACGTTGATCGCGTCGACCACGATGTCGAAGTCGCGCGATCCCGACAGCATGATGCGACCGGCCTGCGGCTGCAGCTCCTTCAGGCGACGCAGCGTCTCGACGCCATCGAGCTCGGGCATGCGGTAGTCGCACATCACCACGTCCATGATGCGCTCCTGCGCCGCCTCGATCGCCTTCAGCGGCGAGGTGTAGACCTCGACGGTGCAGCGCCGGCCTTCCACCGGCGGGTGCAAGCGCAGCACGCGCTGCAGCGCCGACAGGACGTGCGGTTCGTCGTCGATCAGCATGATGCGGATGTCGCTCATGTCGTGCTCCGGTAGACCAGGACTTCGAGGTTCTGACCGACCCGGCGCTGGAACGAATCCAGGCGCCGGATCATGGCGTCGTCCAGCAAGTGATCCTTGGACAGCAGCAGCACGCCGATGCCCGCCGTCAGGTCGCGCGCCAGCGCCATGCCGGGCTTCAACGCGCCGACCGCCAGGGCGCGGGTCGGTACGGCGCTCGTATCTTCGTTGAGCAGCGCCACGAGTGCCGCCGACACCTTCGGATCGAAGCGCGTGCCGCTGCCGTTGCGCAGCCAGGTGCAAGCGTCCTCCTGCGAGAAGCGGCGCGTTTCGATGCTGCCGCTGCGCAGGCGTTCGTACTCGCTGGCCGCGCGCAACACGCGCGCGCCGAGCGGAATCGCCTCGCCTTCCAGCTGGGCGGGCATGCCCTTGCCGTCCCAGCGTTCGTAGAGGCTGCGCAGCACGCGGCCGGCGCCGCGCAGCGAGGCGAGCGACATCAGGTAGCCGTCGCCGTGCAACGGGTGCTGCGTGAACGCGTCGCGGTCGCGGCTGTTCAGTGCGTGCAGCGGCGTGGTGAGCCAGGGCTCGGGGAAGGTCAGCTTGCCCAGGTCTTCGAGCAGCGCCGCGTAGACCGCGTCCTGCAGCTCGTCGCCGCACAGGCCGACGCGCGGGCCGACGTTGCGCACATGCTCGGCGACGCGGCGCGAGCAGCCGTCGGTGAGCCCGGGGCGCTTTTCGAGAATCGTCGACAGCATCTTCACCGTGCCCTGGAAGTCGGCCGTGATGCGCGCGTTCGCCGCACTCACCGCGTCGTTGGCGGCCTGCAGGTCGTGGGTGCGCTCGCGCACCTTCTCTTCGAGCTCCTCGGCGTGCGCCTGCAGCTGCGTGTTCTGCTCGCGCGTCAGCGCGAGCAGCTGGTCGCGCTCGCGCGCCAGGCGCTTGCGCTCCAGTCCGTCGTACAGCACCGACAGCAGCACATCGTCGTCCCAGGGCTTGGACAGGTAGCGGAAGATCTCGCCGTGGTTGACCGCCTCGATCGTCGAGGTGATGTCGGCGTAGCCGGTCAGCAGCACCCGCACCGCATCGGGCATCTTCAGGCGCGCGGCTTGCAGGAACTGCGCGCCGGTCATCTCGGGCATGCGCATGTCGGAGATGATCGCGTCGACCGGCTGCACATCGAGCAGCTTTAGGCCCTCGGCGCCGCCGAGTGCGGTGTGCACCGTGAAGCCGCGCGAGCGCAGCGTGCGGCGCAGCGCCGACACGATGTTCGGCTCGTCGTCGACGGCCAGCACCGAGAAGCCCGCGCCGATCGCCTCAGGCATGGGTCGCCTCCGCGGGCTCGGCCCGCACCCGCGGCAGCACGACGCGAAAGGTCGTGCCGCGCCCCGGCGCGCTGTCGAGCTCGATCGTGCCCTGGTGCTTGCGCACGATCGAGTACGACACCGACAGCCCGAGCCCGGTGCCCTTGCCGACCGGCTTGGTGGTGAAGAAGGGCTCGAAGATGCGGCCCTGCACCTCGGTGGACATGCCGCAGCCGTCGTCGCCGACCTCGATCCAGACGTTCCTGTCGTCGCAGCCCGAACGCAGCGTGATCGTGCCCTTGTCGGGAATCGCCTGCGCCGCGTTGACCAGCAGGTTCATGAACACCTGGTTGAGCTGGGTCGGCAGGCACGGTACCTCGGGCAGCGGTTGCAGCTCCCTGACCACGGTGGCCTTGTACCTGATCTCGTTCTGCACGATGTTGAGCGTGCTCTCCAGGCCCTTGACGAGGTTGGCGGGTTCCCAGTCGTCGCTCGCGTCCACGCGCGAGAAGTCCTTCAGGTCCTGCACGATCTTCTTCACCCGGTCCAGGCCCTCGCGCGTTTCGCTGATCAGGTCGGGAATGTCTTCCTCGAGGTACTCGACGTCGCAGTTCGGCCCGGGGCCATCGCCCTTGCCGCGCAGGTGGCGCACCACTGCCAGCAGTTCGCCGACATAGCCCTGCAAGGTGCCGAGGTTGGAATAGACGTAGCCGACGGGGTTGTTGATTTCATGGGCGACGCCGGCGGCGAGCTGGCCGATCGAGGCCATCTTCTCGGACTGCATCAGCTGCTGCTGGGTGGCCTGCAGCTGCGCGTTCATCGCGCGCATGTCCTCGTTGAGCTGCGACAGCCGCTCGATGCGGTCGAGTTGCTCGGCGTGAAGGTTGGCGTTGTCCACCACCAGCGCGACCAAGGTCACCAGCGAGCGGCCGCGCTGCACGTCGAGCTCGGTGAACGGCTTGTCGTCGGCGAGCCGGTTCATCGCGAGCGCACCGACGCGGCGGTTCTTGATCGCCAGCGGCCAGCAGATCGCCGAGCGCGGGCGGCCTTTGGAGCGGCCCCCGCGCGCCTCGCGCTCGGGGGCCGCGTGGTCGTCGCCCGTGCGCTCGAGCTCGCCGTTGATCAGCATCGGCTCGCCGGACTGCGCCACCTTGCCGAGCACGCCGGCGCCCAGCGCCACCGTCTGGCCGATCACGCCCGCCGGCAAGTCGATGCCGGCGACGATGCGCAGTTGCGCCGGCTGCGCGCGGTCGATCACCGCGAGGCTGCCGCTTTGCGCGCCGAAGCTGCGCACGATCTGGCTGAGCATCGCCTGCAGCGCCTGGCTCTCGCCGTCGGCGTCGCGGCTGAGCTCGTGCAGCTCCTCGACGAGCGACAGCGCGGCGGCCGAATTCGCTTCCATCAGCTCGCGCCGGCGCAACCCTGCAGCTCACGCGACACGGCGGAAGTCATGGCGTGTCCCTGGGCGCGCATCTTGTGGATATCGGCGACGCGGGCGGGCGAATTGCGTGACCGGTGCCCGCGAGTCGTGCGAAAAGCCCCAATGGACCGGCTTTCACCGCCCCCGTTGCAATCGGCGGCCCGTCGCCGCGGGTCAACCGACGACGTGCAGCGACGCGGGCGGCTTCGGCCGGCGCGCTTCGGCCAGGCGCGCCTCGAAGCTCGCACTGTCGAGCGCCGGCGCGAACAGGAAGCCCTGGTACTGGGCGCAGCCGGCGCTCAGCAGGAACTGGCGCTGCGCCTCGGTCTCGACGCCCTCGGCGACGATCTGCAGGCGCAGCGCCCGGCCCAGGTCGACGATGGCCTGGACGATGCTCGCATCGCTCGCGTCGCCGGGCAGGCCCTGGACGAAACGGCGGTCGATCTTCAGCCGGTCGATCGGGAAGCGCTTCAGGTAGCCGAGGCTCGAGTAGCCGGTGCCGAAGTCGTCGATCGCGAGCTTCACGCCCAGCGTCGACAGCGCGTCCAGGCGCTGCAAGGCCTCGGGCGCGTCCTGGACCAGGATCGACTCGGTGAGCTCGAGCTCCAGCCACTGCGCGGGCAGCGCGGCGGCGGCGAGCACCGCGCCGACGCGCTCGACGAAGTCGGCGCGGCGGAACTGCAGCGCCGAGACGTTGACCGAGACGATCAGCGCGCGCCCCTGCGCATGCCACTCGGCCGCCTGCCTGACGGCTTCGCGCAGCACCCAGTCGCCGATGGCGACGATGAAGCCGCTCTCTTCGGCCACCGGAATGAATTCGGCCGGCGTCACGTTGCCGAGCTCGGGGTCGCACCAGCGGATCAGCGCCTCCGCTCCGCGCACCTCGCCGCTGTGCAGGTCGACCTGCGGCTGGTAGTGCAGGCGGAAGTCGCCGCGGCTCAAGGCCAGGCGCATCGCGTGGTCCAGCCGCAATCGCGAGCGCGGATCGTTCGGCCCGGCGGCTGCGTCCGATGAATGGAAGCGGTAGCCGGCGCGACCGGCCTGCTTGACCGCGTGCATGGCATGGTCAGCGCGCCGGATCAACTCGTTCACGTCGGCGCCGTCGCCCGGGTGCAGCGTGATGCCGATGCTGCAGGTCAGGGTGAAGGTCAAGCCCGCCTGCGTGAACGGGCGCTGCATCGCGTCGAGGACACGCCGCGCGGCGGTCTCGGCGCCGCAGGCGCTCGCCTGGTGGATCAGCAGCACGAACTCGTCGCCGCCGAGCCGCGCCACCATGTCGACCTGGCGCAGGCAGGACCTGAAGCGTTCGGCCACCTCGACCAGCACCCGGTCGCCGACCGCATGACCGAGGGTGTCGTTGATGGGCTTGAAGCGGTCGAGGTTGGCGAACAGCAGCGCGAACGGCGTGCCGTCGCGCTGCGCCATCGCCATCGCGAACTCCACCCGGCCGGCGAGCACATGGCGGTTCGGCAGCCCGGTGAGCAGGTCGGTGTGCGACAGCGTCTCGATGCGCTGGATCGCCGCCAGCCGCTCGGTGATGTCGCGAAACGAATAGACACGGCCGATCGGTGAGCCGCGGCTGCATTGCGGCAGGGTCACGCGTTCGAGCACCGTGCCAGTGCGCAGCCGTACGGTGTCGCTGGCCCGCAGCAGCGGCGCCGCGTCGATCGCCCCGAGGCGGCGCGTGTACTCCGCCGGGTCGTCGACGCTGCGGCGCATCCAGCCGAACAGTGCGTCGTCGTCGCGCTGCGCCAGCATTTCGGCGGGAATGCCCCACTGGCGGGCGAAGGTCTGGTTGAAGCTGCGGATGCGACCCGCCAGGTCGGTGACGAGAATCCCGTCGGCGGTCGACTCGAGCGTCGCGGCGAGCTCGGCCAGGCGGTCTTCGAGCTCGTCTTCGATGCGGCGCTGCGCGCTGCGGTCGTGCAGCGCGACGACGTACAGCGTCTCGCCCGCGGCCGGATGGCAGCGGCTGACGCGGCGGGTGACGGCGACGATGCCGCCGTCGAAGCGGCGAACGAAGGTCTGCGATTCGATGCGCTCGGCCTCGCCCGCCGCCACCTCGCCCCAGAAGAACAGGTCCTCCGGCGTCGCCGACAGCTCGATGACATCGCAGCCGCACAGGCGTTGCGGCTCGCCGCCCATCAGCACGCCGGCCGCGGCGTTGGCGGCCACCACCCGCAGCGAGCGCGCATCGACGAGCCAGACGGCGTCGAGCATCCCGTCGATCAAGCCGCGCGCGAGTTCGGGGCAGTCCAGGCCGGACTCGACGCGCACGTCGGGCTTCATGCCGCTGCCAGTTCCCGCGCCGGCTCGAAGAAGTACGCCACACGCGGGCGCGGCGAGAGGTAGTCGAGCGCGGCGCGCGGCAGCGCTAGCGGCTTCAGGCTGCGTCGGATGCCGAGGTTCGGCGCGTTCTCCAGGTCCAGCACCAGCGCCTCGTCCGCCGGCACTTTCGGGTCGTGCACCAGCACGCGCGGCTTCAGCGGCCGCGATGAGTTGACCCCGACCACGACGCCGTAGCGGTCGTCGGTGAGCTGCACCACCGAGCCCGGCGGGTACACCCCCATCATCTTGATGAAGGCACCGAGGATCGCTGCGTCGAACTTGTTCTTGCCCTGCGCGAACAGCAGCGACAGGGCCTCGTGCGGCGTCATCGCCGTCGACGGGATGTGCGGATTGCACAGGTTGTCGTAGCGGTTGACCAGCGCGACGATGGCCGACAGCGGCGTCATCTTCTCGCTGCCGATGCGCAGCGGAAAGCCGCCGCCGTCGGCGTGCTCATGGTGTTGGGCGATCACCAGGGTCGCGCCGGCGGACAGCTTCATGTGACGCGCGTGCGCCACGCCGAGCGTGACATGGTCTTCGTAGAACTTGGCTTCCGCGGCGCTGAAATGGTCCTCGCGATGGCGCACGCGGTCCGGCAGATCGAGCTTGCCGATGTCGTGCAGCATCGAGCCGACACCGAGGTCGAGCAGGTCGGCCTCGCCGAAGCCGAACGCGCGGCCCATCAGCAGCGAGATGATCGTCACGTTCACCGCGTGGGCCGAGGCCTTGTCGCCGGCGCCTTCGCTGAGCAGGCGGATGCACAGCTCGTGCGCGCTGAGCATCTTGTCGACGAAGCTGCGCGACAAGGCCTGCGCGCGCTCGCCGGCCACGGTCGGCTGCGCGCTCACCAGGTCGGTCAGCGTCCGGCATTCGCGGGTGGCCTCGCCGAACTGCCGCTCGCACAGGTTGAGTGCGGCGCGCTGCGACGCCAATGCCTCGCGGCGCTGGCGGCGCGCCGCGGCCTCGGGGCTTTCGATCGGGGCCAGCGGCGGCGCCTGGTGCGCGGTCAGCGCGAGCGTGACCGGGGGTGTGTCGGGGTCGCTGTGTTCCGGGCTCCAGCGCACGCATTTCAGGCCCAGCCCGCGGATCGTGTCGATCTGCTCGACCGAGGCAATCTTGAAGCTGCTGAGCGGAAACGGATGGGCCATCCAGCCGACGTCGAGATGGATGAACATCCCGACGCGCAGTGCTTCGACCTCGATTTGAACGGTGGACCCGGCGATTCCCATCCCTGCAGGCCGGCGCATTGGGCGCAGGCGACCTGGGAGGGTCATCGGCACGCAGCCCGCTTCACTTGAGCACTTGTGCACGCGAGCGCGGGGTTCCCCGCAGCTTGAACCCCTGTTTCGTTCAGCGGTCGATGCGGGTCGACAGGACGATCGCCGAGGTGGTTCGCTCCACGCCGTCGAGCGCGCCGATGCGGTCGATCAGCGCGTCGAGCTCGCCGATCGAGGTGGCCGCGACGATCGCGATCAGGTCGAACGGCCCGCTGACCGAATGCAGCACCCGCAGCTCCGGGATCTTGCGCAGCGCCTGCTCGATCGCCGCACTTTGCTTGGGCACCAGGGTGATCAGCACATGGGCGCGCACCAGCGACGCTTCCAGCTCGTCGGGCACGCTGATGGTGTAGCCGGCAATGACGCGCTGGCGCTGCAAACGTTCCATGCGGCTTTGCACTGTCGTGCGCGACAGCTTCAGCTTGCGTGCCAGCACGGCGGTGGGCGCGCGCGCGTCCTCGCGCAGCAGGGCGATCAGCTGACGGTCGATCGGGTCGAGGGCTGGTCTTGGCATTTCGCCGAAATTGTCGCTTCGTTTTGCCGAATGTAGTCCATGCTTTCGTCTGAAAGCTGGCTGCATTTTGCTGGTCGGAACCCGACAATCTCGCCAACCCTCCCATGAAAGCAAGCACAACCATGAAACACATCCTCGTCATCGGTGGCGGCAAGATCGGCTCGGTGGTCGCCGATCTGCTGGTTCAAACGCCGGCGGGCAGCGGCTATCGGGTCACGGTGGCGGACCGCAGCGCCGAGCTGCTCGCCGACATCGCGGCCGATGCCAAGCGTTCGCCGCACCTGTCGACCTTGCAGCTCGACGTGAACGACGCAGCCGCGCTGCGCATCGCGATGCGCGGCTGTTTCGCCGTGCTCAGCGCGGCGCCCTATCACTTGACGGTCAAGGTTGCCGAGGCCGCGCGTGAACTCCGCGTGCACTATCTCGACCTCACCGAAGACGTGGCCAGCACGCGCCGCATTCGCGAGCTCGCGGTCGGTGCGAGTACCGCGTTCATTCCCCAGTGCGGCCTCGCGCCGGGCTTCATCTCGATCGTCGCGGCCGACCTGGCGCGCCAGTTCGACAGCCTCGACTCGGTGCGCATGCGCGTCGGCGCCTTGCCCGCCTACCCGAGCAACGCGCTGAACTACAACCTGACCTGGAGCACCGAAGGCGTCATCAACGAGTACTGCGAGCCCTGCGAGGCGATCGTCGACGGGCAGGTGCGCGAGGTGCCGGCGCTCGAGGAGCGCGAGGAGTTCTCGCTCGACGGGGTGCTCTACGAAGCCTTCAACACCTCGGGCGGCCTGGGCACGCTGTGCGAGACGCTGGCCGGCAAGGTGCGCACGCTCAACTACCGCACCATCCGCTACCCGGGCCATGCGGCGATCATGAAGGCCCTGCTCCACGACCTGCGCCTGAAGGACAGGCGCGAGGTGTTGAAAGACATCCTCGAGCAGGCGGTGCCGGCGACGATGCAGGACGTGGTGATCGTCTTCGTGACGGTGGCCGGCATGAAGGACGGCCGCCTGCTGCAAGACACCTACGCGCGCAAGACCTACAGCCATGTGCTGGCCGGCAAGATGCGCAGCGCGATCCAGATCACCACCGCGAGCAGCCTGTGCGCGATGCTCGACATGCTGGCCGACGGGCGCTTGCCCCAAGCCGGTTTCGTGCGCCAGGAGGACGTTCGCCTGGCCGACTTCCTGGCCAATCGCTTCGGCCGCGTCTACGCGATGGACGAGCTGTCGAAAGCCGCCTAGGCTCACGGACCGGACGGCGAGTCGCCGTCGGCGGCCTTCGCGCCCCGACGGCTTGAATGGTTTTGGCTGATCCGTTATCATGTTCCTTATACGAACGTTTGTCCGTATAGAGAACATTTTGAGGAACCAGTCCGATGATCAACAAGATCTCCGAATCGGTCGAAGCCGCGTTGCAGGGCGTGCCGGATGGCGCGACGGTGATGATCGGCGGCTTCGGCGGCGCCGGTCAGCCTGCGGAATTGATCGATGCGCTGATCGCCCAGGGCGCGCGCGACCTGACGATCGTCAACAACAATGCCGGCAACGGCGAGGTCGGCCTGGCCGCGCTGTTGAAGACCGGGCGGGTGCGCAAGATCATCTGCAGCTTCCCGCGCCAGGTCGACTCGCAGGTCTTCGACGGGCTGTTTCGCGCCGGCAAGATCGAGCTCGAACTGGTGCCGCAGGGCAACCTCGCCGAGCGCATTCGCGCCGCGGGCGCCGGCATCGGCGGCTTCTTCACCCCCACCGGCTATGGCACCGAGCTCGCAAAAGGCAAGGAGACGCGCGAGATCGACGGCCGCATGTACGTGCTCGAGTCGCCGATCGCCGCCGACGTGGCGCTGATAAAAGCCGAGGCCGGCGACCGCTGGGGCAACCTGGTTTACCGCAAGACGGCGCGCAACTTCGGCCCGATCATGGCGATGGCCGCCAAGCTCACGGTCGCGTCGGTGCACGAGATCGTCGAGCTCGGCGCGCTCGATCCGGAGCACATCGTGACGCCGGGCATTTTCGTGCAGCGCGTGGTGAGAGTGCCGCGCACGGCCACCGGGCCCGCCGGATTCAGACAAGCCGCCTGAGGAAATCGCCATGCAAAAACTCAACCGCGACCAGATGGCGGCCCGCGTCGCCCGCGACATCCCCGAGGGCTCCTACGTCAACCTCGGCATCGGCCTGCCCACGCTGGTGGCGAACCACCTGCCGAAGGACCGCGAGATCTTCCTCCACAGCGAGAACGGCCTGCTCGGCATGGGCCCGGCGCCGGCCGCCGGCGAGGAGGACTACGACCTCATCAACGCCGGCAAGCAGCCGGTCACCCTGCTCGAGGGCGGCGCCTACTTTCACCATGCCGACAGCTTCGCGATGATGCGCGGCGGGCATCTCGACATCTGCGTGCTGGGCGCGTTCCAGGTCTCGGTGCGCGGCGACCTCGCCAACTGGCACACCGGCGCGCCCGACGCGATTCCGGCGGTCGGCGGCGCGATGGACCTCGCGATCGGCGCGAAGAAGACGTGCGTGATGATGGAGCACCTGACCAAAAGCGGCGAGAGCAAGATCGTCGAGCGCTGCACCTACCCGCTGACGGGCATCGCCTGCGTGAGCCGCATCTACACCGACCTCGCGGTGATCGACGTGACACCGGCCGGCCTGAAGGTGGTCGAGATCTTCAACGGCCTCGGCTTCGAGGCGCTGCAACAGCTCAGCGGCGTGCCGCTGATCGCCTGAATCCCGAAGGACACACCATGACCCATGCCTACATCTGCGACGCGATCCGCACCCCGTTCGGCCGCTACGGCGGCGCCCTGTCGTCCGTGCGCGCCGACGACCTCGGTGCCGTGCCTCTGAGGGCCCTGATGGCGCGCAACCCGCGCGTCGACTGGCAGGCCGTGACCGACGTGATCTTCGGCTGCGCGAACCAGGCGGGCGAGGACAACCGCAATGTCGCGCGCATGTCGTCGCTGCTGGCCGGGCTGCCGACGGAGCTGCCGGGCGCGACGATCAATCGCCTCTGCGGATCGGGCATGGACGCGGTGGGCACCGCGGCGCGCGCCATCAAGAGCGGCGAGGCGCAGATGATGATCGCCGGCGGCGTCGAGAGCATGAGCCGCGCACCGTTCGTTAGCCCCAAAGCCGAGACCGCATTCAGCCGCAGCAACGCCGTCTACGACACGACCATCGGCTGGCGCTTCGTCAACAAGCTGATGAAGGAACAGTACGGCGTCGACTCGATGCCCGAGACGGCCGAGAACGTCGCGACGGAGTTCAAGATCGAGCGCGAGGCGCAAGACCGGATGGCGCTCGCGTCGCAGCTGAAGGCCGTGACCGCGCAGAAGTCGGGCTTCTTTGACGCCGAGATCACGCCGGTCACGATCGCGCAGAAGAAGGGCGACCCGGTCGTGGTGGCGCGCGACGAGCATCCGCGCGAGACCTCGCTGGAGGCGCTGGCCAAGCTCAAGGGTGTGGTTCGCCCCGACGGCACCGTGACCGCTGGCAATGCGTCGGGGGTCAACGACGGCGCCTGCGCGCTGCTGCTGGCCAACGAAGCGAGCGCGGCACGGGCCGGCCTCACGCCGCGCGCGCGCGTCGTCGGCATGGCCACCGCCGGCGTCGCGCCGCGCATCATGGGATTCGGTCCGGCGCCGGCGGTGCGCAAGGTGCTCGCGCTGACCGGCCTGACGCTGAATCAGATCGACGTGATCGAGCTCAACGAAGCCTTTGCCGCGCAAGGCCTTGCGGTGTTGCGCGACCTCGGCCTGACCGACGACGACCCACGCGTCAACCCGAACGGCGGGGCGATTGCGCTCGGCCACCCGCTGGGCGCGAGCGGCGCACGGCTCGTCACCACCGCGGTGAACCAGCTGCGCCGGACCGGTGGCCGTTATGCGCTGTGCACGATGTGCATCGGCGTCGGCCAGGGCATTGCGCTGGTCGTCGAGCGGGTCTGAGCGACCGCGCCGCCGATCAGGCCGACGCCGTTTCGCGACGCACCGGCGTCGTCGCCGACAAGCCGCGCAGCACGCGACCCAGCGCCTGAACCGCGAAGTCGATCTGCTCGCGCTCGATCACCAGCGGCGGCGCGAGCCGCACCACCGTGTCATGCGTGTCCTTGCTCAGCACGCCGGCGCTCATCAAGCCTTCGCACACCGCGCGGGCGCTGGCGAACGATGGGTCGATCTCGACGCCGATCAGCAGCCCCTTGCCGCGGATGTCGGTGATCGCCGGATGGGCGAGCTTCGCGAGCTGCGCCATCAAATAGTCGCCATGCTCCTGCGCCCGTTGCGCGAGCTGCTCGCGTTCGAGCAACTGCAGCGCCGCTTCGCCGACCGCTGCCGCCAGGGGATTGCCGCCGAAGGTGCTGCCGTGGTCGCCGGGCGTGAACTGCGCCATCACGTCTTCGCGCGCGAGGAAGGCGCTCACCGGCAACAGCCCGCCACCGAGCGCCTTGCCTAGCATCAGGCCGTCGGGCTTCACGCCCTCGTGATCGCAGGCGAGCGTGCGGCCGGTGCGGCCGAGTCCCGTTTGCACCTCGTCGCAGATCATCAGCACATTGTGGCGGGTGCAGATCTCGCGCACCGCCTTCAGGTAACCCGCCGGCGGCACGATGATGCCGGCCTCGCCCTGGATCGGCTCGACGAAGAAGGCCGCGGTGTTCGGCGTGATCGCTGCTTCCAGCGCCTTTGCGTCGCCGAACGGCACGTGGACGAAGCCGGGCGCGAACGGCCCGAAGCCGTCGCGGTACTGGGCTTCGCTGGAGAAGCCAACGATGGTGGTCGTGCGACCGGCGAAATTGCCTTCGGCGACGATGATCTGCGCCTGCCCTTCGGGCACGCGCTTGACCTTGTAGGCCCACTTGCGCGCCGCCTTGATGGCGGTCTCCACCGCTTCGGCACCGCTGTTCATCGGCAGCGCGCGCGCCATGCCGGTCACACGGCACAGCGTTTCGAGGAACGGCCCGAGCCGGTCGGTGTGGAAGGCGCGGCTGGTGATCGCGAGGCGGCCCGCCTGCTCGGTGAGCGCGGCCACCAGCACCGGGTGGCTGTGGCCGAAGCTCACCGCCGAATACGCCGACATCATGTCGAGGTAGCGCCGGCCATGTTCGTCGAACAGGTAGACGCCGTCGCCGCGGGTCAGCACGACTGGCAGCGAATGGTAGTTGTGCGCCCCGTGGCGGTTTTCGAGTTCGACGGCGCTGCTGACTTGAGCGGCGCGGGCGTGCAGGGCGGCGGCGCGGGCGGCGGTGGTCATGACGGGATTCCCTTTGGCAAACAAGATCGACGACCCAGTAAGTCTAGGCTCACGCCAGAGAAATTTGCTTTCCAAATATTGCATGAGCTGTTTTGTTGCCGCATGATTCGTTCTCCATGTGAAGGCGACGATATGAACCACAACAGCATTGATTCGCTGGATCGCAAGATTCTTGATGCGCTCCAGGCCGACGGGCGGGCCTCGAATGTGGAACTGTCGGCGCGCGTGCACCTGTCGGCGCCGCAGTGCTTCCGCCGCGTGCGCGCGCTCGAGGAACGCGGCGTGATCCGCAGCTACCGCGCCGAGGTGCAGCCCGAGGCGCTGGGCCTCGGCGTGATGGCCTATGTGAGCCTGAACATCGATGGCGGACAGTTCGGCCGGGTGCGCGAGATCGAGGCGAGCATCCGCGACTTTCCGCAGATCCTCGAGTGCCACACCGTCTCGGGCGACTACGACTACCTGCTCAAGGTGGTAGCGCGCGACCTGAAGAGCCTGAGCCAGTTCCTCACCGATCGCTTGATGCAGGTCCCTGGCGTCGACGACGTGCGCTCGATGATCTGCATGGAAGAGGTGAAAGCGCGCTCGCCGCTTCCGGTCGACATGGTGCCCTAGCGTGATCGCGACGCAAAGTTAGCGCGCTATTCGCACATTCGTTTGAATAGCGAACCGTTTTTCGTCTCGTTCGGCTAGATTCGAGTCTGGTCGCCCCATGCATCTGCGAATCGCACCGGCTCGCGGATCTGTTGGGCGATTAACGCCCGAGCCCACGGAAACGCCGCCCCATGAACGCCTTCCATCGCCAGGTTCCCGACATCGAGCCCGAGGCCGCCGACGTGTCGCCCGCCGCACCCCGCGCCGCCGCCAGCGGCCCCCAGAAACGCGACCTGATCGCCGGCCTCGAAAAGGGCTTGGCGGTCATTGCCGCCTTCGACCAGGAGCGACCGCGGCTGACGATGAGCGAGGTCGCCGCACTGTGCGGCCTGACGCGCGCCGCCGCCCGCCGCTACCTGATCACGCTCGAGCACCTGGGCTTCGTCAGCAGCGAGCGCAAGATGTATTCGCTGACCCCGAAGGTGCTGCGTCTCGGCCAGAGCTACATGCATTCGGCGCGCCTGCCGCGCATCGTGCAGCCGGAGCTGCACAAGCTCGCCTTCGCGCTGAAGGAAGCGTCGGCCGCCAGCGTGCTCGACGGCGCCGACGTGATCTGCATCGCCGCCACCAGCGCCGGACGCCTGGTGTCGGCCACGCTGCAGCCGGGCACGCGGGTGCCGGCGTACTGCACCGCCAACGGCCGCGTGCTGCTGGCCGCCCTGCCGCAAAACGAGATCGACGACTGGATCGCGCGCCAGACCCTCGCCCCGCTGACGCCCAACACCATCACCCATGGCGAGCGGTTGCGCATCGAGATCGCGCGCACCCGCGCCCAGGGCTATGCCGCGGTCGACCAGGAGCTCGAGCTCGGCCTGCGGACGATCTCGGTGCCGCTGCGCAACTACCGCGGCGACGTGCTCGCCGCGATGAACGTCAGCGTGCATGCGGCGCGGGTGTCGATGGACCAGCTGATCGACGATTGCCTGCCGGCCCTGCTGCACGCGCAGTCCGGCCTGCGCAACCTGCTCTGAGGCGCGGGCGATGCGCGTGCAGGTCGCGATCATCGGTGCCGGCCCGGCGGGCTTGCTGCTCGGCGCCTTGCTGCACCGCGCCGGCGTCGAGGCGCTGGTCATCGAGCAGCGCAGCGCCGACTACGTGCTCGGCCGCATTCGCGCCGGCGTGCTCGAGCAGACCACCGTCGACCTGCTCGACGCGGCCGGGGTCGGCGAGCGCGTGCACCATGAAGGCCTGCTGCACGACGGCATCGAGCTGTGCTTCGGCGGCGCGCGCCATCGCATCGACCTGAAGACACTGACCGGCGGCAAGCACGTGATGGTCTATGGCCAGACCGAGGTCACGCGCGACCTGATGCACGCGCGCGACGCGGCGGGCCTGAGGACCGTCTACGAGGCCGAGCACGTCAGCCTGCACGACTTCGACGGCGCGCGGCCGCGGGTCCGCTACCAACAGGGCGGCGCCACGCACGAGATCGAATGCGACTTCATCGCCGGCTGCGACGGCTTTCACGGCATCAGCCGCGCCAGCGTGCCGGCCGGCGCGATCCAGATCCACGAGAGGGTCTATCCCTTCGGCTGGCTCGGCCTGCTGTCGGAGACGCAGCCGGTGTCGCCCGAGTTGATCTACTCGAACCACGAACGCGGCTTCGCGCTGTGCAGCATGCGCTCGCTGCACCGCAGCCGCTACTACCTGCAGTGCCCCATCGACGACAAGGTCGAGGCCTGGAGCGACGAGGCGTTCTGGGCCGAGTTGCGGCGCCGGCTCGACCGCGAAGCGGCCGAGTCGCTGGTGACCGGCCCGTCGCTGGAAAAGAGCATCGCCCCGCTGCGCAGCTTCGTCGCCGAGCC
>DASXQQ010000410.1:0-5599 GCA_036507085.1 Piscinibacter sp. | reverse complement strand
GCGAGGCGCTTGTTGGCGAGCGTCGGCTCCTTGGCCAGCGTGATCAGCGGCTCGACGACGCGGCGCAGTTCCTTGGCCTTGGGGACCGTGGTCTTGATCGCCTCGTGGGTGAGCAGCGAGTTGCACATGTTGCGCAGCATCGCCTGGCGATGCTCCGACGTGCGGTTGAGTTTGCGAAGTCCGTGACGGTGACGCATGGTGCTGTTCCTTTCTCTGTATGAATACCGGCAGCCGTGTCAGGTACTTCCGGGTGCACCTATTTGAATTTGACCGCTTCAGCGGTCGTCATCCAATGACGGCCTTCAGGCCGTCTTTCCTGTTTGCGTTAGCGCTTGTCCAAGCCCTGGGGCGGCCAGTTCTCGAGCCGCGCGCCGAGCGTGAGCCCGCGCGAAGCCAGCACTTCCTTGATTTCGTTGAGCGACTTGCGACCCAGGTTCGGGGTCTTCAGCAGTTCGGTCTCGGTGCGCTGGATCAGGTCGCCGATGTAGTAGATGTTCTCGGCCTTCAGGCAGTTGGCCGAGCGCACGGTGAGCTCGAGCTCGTCGACCGGACGCAGCAGGATCGGGTCGAACTGCGTGCTGCGCTGCGCCGCAGGCTGGTCGAACGCGGCGAGGTCACTGCCTTCGAGCTGGGCGAACACGGCGAGCTGCTCGACCAGGATCTTGGCCGAGGCGCGGATCGCTTCCTCGGGCGAGATCGCGCCGTTGGTGTTGATCTCCATCACCAGCTTGTCGAGGTCGGTGCGCTGCTCGACGCGGGCGCTGTCGACCGTGTAGCTCACGCGAGCCACCGGCGAGAACGACGCGTCCAGCACGATGCGGCCGATCGACTTGGTCGGCTCGTCGCCGAAGCGGCGCAGGTTGCCCGGCACATAGCCGCGGCCCTTCTCGACCTTGATCTGCATGTCCAGCTTGCCGCCTTGCGACAGGTGGGCGATGACATGGTCGGGGTTGATGATCTCGACGTCGTGCGGCGTCTGGATGTCGCCGGCCGTGACCGGGCCTTCGCCTTCCTTGCGCAGGACCAGCGTGACCTCGTCGCGGTTGTGCAGGCGGAACACCACGCCCTTGAGGTTCAGCATGATGTGAACCACGTCTTCCTGCACGCCGTCGATCGTCGAGTACTCGTGGAGCACGCCGGCGATCGTGACTTCGGTCGGCGCATAACCCACCATCGACGACAGCAGCACGCGACGCAGGGCATTGCCGAGCGTGTGGCCGTAGCCGCGCTCGAACGGTTCCAGGGTCACTTTCGCGCGGTTGTGGCCGAGCGGCTCGACGTTGATGGCTTTGGGTTTCAGCAGATTGGTTTGCATTGAGTCCAGTTCCTCTCAATACCCTCGGCTCGTTACACCGATAAGGCTGACGGACAGTGCCGGGCAATTTGTCGATGCGCTTCGTGCCCGGCACGCGAAGCCATCCGAGAAGGGTGTTCGGCCCACGGCCGGACACCCGCTCTTCGTCTTGTTTACCGCGAGTACAACTCGACGATCAGTGCCTCTTTGATGTCGGCGCCGAATTCGTCGCGGTCCGGCGTCTTCTTGAACACGCCTTCGAGCTTGGACGCATCGACCTGCACCCACGCCGGCAGGCCGATCGACTCGGCGAGCTTCAGCGCGTCGGTCACGCGCAGTTGCTTCTTCGCCTTCTCGCGCACCGCCACCACATCGCCGACCTTCACCAGGTACGACGCGATGTTGACGACTTCGCCATTGACGGTGATCGACTTGTGCGAGACAAGCTGGCGCCCCTCGGCGCGCGTGGAGCCGAAGCCCATGCGGTAGACGACGTTGTCCAGGCGCGACTCGAGCAGCGTCAGCAGCGTCGCGCCGGTGTTGCCCTTGCGGCGCTCGGCTTCGGCGAAGTAGCGGCGAAACTGGCGCTCGAGCACGCCGTACATGCGCTTGACCTTTTGCTTCTCGCGCAGCTGCAGGCCGAAGTCGCTGGTGCGTGAGCCCGAGGTGCGGCCGTGCTGGCCGGGCTTGCTGTCGAATTTGGCCTTGTCCCCGATCGCGCGACGGGCGCTCTTGAGAAACAGGTCGGTGCCTTCACGGCGGGCCAGTTTGGCCTTGGGTCCGAGGTAACGTGCCACGTTGATTCCTTTTTCAATCTGACGCAGGCCTGAGGCTTGCGCGAGTCTGGCGAGTGTTGTTGTGTGCGCTCAGACGGTGGGCTTCAATGCAAAAGTCGGCGTTGCCACTCCAGGCAGCGCCGACAGGGAAAAACAAAACTCAGATGCGACGGCGCTTCTGCGGACGGCAGCCGTTGTGCGGCACCGGCGTCACGTCCGAAATCGAGTTGATGCGAATGCCCAGCGAGGCCAGTGCGCGCACCGACGACTCGCGCCCCGGGCCCGGGCCCTTGATGCGCACGTCGAGGTTCTTGATGCCCTGTTCCTGCGCCGCGCGGCCTGCCGTTTCGGCGGCCACCTGGGCAGCGAACGGCGTGCTCTTGCGCGAGCCCTTGAAACCCTGGCCACCGCTGGACGCCCAGGACAGCGCGCCGCCCTGACGATCGGTGATGGTGATGATCGTGTTGTTGAACGACGCGTGCACGTGCGCAATGCCGTCCGCGACGTTCTTGCGGATCTTCTTGCGCACGCGCTGGGCGGCGGTGTTGACGGGTGCTTTAGCCATGTTGACCTTCTCTCAATCGTGTGCCGGTGCGATCAGGACTGCGCTGATCACTTCTTGACCATCGCGCCGGACTTGCGCGGACCCTTGCGGGTGCGGGCGTTGGTGCGGGTGCGCTGGCCGCGAACCGGCAGGCCGCGGCGATGCCGGAAGCCGCGATAGCAGCCCAGGTCCATCAGCCGCTTGATGTTGATCGACATCTCGCGACGCAGGTCGCCCTCGATCGTCAGGCGGCCGATTTCCTCGCGGATCTTTTCCAGATCGGTGTCGGTCAGGTCCTTGATCTTGCGGTCGAACGGAACGCCGCTCGCAGCGCAGATCTTCTGCGCCGTGGTGCGGCCGATGCCGTAGATCGAAGTCAGGCCGATTTCGGCGTGCTTGTGGGGCGGAATGTTGATACCAGCAATACGTGCCATGGGCGTCCTCTAATCGTGTGCGTCGCGGTGCCGGGCGATCAGCCCTGGCGCTGCTTGTGGCGCGGATCGGTGCAGATCACGCGCACCACACCCTTGCGACGGATGATCTTGCAATTCCGGCACATCTTCTTCACCGATGCTGCAACTTTCATGCTCTTCTCCTAGACCTTGTGCAGGCCGCTTCTGTCTTCAAACTCGTTCGTGTTCCTGGATCTCACTTGGCCCGGAACACGATGCGGGCCCGGCTCAAATCGTAGGGCGTCAGCTCGACCGTCACCTTGTCGCCGGGCAGGATGCGGATGTAGTGCATGCGCATCTTTCCGGAGATGTGGCCGAGCACGACATGCCCGTTCTCCAATTTCACACGAAACGTGGCATTGGGCAGATTCTCGAGAATCTCGCCCTGCATCTGAATGACGTCGTCTTTCGCCATGCCGTCCGTTTCGTGGTTGGGTCAGCCCTTCAGCCGGCCTTGAAATTCGCCTTCTTCAGCAGCGACTCGTACTGCTGGCTCATCACATAGCTTTGCACCTGCGCCCAGAAGTCCATCGTCACGACGACGATGATCAACAGCGACGTGCCGCCGAAGTAGAACGGCACGTTGTACTTCAGCACGAGAAATTCGGGCAGCAGGCACACCGCGGTGATGTAGATCGCGCCGGCCAGGGTCAGGCGCGAAAGAATCCGGTCGATGTGACGCGCGGTCTGCTCACCCGGGCGGATGCCCGGAACGAACGCACCGCTCTTCTTCAGGTTGTCGGCCGTCTCGCGGCTGTTGAAGACGAGCGCGGTGTAGAAGAAGCAGAAGAACACGATCGCGCCGGCGTACAGCATGACGTAGATCGGCTGGCCCGGCGACAGCAGGCTCGCAATGTCCTTGAGCCAGCGCAGGCCGTCGCCGGTGGCGAACCAGCCAACGACCGTGGCGGGCAGCAGGATGATCGACGAGGCGAAGATCGGCGGGATCACGCCCGACATGTTCAGCTTCAGCGGCAGGTGCGACGACTGGCCGCCGTAGACCTTGTTGCCGACCTGGCGCTTGGCATAGTTGACCAATATCTTGCGCTGGCCGCGCTCGACGAACACCACGACGAAGGTCACCAGGCCGACGATCGCGACGATGAACAGCGCCACCAGGATGCTCATCGCGCCGGTGCTCACCAGCTCCAGCAGGCCACCGATGGCGTTGGGCAAGCCCGCCGCGATGCCGGCGAAGATGATGATCGAGATGCCGTTGCCCAGACCGCGTTCGGTGATCTGCTCGCCCAGCCACATCAGGAACATCGTGCCGGCCACCAGGCTCACCACCGCGGTCATGCGAAAGCCGAAGCCCGGGTTGATCACCAGGCCCTGCGAGCCTTCGAGCGCAAGCGCGATGCCCAGCGACTGGAAGATCGCCAGACCGAGCGTGCCGTAGCGCGTGTACTGGGTGATCTTGCGGCGGCCCGACTCGCCTTCCTTCTTTAGCGCTTCGAGGGTCGGCACCACGTAGGTCATCAACTGCATGATGATCGACGCGGAGATGTACGGCATGATGCCCAACGCGAACACGGTGAAGCGCGACAGTGCGCCACCGGAGAACATGTTGAACAGGCTCAGGATGCCGCCCTGCTGGCCCTTGAACAGCTGCTGCAGCTGGTTCGGGTCGATGCCCGGCACGGGAATGTGCGCGCCGATGCGATACACCACGAGCGCCAACAGCAAGAAGACGAGCCGGCGACGCAGGTCGCCGAACTTGCCACTCTTGGCCAGCTGATTCGCGTTGGTTGCCACGGGGTTGCGTTCCGAGTTGGTGTGAAGGCTGCGAACGTTCAGGCGACCGAACCGCCGGCGGCTTCGATCACGGCCTTGGCGCCCGCGGTGGCGACGATGCCCTTGAGCACGACCTTCTTCGTCAGCTCGCCCGACTTGATGACCTTCACCGTCTTGGCGAGTTCACCCACCAGGCCGGCTTGCTTCAAGGTCAGGATATCGACCTCGTCGGCGGCCAGGCGCTCCAGGTCGGCCAGCGACACTTCGGCGTTGAACTTCAGCGTGGTCGACTTGAAGCCGCGCTTGGGGAGGCGCCGCTGCAGCGGCATCTGGCCGCCTTCGAAGCCCACCTTGTGGTAGCCGCCCGAACGCGACTTCTGACCCTTGTGGCCGCGACCCGCGGTCTTGCCCAGGCCCGAACCGATGCCGCGGCCGACGCGACGCTTCGCGTGCTTGGCGCCCGTGCCCGGCTTGATGGTGTTGAGTTCCATGTTCTTTCCTCAGCCCGGTGCCTTACAGCACCTTCACCAGGTACGAGACCTTGTTGATCATGCCGCGCACCGCGGGCGTGTCTTCCAGCGTCGACTCGCTGTTCAGCTTGCGCAGGCCCAGGCCGCGCACCGTCGCACGGTGCGACTCGCGCGTGCCGGCGATGCTCTTGACCAGCTTGACCTTGACGGTTTTCTTGTCGCTCATTTCGTTCTCCGGCTCAGCCGAGGATCTCTTCGACCGTGAGGCCGCGCTTGGCGGCGATCTCGGCCGGCGTGCTGGTGCTCTTCAGCGCGTCCAGCGTGGCGCG
>DASXQQ010000409.1:0-9580 GCA_036507085.1 Piscinibacter sp. | reverse complement strand
CAGGTCTGCCCCGCGTTCTGGATGCCGGCGTTGACGAGGTAGGGCAGCGCCGCGTCGAGGTCGGCATCGGCGAAGACGATCTGCGGGCTCTTGCCGCCGAGCTCGAGCGTGACCGGCGTGGCGTTTTTCGCCGCCGCGGCCTGCACCAGCGCGCCGGTGGCCACCGAGCCGGTGAACGACAGGTGGGCCACGCCGGGGTGCGCTGACAGCGCCGCACCCGCTTCCTCGCCGAGGCCGGTGACGACGTTCAAGGCGCCCGCCGGCAGCCCGGCCTCATGGGCGAGACGCGCGAACGCGAGCACCGTGAGGCAGGCTTCCTCAGCCGGTTTCAAGACGCAGGCGTTGCCCATCGCGAGCGCCGCACCGACGCTGCGGCCGACGATCTGCATCGGGTAGTTCCAGGGCACGATGTGGCCGGTCACGCCGTGCGGCTCGCGCCAGGTCAGCGCGGTGAAGCCGCGCTGGTAGGGCAGGGTCTGGCCGTGCACCTTGTCGGCCGCACCGCCGTAAAACTCGAGGTACCGCGCCAGCGCGAGCGCGTCGCTGCGGCCCTGCTTCACAGGCTTGCCGACGTCCAGCGCTTCCAGCCGCGCGAGCGCGTCGACCTGCTCGAGCACCTTGCGCCCGATCGCCGACAGCACGCGGCCGCGTTCGGCGGCGCTCATGCGGCCCCACTCGCCCGCATCGAGCGCCGTGCGCGCGGCAGCCACCGCGGCATCGATGTCGGCCGACATGCCGCGCGCGATCGGGGCGAGCGCGCTGCCGTCGGACGGGTTGTCGAGCATCAGCGTCTTCGCGCTCGCCGCCTCGCACCACTGGCCGGCGATGAACAGCTGCCGGGTGTCGAACCCCAGGGTCGAGACCATGGACGTCTCCTCGGCGGCAACCGCGCCACCGTTTGCGCCATGATAGTGACACGGACGCGGTCGCGGTCCGCAACGGGAGAACCATGACGACCTTGCACGATCTGAGCGCGATCGAGCTGCTCGCGGCCTACCGCAGCACGGCGCTGTCGCCGGTCGAGGTCACGCGCGCGCTGCTCAAGCACATCGCCGCGTGGGAGCCGCATCTGCATGCGAGCTACGCGCTCGACGCGGAGGAAGCCCTCGCGCAGGCGGAAGCGTCGCAGGCGCGCTGGCTGAAGGGCGCGCCGCTCGGCGCGCTCGACGGCGTGCCGGCGATGCTCAAGGAGAACATCGCGACGCGCGGCGTGCCGACGCCGCTGGGCACCGCGGCCACCGAGCTGGTCCCGGCCGAGCGCGATGCGCCGCCGGCCGCACGTTTGCGCGAAGCCGGCACGCTGATCCTCGGCAAGACCACGATGCCCGACTACGGCATGCTGTCCTCGGGGCTGTCGAGCTTTCATGCGCTGACGCGCAACCCCTGGGACCTCACCAAGAACCCCGGCGGCAGCAGCGCCGGCGCGGCCGCCGCGGCCGCGGCCGGCTACGCGCCGCTGCACCTGGGCACCGACATCGGCGGCTCGCTGCGGCTGCCGGCCGGCTGGTGCGGCATCTTCACGCTGAAGCCGAGCCTCGGCCGCATTCCCATCCATCCGCCGTATGCCGGTCGCGTGGCCGGCCCGATGACGCGCAGCGTCGCGGATGCGGCGCTGATGATGGGCGTGCTCAGCCTGCCCGATGCGCGCGATGCGACGAGCCTACCCTACCAGGCGATCGCTTGGCATCAACTCGACCGTGACCCCGAGGGCTTGAAGATCGGCCTGCTGCTGGACGCCGGCTGGGGCCTCGCGGTCGACCCCGAGGTGCGCGCCGCGGTCGAAGCGGCCGCGCGCGCCTTCGAAGCGGCGGGCGCGATCGTCGAGCCGATGCGGCCGTTCATGACGCGCGAGATGGCCGAGGGCATGGACCGCTTCTGGCGCATGCGCTCGTGGATCGACATCGCGGCCTTGAGCGCGGAGCGCCGCGCCAAGGTGCTGCCGTTCATCGTCGAGTGGGCGCGCGGCGGCGCGCGGCTCAGCGGCGAGCAGGTGTTCCATGGCTACAGCCAGATGGCGGCGATGCGCGATGCCGCGGTGGCCGCCTGTCAGCCCTTCGACGTGGTGCTGTCACCGACCGCGCCGATCGCCGCCTTCGCCGCCGAGCTGCCCTGCCCGACCAACGACCCGGCGCGGCCGTTCGAGCACATCGCGTTCACGCTGCCCTACAACATGAGCGAGCAGCCGGCGGCGAGCATCGATTGCGGACGCACGCACGACGGCCTGCCGATCGGCCTGCAGATCGTCGGAGCGCGCCACGACGATCTCGGCGTGCTGCAAGTCGCCCGCGCCTGGGAGCGCATCCGCCCGCCCCCTCCGCCGTGGCCGATGCCGCCGCGCTGAACCCGCTGAACCATGAGCGAATGAACGCGCGGCGCATCCCCACCATTCGCTCGAGGCTGGTCTGGCTCGTCATGGCCTGCGTCGTGCCGGCATCGCTGATGGTGATCGGACTGATCGTCCACGATGTCCAGCGCGAGCGCGCCCGGCTGGTTCGCGACGTCACCGCGACGGCACGGGCGATCACGTCGGCGGTCGACCGCGACCTGGCCAGCGTCGAATCGGCATTGCGCGCCCTGGCGAGCTCGCCGAGCCTGCGCGCCAACGATCTGGCGACGTTCTACAGCCAGTCGAAGGAGGTGCAGCGCGACCTGATCGCGGCCAACATCGTCTTGTCCGAAGCGAACGGCCTGCAACGCCTGAACACCCTGCGGCCCTTCGGCGACGTGCTGCCGCTCGCCGGCAGCATGGGCCTGGCACGCCGTGTTTTCGAGACCGGCCGGCCGGTTGTCTCCGATCTGTTCATCGGACCGGTGAGCCGCCGGCCGTTGATCGTGATCGCGGTGCCGGCCCGCCGCGACGGCACGGTGGTCTACAGCCTGAGCGCAGGCATCTTCCCCGAGCGCCTGTCGACGCTGCTGACGCAGCAGCGCCTACCGCCCGACTGGACCGCCACCATCCTCGACGGCAGCGGCACCGTCGTCGCTCGAACCGCCGACACCGAACGCTTCGTCGGGCAGCCCGGCCCGTCCGCGCTGTTGCAGCGGATGACCACGGCGGCGGAGGGCGCGCTCGAATCGCAGACGCCCGAAGGCGTGCGCACGACCTCGGTGTTCGCCCGCTCGGCGGTTTCGCGATTCGCGGTGGCCATCGACATTCCGGAAGCGAGCCTGAACCACGCGCTGTGGCGCTCGATCGGCTGGCTGGTGGTGGCGACCGTGCTCCTGCTCGCGAGCAGCCTGGGCCTGGCCTGGTGGATCGGCAAGCGCATCGCCGGCGCCGTGCACCGCCTGACGCAACCGGCGCTGGCGCTGGGCCGCGGCCAGGCGGTGAGCATTCCGTCGCTGCCGTTGCGCGAAGCCGACGACGTCGCCCAATCGCTGATGAAGGCGTCGGCGATGATGCTGCAGGCGCGCCACGACGCCTACCACGACGAACTGACCGGGCTGGCCAACCGCACGCTGTTCAACGAGATCCTCCAGCAGCAACTGGCGCTGTCCCGGCGCACCGGCGACCCCCTGGCCGTGCTGTTCATCGACCTCGACGCCTTCAAGCCCATCAACGACCGGCACGGCCACGCGGTGGGTGACCAACTGCTGCGCACGGTGGCGGCACGCCTCGCGACCGGCCTGCGCGGCTCCGACATCGCGGCGCGCTTCGGCGGCGACGAGTTCGCCGCGATCCTGGTCCAGGCGAGCCGGGACGCGGCGGCCACCGTCGCCGCCAAGCTGGTCGACAGCCTGTCGGCGCCCTACCCGATTGGGGCGCTGACGATCGAGGTCTCCGCGAGCATCGGCATTGCCGAGTACCCCGCCTGCGGCGACAGCGGCGAGGTGCTGCTGCAGCGCGCCGATGCCGCGATGTACCAGGCCAAGCTCGAGGGCCGGCACCGCTACGCCTTCGCCGCGGTGCGACCCGGCGCTCAGACCCAGGGCTGAGCCAGGGCCTCGCGTTCGAACACCCGCCGCGTGGCAGGCCGCGCCAGCACGCGCTGCAGGTACGGCCCGAGGTGCGGCAGGGCGCGCGCCGGTCGAGCGAGGCCGCGCGTCCAGCGGCACAGCATCAGCACGTAGGGGTCGACCGCGCTGAAGCGCTCGCCGAGCAGCCAGGGCTGGCCATGGCGTGCGAGCTCGGCGTCGAGCTGGTCGAGCATCGCGCCGATGCTGGCGTCGGCATGCGACTTCAAGTGCGCCCGAGCGCTCTCGTCGTCCGCCCAGCGTTCCGGGTAGAAGTGGAGCATCAGTGCCGGCTGCAAGGTGTTGGTCAACCACACCAGCCACTTGTAGAAATGGGCTCGCTCGCTGCTGCCCAGCGGCGGCGCCAGGCCGGCGTCGGGATGGGTATCCGCCAGATGCAGGCAGATCGCAGCGGTCTCGTAGAGCACCAGCTCGCCGTCGACCAGCACCGGGATCTTCCCGTTCGGATTGAGCTTCAGGTACTGCGGCGACTTGTGCGCGTTTTGCGCGCGGTCGACAAGCTTCAGCTCGTAGGGCACGCCCAGTTCTTCGAGCAGCATGTGCGGTGCCATGCTGGCGTTGCTCGGGTAGTAGTGGAGTTGCAGCATCGGAAGTGGCCTGCGCAGCGGCCCGGAGTCACGAGGGGCCGATTCTCGCTCCGTCTGTCCGCCGCTCGCGCAGCCTGTGCGCGCAGCGACGCAGCCTGTCGCCCGGCGATGGAGCGGCGGCGGGCCGGCGCTTACAGTGCTCGCATGGCAATCGACCCCCTTTCCACCGCGGCGCCGCGCAGCCCCGATGGCCGCGGCCGCTTTCTCGCCGCGGTGCGCAGCAGCTTCGTCGGCTACGCGCGCTGGCTCGACAGCATCAGCTGGAAGCGTTTCTTCCTGCTGTCGGTGCTGGCGATGATCGTTGCCGGCATCCTGTCCGAGCTGCCGCCGTTCAGCCTGAAGTGGGGCGAAGACCGCACCGTCGTGGCGCCGCCGACGGGCGCGAAGAAGAGCGCGAAGAAGAGTGACGCGCCGATCGTTTTCGAAGGCAAGGGTCACCGTGGCCGATCCTACGAGATCAGCATCGACGAGACCGGCGTCCATGTCCGCCCGGTGCGCCCGGCCGCGTCGGCCGCGTCGGGCGCCGCCACGCCGTCCGCGCCCGCGTCGCTGCCGGAGTCCTCCGGCCCCGGCGTGTCGATCACGCCCGACACGGGTGTGACGATTCGCCTGCCGAAGAACGCCGACACCGAAGAGATCAAGGAAGCCATCGAGGAAGCGCAGTCGGAAATCGAAGACGCCATCGCCGAGACCAAGCCCAAGGTGCGCACGATCCACGCGTTTCGCCTCGGCGACGAGCTGCCCGGCTTCACTTTCCTGCTGATCCTGATGTCGATCATCACCAAGATCATGGCCAAGGGGCGCTTCAAGGCCGAGGCGCAGGCGGTTCAGGCCACCGAGTTCGCCGAGTCGGAAGCGCTGAAGCGCCAGGTCATCGAGGCGCGGATGGCGGCGATGCAGGCGCAGGTCGAGCCGCACTTCCTGTTCAACACGCTGGCGAGCATCGACCACCTGATCGAGACCGACCCGCCGCGGGCGTCGAAGATGCAGAAGAACCTGATCGCGCTGCTGCGCGCGGCGATGCCGACGATGCGCGAGGCCAATGCGCAGGGCACGCGGCGCGACCTCGGGCGCGAGCTGGAAGTGATCCGCCCCTACCTCGAGATCCTCAAGGTGCGGATGGAAGAGCGGCTGCACACCGAGCTGCGCGTCAGCGACGGCCTGCTGTCGGCCGAGTTCCCGCCGATGATGCTGCAAAGCCTGGTCGAAAACGCGATCAAGCACGGGCTCGAGCCCAAGCCCGACGGCGGCACGCTGACGATCAGCGCCGAAATCGTCCACGGCAAGCTCGCGGTGACGGTGGCCGACTCGGGCCTGGGCTTCGGCCGCGCCGCGACCGCGGGCACCGGCATCGGCCTGCACAACATCCGCGAACGCCTGCAACTGCTGTACGGTTCGAAGGCGAGCCTCACGGTGGCCGAGAACCCCGGCGGCGGCACCGCCGTGACGATCACCCTGCCGTACACGACGGCGAAGCAGGACGAACGCGCTACGATGCCCTGATGAGCACGCGTGCGCTGATTGCCGACGACGAACGCCTGATGCGCGAGCAGCTGAGCGCGCGGCTGAACGAGGTCTGGCCCGAGCTGGACATCGTGGCCGTTGCGAAGAACGGGCTCGAAGCCGTCGCGCTCACCGCGCAACACCACCCCGATCTCGTGTTTCTCGACATCCGCATGCCGGGCATGAACGGCGTCGACGCCGCGCGCCAGATCGCCCAGCTGCCCAGCGGCGACGAGTCCGGCGACGGCTGGAGCGGCTGTGAGATCGTCTTCATCACCGCCTACGACCAGTACGCGGTCGAAGCCTTCGAGCAAGGCGTGGTCGACTATGTGCTCAAGCCCGCCGAACGCGAGCGGCTCACCCTCACCGTCGAGCGCATCCGCGCTCGCCTCGCGCAGCGCGAGGCGAGCCGGCAGCCGCCGTCCACCGGCAGCGCCGAGATGCAGCAATTGCTGCTGAAGCTCGCCGCGCAAATCAACCCGAATGCGGCAGCGAGCAAGCTGAGGTGGATCCAGGCCACGGTGGGCCCGCAGATCCAGATGATCCCGGTCGAAGACGTGCTGTTCTTCATCTCCGACGAGAAGTACACCCGGGTGCAGACCGCGACGCTCGAAGCGCTGATCCGCAAGCCGATCAAGGAGCTGGTCGACGAACTCGACATGAACCTGTTCTGGCAGATCCACCGCTCGACCCTGGTCAACACCAAAGCCATCGCCGGCGTCAGCCGCGACCTGCGCGGGCGTCAGCTGGTGAGCGTGAAGGGGCATCCGGAAAGGCTCGAGGTGAGCCGCAGCTTCACGGGGCTGTTCAAGGGGATGTAGGCCAGCGAAGCGAAGGGCGTAGGGGCGCGCGAGCCGTCCGCCCGACGCAGTGAGGCAGGCGAGCGCGCCCGTGTTGCGCCTGCACTGCTTTCTGCGCAACGCGGACGTTCCGGCGCAACCCCGTTTACGGGGATCGACCCGCGCAGCAGGCCGGCGAGCGATGCGGGCTCAATGCCCGCATCGCGAGAGCCTCCGAGTCAGCGAGCCTGACGGCGTCGATCTCACGAGACCGCACTTTCACGCATCGATTGCAGGCTGCCGCGCGCCAGCATCGCCACGAACACCTCCGGTGCCACCGCGCGGCTGAAGTGGAAGCCCTGCGCCGCGCGGCAGCCGTGGGCCTTCAGGACCACCGCCTGCTCGGCCGTCTCCACGCCCTCGGCGACGACCCGCAGCTCGAGGCTGTGCGCCATCGCGATGATCGCGGTGACGATCGCCGTGTCGCCGGGCTCGACGCCGAGTCCGTCGGTGAAGCTGCGGTCGATCTTCAGAACGCTCACCGGAAAGCGCTGCAGGTAGGCGAGGCTCGAATAGCCGGTTCCGAAGTCGTCGATCGCGAGCGTGATCCCGAGCGCCGCCAGCGCTTCGAGCGCGGCCACGTTCTCGGCGCTGCGCGCCATCAGCACGCCCTCGGTGATCTCGATCTCCAGCGCCGACGCCGGCAGGCCGGTCTCTTCGAGCACGTGTTGCGCGAGCGCGGGAAAGCCCGGGCGCAGGAACTGCTGCGGCGACAGGTTCACCGCCACCGACACGCCGATGTGTCCGAGCGCATGCCAGTGCGCCGCCTGCTGGCAGGACTCGTGCAGGATCCACTCGCCGAGCACGCCGATCAGGCCGGTCTCCTCGGCCACGCGGATGAATTCGCTCGGCCCGATGAAGCTGCCGTCGGCCTGTGGCCAGCGGATCAGCGCCTCGGCGCCGACGATGCACATCGGCGCCGTCGCCGGGGTACAGGCTGATGCCCAGGCTGCCGCGCACATGCAGCTCGTTGGCGCCGACGACGAAGGGCTGGCGCAGCGCGTCGAGCAACTTCTCGGCGATCGGGATCGCGGTGGGGCCCCGGTCCAGCGCGGGCAGGCAGATGACAAACTCGTCGCCGCCCTGGCGCGCCGCGGTGTCGCCGGCGCGCAGGCAGCTGCGCAGCCGCGTCGCGGCGGCCTTGAGGACCTCGTCACCGGTCTCGTGGCCGAGCGAGTCGTTGACGTTCTTGAAATGGTCGAGGTCGAGGAACATCACCGCCACCTGCACGCCGCTGCGCTGCGCCTGCGCGACGCGGTCGCGAAACACCAGCCGGTTCGGCAGCCCGGTGAGCACGTCGTTTTGCGCCAGGTAGCGGATGCGCTCCTCGTCGTTCTTGCGTTCGGTGATGTCGGTGGCGACGCAGCCGACTGCGAACAGCTCGCCGTCGGCGCGCTCGAGCGGAAAGCGCAGCGCGAGGTAGGTGTGCTTGCCGTCGGCCTGCGCCGCGTCGACCTCGAGCTCGCTGAAGCCAACGCCTGCCCCTGCACCCGCGTCGACGCGACTGAACACATCGTCGACCCGCTGGCCGACCACGTCGACACCGCCGGTGAAGGTCTCGCGATAGCGCCGGTTCACCAGCAGGAAGCGCCACTGCAGGTCGCGCACGAAGATGATCGCCGGCGTGTTGTCGATGATCGATTGCAGCAGCCAGCGGTTGTGCTCGTAGGCGACGAACAATCGCTCGCGCTCGGCGTCGGCGCCGGCGCGCCGCTGCAACTCCCGCGCGAGCTCGCGGCTCATGTCGTTGAGGGCGCCGGCCACCTGGTCGAGCTCGTCGCCGCGCCGCGCACCTTCGCGCTCGAGCCGCAGCGGCTCGCGCCCGAGCCGCTCCAGGCTCAGGTCGCGGGTGTAGGCGGCCATGCGCTCGAGGTGGCGCGTGACCCAGCGGTTGACGATGTAGAGGATGAACAAGGCCACCAGCAAGGCCTTGGCCGACTCGGACACGAGGATGATGCGGGCGCGTTCGAGCAGCCGGGTGTAGACGCCGTCGAGCCCGACGGTGACCTCCAGCGTGCCCACGCGCGCGCCGCCGGCTTCGGGCTGGTGCAATTCGTAGACGCGGGTGATGTGGCGCCCGCGCGAAACGGTGCCGGCGGCATAGCGTTCGCCGATGCTGGTACCGGGAAAGCCGCGATGGTGCGGGCTTAGTTCACGGTCGAAAATTCCCGCATCGGCATTCCGGGCCACCCGCGATGAAGCGGATTCTCGTCAAGGCGTTGGGCGTTCTCGCTGCGTGGCTGCTTGCCGCCGCAGCGGCTCAGGCCGCGACGACGGTGTTGACCTACCCGCGCTCGGAGTCGGTCAACGACAGCCAGTATCTCTACGACTACGAACTGCTGCGCCAGGCGCTCGAAGCGACCGTGGCGACGCACGGGCCGTATGAACTGCGCGCCTCCACCGCCGCGATGAACCAGGCGCGTGCTGCCGACGAGATCGCCGCCGGCAGCGGCCTGGTCAACGTCTTCGCCCGCTCGACCGCCCTCGAATGGGAGCAGCGCCTGGTGCCGGTTCGAATCCCGATCGACAAGGGCTTGATCAGCTACCGCGTGTTCCTGATCCGCGCCGACATGCAGCCGCGCTTTGCCGCGGTGCGCACGCTCGACGATCTGCGCCAGTACAGCGTGGGCTCGTTCTTCAGCTGGGCCGACACGCGCATCCTGCGCGACGGCGGCT
>DASXQQ010000408.1:0-22180 GCA_036507085.1 Piscinibacter sp. | reverse complement strand
TCGCGCAGCAGCTCCAAGGGCACCCACAGCGCCGTGCGACCCTGGCGCAACGAGCGGCGGATGTCGGCATCGCGCATGGCCGGCTGCAGCGCCGGGCTGAGGGCGCGCAGCAGCATCGCCGTCTGTGCCATCGCGAGAATGGCCATGTTGTGCGCTGCGACATCGTCGAAGCCCCAATGCGCCTGCGCCTCACGCGCCTGGTCGGCAAAGCCGCCGCCGCCCGGCACCACCGCGACGCGACCGCGGCCCAGCGTCGACAAAAGCTCGAGCCACCGCACCAGCAACGCGTCGCGGTTGAGGCTGCCGCCGAGCTTGACCACCCACATCAGCGCTGCTCCTCATCGAACAGCGTCGCCGCGGCCACGCTGGGCGCACACACCTGGGCCCAGCGCGCAAGGTCGACACCGGCCGACGGGTCGATCCTCGCCACGTCTTTGGCAAAGCTGAGGCACGGCCGGCCGAGCCGCGCTGCAAGCGCCTCGACCAGAAAGCCGCCGCAGCCGGCGCTGATCAATGCCGCACCTGCAGGCACCGCGGCCTGGTTGGCCACGCGGCGCAGCTGACTTGAAATCTCGACGGTCTGGTGGGCGCGCCAGGCACGCGCAAAGGCGAGCCACTCCTGCGGGCTGGCTTCGCGTGCATCCATGCCCACCATTCGCGCCAGGCGCCGGCGCGTGCCGAGCGCGTCCTTGGCGCCGTTGTCCGCCGTCGGGTGGAGGTCGTGGGCCGCATCGAGTTCTCCGGTGAGGCGGTACACGTCCGCCGTGGTGGCGAAGAACTCGTTCATCACGCTGTGGAGCTCATCGCGAAACAGGATCCGCCGCGTCAGCGCACACAGCGGCGTACGCACCACGCCCTGGTAGACCAGCTCGCCGCTGGCCAGGCGCGCGGCGTCGGTGCGGCCGCGCATCACAATGCCTTCGCGGCGCAGCGGGATCAGATCGGTGGTGGTGCTGCCGATATCGACCAGCACGCCGTCGCCGACACAGCGCGCCGTCATTCGTGCCGTGGCGAGCCAGTTGGCCGAGGCGATGTCGGCCCAGCGCTCGGGCACCGCATCCGCCGCGCACCAGCCGCGCTCGCCGGCATAAAAGGCGACGGCGATGCCGGGCAGGCCGGCCAAGCGCTCGGCAATGCGCAACACGCCCTGCTCGCGATGCTCGAACACGTCGGCCATCTCGCCGGTCATCGTCACCGCGTGCGCCATGCGACCCATCTCGGGCCAGCGCGAGCGCGCCGACGCGAGCGCCGCATCGAGATGGTCGAGTCCCATCCACAAGGGGCAAGGCCATTGCACGACATCGCGCACCACGCCGCCCGCCAGCAGGCAGGCCTTCACGTGGGCACCGCCCACGTCCCAGCCGATCACCGATCGGTCACGCCACACCCGCCACCTCCCGCTGCTGGGTGAACATCGAGACGATTTCCTGCGCGAGCGGCCGCCGCAGGGCCTCCGACAGGCCGACGTAGGCACAGGTCACGCGCGGATTGACTTCGATCACCACCGGCCCGCAGCTCGGGTGCCACACGATGTCGACGCCCGCGAAGCCGCGCAGGCCGGGGATCGCGCGCGCCACCCGCTGCGCCGTGTCTCGCAACACCGCGGCGCGTGGATCGTCCATCGCGATCGCGTTGATCTGCACGCCCTCGTAGCTCAGGATGCCGTTGCCGTTCACCTGGATGCATTGGCGGTTGATGCTGATCAGCTCGGTGCGCCCGGCATGACACAGCAGCGACAGGCTCATCGGTTCGCCCTCGACCCAGGGCTCCAGCGTGGCCAGTGAGCCCTTCCGACGCGACGCCAGATCGGCCAGCGCGCCGTCGAAACTCGTGTGCACCCGCGTGGCCACCGCGCCGGCGCCGTCGTCGGGCTTGACCACCCAGCGCGACACGCCGTTCAGGCCGACGAAGTCCCTCGGCGTCCGCAGGCGCTGCCGCGACAGTTCCTCCAGCGTTGCGCTCTTGCTCGAAGCGAGCCGTATGGACGCGCTGTCGCAGCCCACCCAGCGTTGCTGGGGAACGATCTTGCGCAGGCAGGCGAGCAGGCCGCCGGTTTCGGGCGCGACCACCCATGCGAGGTCGTGAGCCCGGGTCTGACGCCACACGAAATCGAAGGGCGACTCGCCCGACTGGGGTTGAACCAACGTCACGCGCGGCGAGCCCGGTGCGGTGCGTGAATGCTCGCCGCTCGCGCAGGTGATCTCCACGCCGTCGATGCGCGCAAGATCCTCTACGATGGCATCGCGCATCGCGCGCCCCTGGTCGAGCAACTCGTCATCGCCGGCCACCAGGCCGCCGCCGCTGAGGTACTCGTAGACAAAGATTCGCTTCTTCATCATGGCCGTATGTCCATCATTCCCGTCATCGACCTGCTAGGCGGCCAGGTGGTCCGCGCCGTGCGCGGCGACCGCCTGGCGTACCAGCCCATCGAGTCGGCGCTGTCTCGCAGCGCAGACCCGCGCGTGGTGGCGCGGGTGCTGTGCGAGTACACGGCGTCGCGTGTGCTGTACGTGGCCGACCTCGACGCGCTGCTGGGTCGCGCGCCGCAGGTGGATCTCGTGACGGAGTTGCTCGAAGAGCTCCCTGACATGCTGTTGTGGTTGGATGCCGGCTTTCGCGACCGCGCATCGGCCGATGTGCAGCTCGCTGTTCTGGGCTCCGTCGCGGCGCGGGTGGAGCCGGTGTTCGGCAGTGAATCGCTGGCGTCGCGCCCGGCCTTCGAGCAATGCTTCGCCGAAGGTGCGTCGGGCCTGCTGTCGCTGGACAGGCGCGGCAGCCAGCCGCTGGACCCGAGCGGCTGCTGGGATCTGCCCTCGCTGTGGCCGCGCAAGCTGATCGTGATGACGCTGGACCGCGTGGGCGCGGATCTCGGGCCCGATCTGCAAACACTCGCCGAGGTGAGGCAACGCGCCCGCGAGGGCACCCTGCTGATCGGCGCCGGCGGCATACGCCACGCAGCCGATCTGGCCGCCGCCCGCGAAGCCGGCGCCGACGCCTGGCTGGTGGCCAGCGCGCTGCACGACCTGAAGCTCCCGCGCGCCGCCTGAGCGCCCGCCCGGGCGGGATCGCGGGCTCGACAGGTGGCAGCGGCAGCGCTTCATGCAGGGCGCTGAATCACGTTCCGTGCCACCGCGGTGACTACCCTCGCCGCCGCGCACGCGGCAGCGCGACGCGACACAGTGTTGCACCCCTGTCGCAGTGTGGCGCGGCACGGCCGCACACAGTGTGGCTTCGGACCACCACAGCAGCGATTTGCGGATGGCACACCGCTTGCGTTTTGCTGCGGCATGGACTTGACGCGCGATCGCCTATCCACCTCGACGCCGGAATCGGGTGCCTCGCCGTGGACCTGCCCGTTCTGCTCGCTGCTGTGTGACGGATTTCGAGTCGAGGGTTCGATGCAATTGCAAGGCAGCGATTGCCCGCGCGCGCGGCAGGCGCTGTCGCACTTTCGCGCCGAGCCGGCGCGGGCAACGCCACGCGTGCGCGGTGAGGCCGCCGACCTGGACAGCGCCATCGCGACGGCCGCGCAATGGCTGCGCCGCAGCCGCCTGCCGCTCTTCGGCGGCCTGGCCACCGACGTGGCCGGCGCGCGTGCGCTCTACCGGCTCGCGGCACAGGTGGGCGCCATCAGCGATCACGCGCACGGCCGCGCACTGACGCATGGCCTGCGCGCGCAGCAGGACCGCGGGATGTTCTACACGACGCTTGCCGAGCTGCGCAACCGCGCCGATCTGATCGTCTGCCTGGGCACCTCGCCGGCCGAGCACTACCCGGAGTTCTTCGCGCGCTGCGGTGTCGGTGAAGACCTCGTGCCGCAGCGGCATGTCGCGTTCGTCGGAGCCGCCATCGATCCGGCCTTGCAGGGACTGCCCCGCGTGAGCAGCGAAGCGGTCGCGCCGCAGGGCGATCTGTTCGAGACGATGGCGGTGCTGAATGCGCTCGTCGCGCAGCGCCCGCGTCCCGACGCCGCACCGGCGCTCGCGGCACTGGCCGAGCGGCTGCGCGCCGCAAGCTACGCCGTCATCGTGTGGGAGGCCGCCCGGCTGCCGCAGCACGGCGCGTTGCTGGTCGAGGCGGTGCAGCAGCTGGTCGGCACGCTCAACCGTCACACGCGCGCCGCGTCGTTCTCGCTCGGCGGCAGCGATGGCGCCTACACCGCGAACCAGGTCGTCACCTGGCTCTCGGGCCTGCCGCTGCGCACGCATGCGGGCCCGGCGGGCCTGGAGCACGATCCGCTGCGCTTCGACGCCGAACGGCTGCTGGCCGACGGCGCCGTGGATTCGCTGCTGTGGGTGAGCAGCTTCGGCCCCGAGCCGGCGCCGCCAGGCACAGCGCTGCCGCAGGTGATCCTCGGCCACCCCGACATGGGGGTGCCCGAAGGCGACGTGGTGTTCATTCCGGTGTCCACGCCAGGCATCGGTTCGAGCGGGCACCTGTTCCGCGTCGATGGCGGCGTGGTGTTGCCGTTGACGCCGGTGCGCGAAGACGGCTTGCCGAGCGTGGCCGCCGTGGTTGACGAGCTCCTGCGTAGGGTGGGCTTCAGCCCACGCGGACATCACGCTGCTACCACCGCGTGGGCTGAAGCCCACCCTACGGGTCGCGGCGAGGGCAAGCAATGAGCACGCTTCGGCTGCGCGGCGGGCGCATCGTCGATCCTGCGAATGGCATCGACGGCGATGTGCGCGACCTCTGCGTGCGCGACGGCCGCATCGTCGAGCTGCCGGCCGAGGCGTCGGTGGACGAGGCGTTCGACGCCACCGGCTGCGTCGTGATGGCGGGCGGCATCGACATGCACACCCACATCGGCGGCGGCAAGATGAACCTCGCCCGGCTGCTGCTGCCGGAGGACCACCGCAGCGGCCGCGACCCCGTCGCCCGAAGCACCAACCCGCTGGAGCTGGCCTCCTGCGGCGGTTGCGCCCCCGGCACGCTGGCCACCGGCTACCGCTATGTCGAGATGGGCTACACCGCCGCCTTCGAGCCGGCCATGGCCGCCAGCAACGCGCGCCACACCCACATGGAGATGGGCGACATCCCCATCCTCGACCACGGCGCCTATGTGATGCTGGGCAACGACGAGCTGTTCCTGCGCATGCTGGCCGAGCGGCACGACCACGAGCGCATCCGCGACTACGTGGGCTGGACCATCAACGCCACCAAGGCGATGGGCGTGAAAGTGGTGAACCCGGGCGGCATCTCGGCCTTCAAGTTCAACCAGCGCCAACTCGATGTCGATGGCGAACACGCGCACTGGCGCATCACGCCGCGCGAGGTGCTGCACACACTCGCGCGCGCGCTCACCGACCTCGGCGTGGCGCACCCGCTGCACATCCACGCCAGCAACCTCGGCGTGGCCGGCAACATCGAATCGACGCTCGCCACCATCGCGGCGCTCGACGGGCTGCCGGGCCACCTGACGCATGTGCAGTTCCACAGCTACGGCAGCGAAGGCCCGCGCCAGTTCTCATCGGCCGCGCTGCGGCTGGCCGAAGCGGTGAACGCGAACCCGAACGTCTCCATCGACGTCGGCCAGATCATGTTCGGCCAGACCGTCACCGCCTCGGGCGACACGATGCGCCAGCACGCCAATGCCGACCACGCCAACCCGCGCAAGTGGATCGGCGCCGACATCGAGTGCGATGCCGGCTGCGGCGTGGTGCCCTTCCGCTACCGCGAGCAGAGCCATGTGAACGCGTTGCAATGGGCCATCGGCCTGGAGCTCTTTCTGCTGGTGGACGACCCCTGGCGCGTGGTGCTGACGACCGACCACCCCAACGGCGCACCGTTCACCAGCTACCCGCACCTGATTCGCTTGCTGATGGACAAGAGCTTTCGCGACGAACAGCTCGCGAAGCTGCACCCGGAGGTGGCGGCCCATTCGGCGTTGCGCGAGATCAAGCGCGAGTACACGCTGCAGGAGATCGCGGTTCTGACGCGCGCCGCGCCGGCCCGGCTGCTCGGCCTGCGCGATCGCGGCCGGCTCGGCGTGGGTGCGGCGGCCGACATCGCGGTGTACCGCGAGGACGCGAACGCGGAAGCGATGTTCACGCGTCCCGACTACGTGTTCAAGGATGGCACGCTGGTCGCCCGGGCGGGGCGCATCGTCGCCACGCCGGTGGGCGGCACGCACTTCGCCGAGCCTGAATACGACCGCTCCATCGAAGCCACGCTGCAGCGCCACGGTGAGCGGCATCTGAGCGTGAACCCGCGCCACGCCGCCATCGGCCGCGACGAGCTGTGCCGCTGCTGCGGTGGTGGCCGTTTGCTGCCGCAGGCCTGCTTCCAGCAGTCCGCGGCCACGGCGTGAGCGACGCCATGCAGATCAACGGCGTGACCATCGACGACACCTTCGCGGAAGCCTTTGCTATGAAGGCCACGCGGCTCGTCATCACCGCCCATACCCCCACCTGGGCGCGACATGCGGGCGTCACCGCCACCGGCTTTGCCACCTCGGTGATCGCCTGCGGCTGCGAGGCCGGCATCGAGCGCGAGTTGGGCGAGCATGAAACGCCGGACGGGCGGCCGGGTGTGGCGGTGCTGATGTTCTCGATGTCGGGCAAGGAGCTCGCCAAGCAGGTGGAGCGGCGCGTGGGTCAATGCGTGCTGACCTGTCCGACCACCGCGGTGTATGCGGGCCTTTCGGAGGGCGAGCAGATTCCTCTCGGAAAGAACCTGCGCTTCTTCGGCGACGGCTGGCAGATCGCCAAGGTGATCGCCGGCGTGCGCTACTGGCGCGTGCCGGTGATGGACGGCGAGTTCGTCGCGCAGGAAACCACCGCCGTCACCAAGGGTGTGGGCGGTGGCAACCTGCTGCTGCTGGCGCGCGATACCGATGCCGCACTCGCCGCGGCCGAAGCCGCGGTGGCCGCGATGCGCGCGGTGCCCAACGTCATCATGCCCTTCCCCGGCGGCGTGGTGCGCTCGGGCTCCAAGGTGGGCAGCAAGTACGCTGCGCTGCGCGCCTCCACCAACGACGCCTTCTGCCCGAGCCTGGTCGGCCTCGCAGCGCGCAGCGAACTGGACGACGGCATTCGTTGCGTGATGGAGGTCGTGATCGACGGGCTCACCGACACCGACGTCGCCAACGCGATGCGCGCCGGCCTGCAAACGGTGACCGACGCAGGTACCGGGGCCGGCCTGCTGCGGGTGTCTGCCGGCAACTACGGCGGCAAGCTCGGGCCTTACCACTTCCATCTGCACCAGCTGCTCGGCGGGGATGCCCAATGACCACGTGGGTGCTGAGCCTCAAGCACGCGGCGGCGTTGCGTGTGGACCTGCGCGGCATCGTGCCGGCCGCGCTCGCCGAACTGTCGCTGGATCAGATCGAGCGGCTGCCGGTCTTCCACGGCAACGACACGTTGCCGCTCGCCGAGTTGTGCCATGTGGAAAGCGTGGACGGCAACGGCGCGACCCTCGTGCTGCAAGGCGACTTCTCGCGCTTCGACCGCATCGGCTGGCAGCTCACCGGCGGCCGCATCGAGGTGCGCGGAAACGCGGGTGATTACGTGGGGGCGGGCATGACGGCCGGCGAGATCCGCGTGTCCGGCCACGCCGGCGTGCTGGCCGCCTGCGAGATGCAAGGCGGCCTGCTCGACGTGGCAGGCAACGTGGGCGACTTTGCCGCCGCCGCCCTGCCCGGCAGCATGGATGGCATGCGCGGCGGCACATTGATCGTGCAGGGTTCGGCGGCAGACCGCTTCGGCGACCGCATGCGCCGCGGCACGGCACTCGTCTTCGGCGACGCCGGCGACTTTCTCGGCTCGCGCATGGTGGCCGGCAGCATCGCCGTGGGCGGCCGCATCGGTGCGCACTGCGCCTGGGGCATGCGTCGCGGCAGCATCGTCTGCGCCGGCGCGGCGCCTTCCATCGCGCCGACCTTCGTGCCCACCGGTCACGACATCAGCGTGTTCTGGCAGTTGCTGGCACGCGACCTGGCGCGCTTCGGCGGGCCCTTCGCCGGACTGGCCTCGAAACGCATTGAACGCATCGCCGGCGATCTGGCCGTCGGTGGCAAGGGCGAGTTGCTGCTGCCCCTCTGAGATTCATCAACCCGAGAGCAGACGACCGATGAGCACAAGATACGTTTTCCACGCGGGCGAAGCCACGGTGCTGGCCGCCGACGGCCAGTACACCGACGCGATGCCCGAGATCCTGATCGGCCGCACCGATGGGCCGGTGGGCCAGGCATTCGCCAAGATGATGGCGCAGACCAAGGGCCACACCGCGATGTTCGCGATTCGCGCCTGCAACCAGCTGGTGCGCCCCGCCACCATGATCGTCCCCAAGGTCACGCTGAAGGACATGGCCAATGTCGAGCTGTTCGGCGGCGTGGTGCAGTCGGCCACCGCCGACGCCATCGTCGATTGCCTGATCGAAGGCGTGATCCCGAGGGACTGGGCAAACGAGCTTTGCATCATCAGCCTGGTGTGGATAGACCCGCGCTGCGCCACGCATGCGGAGCTGGACCGCAAGGACATGTACCGCACCAACTACGAGGCCACCAAGCTCGCCGTGCGGCGTGCGCTGGCCGATGAGCCCACCGTCGACGAGCTGATCGCCAATCGCCACAAGATCAGGCACGACATGGACGACTGGAGCTGAAATGACCCCCCCGAAGCGCCTTCGGCGCCTCCCCCCAGGGGGCGCCACCGGCGGACCGGCGGAGCCGGATCCGCGGTGGCCGCTTGGTTGCTCCGTGTCATGCGTCGAGGGTCGCGCGAAGCGCGATGGCGCGAGGTAGGAGAGCGGCATGGACTGTTTCGCCCTCCTCGACGATCGCAACGCCACTGCGGCGCAGCCGACCAGCCGGCTGTACACCGGCTTCGTGCGCGAGCACCGCTGCACCGACCCCGCCACGCTGGACGAGACCTGGGCCGCGGCCGAGAGCGACCTGCGCGAGGGCCTGCACGCGGTGGTGCTGGCCGACTACGAATGGGGCGCCAAGCTGCTGCGCGCGGGACATGCCGCGCTGCCACCCGGCGACACCTCGTCGCTGCGGTTGCTGATGTTCGAGCGCCTCGCCAAGCTGTCGAAGCCACAGACCGACGCCTGGCTGCAGGCACGCGACGCTGCGCCAAGCGCAGCCGGCGTGACGGGCCTGCGAGCCAGCGTCGATCGCGCTGCCTTCCATCGGGCGATCCACCAGATCCACGAGGCCATACGCGCCGGCGAGACCTATCAGGTCAATTACACCTACCGCCTCGACGGCCTGGCCTACGGCTCGCCGGTGGCGCTGTACCGCCGCCTGCGTACGCGCCAGCCGGTGCCCTATGGCGCCTTCATCGCACTGCCGCCGGAGCCGCAAGCGCCGGGCAGCGCCGTGCGCCACGTGTTGTCGTGCTCGCCGGAGCTCTTCCTGCGGCACGACGGCGGCGTGCTGACGGCACGGCCGATGAAGGGCACCGCTGCGCGCGCCCGCACCACGGAGGGCGACAGCGAGATGGCGCGCTGGCTGGCCGAGGACGTGAAGAACCGCGCAGAGAACCTGATGATCGTCGACCTGCTGCGCAACGACCTCGGGCGCATCGCCCGCGTCGGCTCGGTGCGGGTGCCGGATCTCTTCACCATCGAGACGCACCCCACGCTGTTCCAGATGACCTCCACCGTGCAGGCGCGGTTGGCGAGCGAGCTCTCGTTTGCCGACCTGCTGCGCGCCACCTTCCCCTGCGGCTCGATCACCGGTGCGCCCAAGCACCACACGATGGAGCTGATCGCCGAACTGGAAAGCACGCCGCGCGGCCTCTATACCGGGGCCATCGGCTGGGTCGACGCGCCGCCGGACGGCGCGCGCTGTGGCGACTTCTGCCTGTCGGTGGCCATCCGCACGCTGACGCTGGGCGAATCGTGCAGCGGCCTGGCCCCCGCCCGGCTGGGCATCGGCGCCGGCATCGTGATCGACAGCGAAGCCGACGCGGAGTACGAAGAATGCCTGCTCAAAGCGCGCTTTCTCACCGGGCTCGACACCGGCCTGCCCCGCTTCGAACCCACCACGACGCCTGTCGCGCAGCGTGAATGCGCGACGACATAACAAGGAGCCGACGATGACCGCATGGCGCAGGAAGACCGCGGACGAGGTGTACGCCCCGCAGGAGATCGAGGCCCGCCTCGAGGACGAGTTGCCCCGGTGGAGCTTCGAAGACGGCTGGATCCGCCGCAAGTACAAGACCTCGGGCTGGAAGGGCACGCTGATGGTCGTCAACACGGTGGGCCACCTGGCCGAGACCGCATGGCATCACCCCGACCTCACGGTGTCCTATGCCTTCGTCACCGTGAAGCTGGTGAACCACGCGGCCAAGGGCGTGACCGAGAAGGACTTCGCCCTGGCGAAGAAGATCGAGGAGGTGCTGATGTGGCAGCCGGGCAAGGAAGAAGGCGCGGTGCTCGAAGGCACCCCTGACGACCCGCGCTTCAAGTATTTGAAATACGACTGAAAACGCAGCGTTTTGCAGATGAGACTCGCGCTCTTCGACCTCGACCACACGCTGATCCCCTTCGACAGCGGCATGGCGTGGACGCGCTTTCTCATCGAGCGCGATGCGCTCGAACCGGGCTTCGAGGCGGTGTATCTCGCGCTCTGCCAGCAATACGTGGCCGGCACCATCGGCATCGAGGCGCTGCATCGGGCGAGCGTGGCGCCGCTCGCCCGGCATCCGCATGCGGTGCTGGCGCGCTGGGCGCAGGAGTTCGAGATGCGGATGGCGCCGCGGCTGCCGGCCGGGTCGCGCGCGGTCGTCGCTCGCCACCGCGAGGCCGGCGAGTTGTGCGTGCTGGTGACCGCGACCACGCGCTTCATTGCCGAGCCCTTTGCGCGGCTGTTCGGCATCGCGCATGTGCTCGCCACCGAGGCGGAACGCATCGACGATCGCCTCACCGGCGAGATCGACGGCCTGCCCTGCCACCGCGAACACAAGCTGCAGCGCGTGAACGCCTGGCTCGCCACCGCCGGCCTGCACCTGCAGGCCTTCGAGCGCAGCTGGTTCTATTCCGACTCCGCCGGCGACTTGCCGCTGCTGCAGGCCGTGACCCATCCCGTGGCGGTGCGGCCCGATGCACGCCTGCGCGCCCATGCGCTGCAGCACGGCTGGCCGATCGTCGACATGGACGTGGAACCGAGCCATGCGGCGCGTTGAGCTCATCGGCTGCCGCGTGGCATTGACGGCCGCGCTGCTCGCCTGCATGCGGCCGGCCACCGCAACGCCTTTCGCCTACATCACCAACCAGGGCAGCCACGATGTGTCGGTGATCGACCTTGGCGAGCAGCGCGTGATCGCCACCGTGCCCGTGGGCCGCTCGCCGGCCGGCGTGGCGGCGGCCGGCCGCGCCGGCCGCGTGTTCGTTTCCAACCCCGACAGCAAGACCGTCTCGGTGATCGACATGCGCGAGCACCAGGTCGTCGGCAGCTTCGCCGCCGGCGACGGGCCGGTGGGCATGGCCGCCGCGCCCGATGGCACGCGCGTCTACGTGGCCGACTGGTACGGCAACCGCCTGCTCGGCTTCGATACGCGCACGCTGCGACCCGTGACGGCACTCGCCGTGGGCCGCGCGCCGGCCGGCGTGGCGGTGCATGCGGACGGCGCCACGGTGTACGTGGCCGAACGCGACGACGACGGCGTGGCCGTGGTCGATGTGGCCGCGCAGCGGGTGCTGTCGCGCATCCGGGTCGGCAGCCATCCGTTCGCACTGCTCGTCGATGCGCCACGCCAGCGCCTCTATGCGCTCAACGTGAAGAGCGACGACGTCTCGGTGATCGACACGCGCTCGCTGCGCGTGGTGGCCACGGTGAAGGTGGGCAAGGCGCCCTACGGCGCCGCGCTCACGGCAGACGGCAGGCGGCTGTACATCACCAACCAGCACGACGACTCGGTGAGCGTGATCGACGCCCCTTCGCTGCAGGTGATTCAGACATTGCGCGGCTTCGGCCACCCCGAGGGCGTGGCGGCGCATGGCGATCGCGTCTACGTCGTCAACTGGATGGACGACAACGTGAGCGTGCTCGACGCGACGACCGGGCGCACGCTCGGAAGCATCGCGACCGGGCGGAACAGCCGCGGCTTCGGCGCCTTCATCGGCGAGCCGAACGAACCTTGAGGGCGATTCCGCCCTCGCAACCCATGGAGACAAGCGACATGCAACGACGACCCCAGGCCTTCGTCCTCGCCTTGCTGGTGGCCCTGAGCGCCGCCAGCCAGGCGCACGGCCCCACGCGGCAGAAGGTGGTCGAAAGGACCACCATCGACGCGCCGGCCGATGCCGTGTGGGGCAAGCTGAAGGACTTCGACGCGCTGAAGGACTGGCACCCCGCCGTGGCCACCAGCCCGGCCGACAAACGCAATACCGTGGGCTCGGTGCGCACCATTTGGCTCAAAGGCGGCGGCGAGCTCGTCGAAACGCTGGAGGGCTACAGCGACGAGCAAAAGAAGTACACCTACCGCCTGAAGGATGGCGGCGCGCTGCCGGTGAGCAACTACACCTCGACCATCCAGGTCACGGGCGACGGCGGCAAGTCGGTGGTGGAATGGCGCGGCGCCTTCTACCGCGCCTACCCAGGCAACGAGCCGCCGCCTGACAAGAACGACGACGCCGCGGTGAAGGCCGTGACCGGCGTGTACCAGAGCGGCCTGGCCAACCTGAAGAAGCTGGCCGAAGGCAAGCAGCCCTGAACCTGGCTTCAGCCCCTGCAGCGCGCCGCGATGCGCAGCATCGCATCGAGGCTGCGCGACACATCCTCGTCGCTGGTCGCCCATGAGCACACGCTGATGCGCATGGCGGTGTGCCCCTGCCATTGCGTGGGACCGCACCAGCAGGTGCCATCGGCCTGCAGCTCGGCGATGACACGGCGCGTGGTGTCGGCATCCCCAAAGCTCACCAGCACCTGGTTGAGCACCACCTCGTTGAGCACCGTGCAACCGGCGCTGCGCAGTTCGCTCGCGAAGCGCCGGGCATGGCGGCAGCAACGCTCCAGCATCTCGGCCACACCGCTTGCGCCCAGCGTGCGCAATGCGGCCCACACGTCCACACCGCGCGCCCGGCGCGACAGCTCGGGCGTGTAGTCCGACGGGTTGCGCGACTCGCTTTGCGGGGGCAGGTAATCGGCCGAAATGGCCATGGCCGAGCGCAGCGCGCCGGCATCGCGCACGAAGGCCAGGCCGCTGTCGTAGGGCACGTTGAGCCACTTGTGTGCATCGGTGGCCCAGGAGTCGGCGCGCGCCATGCCGGCGACCAGCGGCGCCAGCGCCGCGCTGGCCGCGGCCCACAGGCCGAAGGCGCCGTCCACATGCACCCAGGCACCGCGGGCATGCGCCTCGTCGATGATGGCCGCAAAGGGATCGAAGGCCCCGGTGTTGACGTTGCCCGCCTGCGTACAGACGATGCACGGACCGCTCCACGCGGGCAGTCGATCGGCGCGCATGCGGCCCTGGCCATCCACCGGCACCCGCAGCACGCGGCTGCGGCCCAGCCCCAGCATGCCGAGCGACTTCATCAGCGTGGGGTGCGCCTCCTCGCCCACCAGCACGGTGATGGGCGGCGCGCCGAACAGACCGTCCGCCTCCACATGCCAGCCCGCATGCTGAAGCACCGCATGCCGCGCCGCCGCGAGCGCGCTGAAGTTGGCCATGGTCGCCCCCGTGACGAAGGCACCGCCGCTGCTCGCCGGCAAGCCCAGCAGCTCGAGAAGCCAGCGCAGCGCGGTGCGTTCGAGCACCGCCGTGGCCGGCGCGCTCGTGTGATGCGCAGAGTTCTGGTCCCATGCCGTGGCGAGCCAGTTGCTGGCCACGGTGACGGGCAAGGCGGCGCCGGTGACGAAGCCGAAATAGCGGCCACCTGCGGTCGCCATGGTGGCTGGGGAGGCGAGCTCGTCGAGCTGGCGAAGCGTGTCGCCAGGAGCTTGCGGCGCAGACGGAAGAGCCCCGTCGAACTCATCGATTCTCGCAACCGCTTCGCCCGTGGGTGCCACGTCACGCTGGGTCAATCCCTCCAGATAGCCGACAGCTCGTTGGGCAGCTTCTTCGAGCAGACCCCGCATCACGCTTCTCCTGCGAATGGGATGGATGCTTCATTGTGCCCGGCATGGCCACCAGGCGTGCCTCGGCTAGAGGCCGGTGATGTAGTGCGCCAGGTTCTCGATGTCCGCATCGCTCAAGGTGCCGGACACGCTCGTCATGTTGCCGGCGTCGTTGGTTCGCTTGCGACTTTTGAAGTCGCTCAGCTGCTTGACGATGTAGTCATGGTGCTGGCCGGCCACGCGCGGGATCTCGTTCTGCCCGGAGAAGCCGCCGAGGTGGCACATCGTGCACAAGGTTTCGTCGGCCTTCAGCTTGCCCAGGCGAGCCTTCTGCGGATCGACCTTGAAGGAATGCGGCGCGGGCTTCTGCTTCGAGAACCAGTCGGCGATTTCGCGCATGTCGTCGCGGCTCAGTCCGGCCGCCATCGGCGTCATCAGCGGGTCGCTGCGCCGGCCTTCCTGGAAGTCGCGCAGCTGCAGGTAGAGGTAGCGCGAGGTCTGCCCGGCAAGGATCGGAAACTGCGGCTGCGTCGAATTGCCGTTCGGGCCATGGCAGGCGGCGCAGGCCTGCGCCTTGGCCGGCGCCGCCGCGCTTTGCGCCAGCGACGCCCCGGCCAGCATGGCCAATCCGGCAAAGGCCGGAACGGCCCGCAGCAGCTTCATGTTCGCCGCCGCGCTATGGCAGTGCGAAGACGATCACCGAGTTGCCGCGCTTAAAGTCGATCTGCGTGTTGCCGCCCGCAGCCACCGCGACGTACTGCTTGCCGCGAACCGTGTACGACACCGCCGGTGCGTTCGCTCCGGCGCCGCACTGGAACTGCCACAACATCTTGCCGGTCTTCGCGTCGAACGCGCGGAACCAGCCGTTGCCTTCGCCGTTGAAGACCAGGTCGCCGGCCGTCGCGAGCACGCCTCCCATCAGCGGCAGGTCGGTGTCGAACTTCCAGGCCACCTTGCCGGTGTCGATGTTGACCGCCACCAGCCGTCCGGCCTGCTTCTCGCTCGGAATGACCTTGAAGGCACCGCCCAGCCACAGCTTGCCGCCGGGGTACTTGGCCTCCTCGACGTGATAGGTCATCGGCTGGTGCAGATTGGCCGCATAGGCGAGTCGCAGCTTCGGGTTGATCGCCATCGGGCTCCATTCGACACCGCCATTCGCGCCGGGCAGCATTCGCGCGCCTTCCTTGGTCGGCAGCACCCACATGTTCTCCTGCGGGATCATCGCCTCGCTGAAGCGGATCAGCTGGCCGGTGGCGCGGTCGTGCACGTAGAGATGGCCCGTCTTGCCGCCATGGATGGCGACCTTGCGCATCTTGCCGTCCTTGCCTGCGGCTTCCGTCAGGATGACCGGCGAGGCCGCATCGAGGTCCCACACGTCGTGTGCGATGTACTGGAAGTGCCACTTGTAGGCGCCGGTGTTGAGGTCGACCGCGATCATCGAATTGGTGTAGAGGTTGTCGCCGGGCCGCTCGGCGCCGTACAGGTCGGGGCTCGGATTGCCAGCGACGAAGAACACCGTGTTGGTCTCCTTGTCGATCGCCGGGGCCATCCAAACGCCGCCACCCAGCGTCTTGTAGAAGTCACCGCCGCTGGCCGCGAGCTTCTTCTTCTCGGCGTCGATGTCACGGTGCATGTTGCGACCCGTCGCGTCATTGACGGCCCACACGCCCTCGTGGCCCTTCTCGGGAATCGTGAAGAAGGTCCACAGCAGCTTGCCGTCGTTCGCGTCGTAGGCCTTCAGGAAGCCGCGCACGCCGTACTCGCCGCCGTTGGTGCCGATCAGCACCTTGCCGTTGACCGCCACGGGCGCCATCGTCTCCGAATAGCCGAGCTCGGGGTCGGCGATCTGCGTCGCCCACAGCACCTTGCCGGTCTTCGCGTCGAACGCCAGCAGCTTGGCATCGAGCGTGGCCATGTAGACGCGATCGTTCATGATCGCCACGCCGCGGTTGTTCGGCCCGCAGCAGTAGGTCGTCACGGGTCCCTGCTTGTGCGTGTAGTGCCAGAACTCCTTGCCCGTGGCGGCATCGAGCGCGTACAGGTGGTTGTACGAGGTGGTGACGTACATCACGCCGTCGACCACGATGGGCGCGGTCTCCATCGACTCCACCACGGCCGTCTGGAAGACGAAGACGGGCTTGAGCTTGGCCACGTTCTTCGTGTTGATCTGCGAGGCCGGGTAGTAGCGCGTCTGCGCATAGTTGGCGTTCGAGTGCAGGAAGTTCGAACCGTCCTTGTCCGCCGCATCGAGCCTGGCCTGCGGCACCGAGATGGCGGTCGGCACCGGTCCGCCGGTGGCGGGCGGGGCTCCGCCCGCGATCTCGGGCTGGGCCCGGGCACCGAAGCCGATGACCATCAGCGCGGTGGCAAGGCTGCATGCGCGCAGCCACCGCGGGGTGCGCGACACTGATCTCATCCGGTTCATACATCTCTCCTTGTTGTCTCGAGTTCGCCTGGGGCGCTCGCCGCGCTCGGTGAGTGCGGAGTAGGCAACGTGGAGGGCTCGGCGGGCGCAGTCTCCTGGGACTGGCACGGCTGCGACCGGGGTCGGGTCGCGCGTTTCCTCGGTGGCGAGGATAGACCTTTGGTGATCAGATTCAAGGGGCATGGCAGACCACCCCTGCGAGGTGAACATGACCGGCATCAAACGAATCGCATTCACCGCACGCCTGGCCGTCGCCGCGATGCTGTGTCTCTGGACGGCGTCGCCCGTTCATGCCCAGGCGCCCAGCAACCCGAACCTCAACGCCCAGCTGCTGGTCGGCGCACGACAGGCCGACGTCGCACGGGTGGAGCGAACCCTGGCTCAAGGCGCGGCGCCGAACTCGCGCAATCGCCTGGGCAAGACGGCCCTGTTGATCGCTTCGGAAAAGGGCGAGGTCGCGATCGCCGAGCGCCTCCTGAAGGCCGGCGCCGACGTGAACCTCGCCTCGCTCGAAGGGGTCACGCCGCTGATGGCGGCGAGCTACGAAGGCCACGCCGCGCTCGTCAAGCGCCTGCTCGAAACCGGCGCGCGAACCGATCCGGTCGATCGCATGAAGAAGCCGGCGATCGTCTACGCCGCCGGACAGGGGCACGCCGGCGTGCTGGTCGCGTTGATCGCCGCCGGCGTCGACGTCAACACGCCGTACGAGCACCAGCTCACGCCCTTGATGTGGGCCGCGGGTCAGGGTCAGGTCGACGCGGTGCGGCTGCTGCTCACGCGCGGCGCACGCCTCGAACTGCGCGACGACCGCGGACTGACCGCGCTGGACATCGCGCGACAGGCCGGCCAGGCCGCCGTGTTGCCGCTGCTCGGCGGTTGAGTCTTCGTCAGCGGATCGCCACGCCCCAGGGCAGCTTGCCGACCGCGATGTCGGCGATGCGCGTGCCGCGGTCCACGTCGATCACCGACACGCTGCCCGAGCGGCCGCAGGCGACATAGAGCTTCTTGCCGTCCGGCGTGAGCGCCATGTTCCACGGGCGCTGGCCGACGGCAATGGTCGCCGTGACGACATGGCTCGTCGTGTCGATCACCGACACGGTGGCATCGCCGCCGTTCGACACGAACACCCGCTTGCCGTCCGGATGAACCGCGATGCCGTTGCTGCGCGAGCCGGCCTTGACTTTCACCAGCACCTTGTACGTCACCGCATCGATCACGTAGACCTCGTCGGCATTCTCGGCCGCCACGTAGGCGCGCCGGCCGTCGGGCGAGAAGCCGATGCCGCGCGGCCGCGCCCCCACCGGCACCTGCGCGACCTGCTTGCGCTCGGCCACGTCGATCACGTCGACGGCCTCGCCCTCTTCGGCGCTCACGAACACATGCCGGCCGTCAGGGGCGAAGACCGCGTGCTCGGGATTCTTGCCGCGCACCTTCACGACGAAGGCCAGCTTGCCGGCAGCCGTGTCGACGAAGGCCACGTCGTTGCTCTCCTCGACCGCCGCCGCGACCCAGCGCCCGTCCGGCGAGATGCCCACGCCTTCGGGCGATTCGCCGAGCGGGATCGTGCCCAAGGGCTTGCGCTGCACCAGATCGAGCGTCACCAACTGGTTGTTGGGCTGGTCGCTGACATAGGCGGTGCGCCCATCGGCGCTGACCGCCGTGCCGCGCGGCTTCTTGCCGGCCGCGATTTCCGCGACGACCTGGTCGGTCGCGGTGTCGATGACGCTCACCGTGCCCGAGCCCTCGTTGGGAACGTAGGCGAACGGCGCGGGGAATGCCGCCAGCGGCAGCGCGAACACGAGTGCGCAAGCTCGGAACAGACGTTTCAAGGGCATGCGGCCTCCGTCATCTCCGTCGCGCAGCGGTGTCCAGCGGCCGCGTGTGCGCATGCGGCCTCGGCCACATGCGGGAGAACACGCCATCGCGATCGACGAGCGCATGCTTCAAGGCCGCGGTGACATGCACCACGATCAGCGCCGAGAAGACATAGGCCGTGACGTCGTGGATGCCGTTGAAGAAGCCGTACACCTGCGGCAGGTCGGCGCCCCAGGGCGGCAGCGCGGTGCCGAAGAACTTCACGCCGAACCGGCTGAAGTTCGAGGCGATGTAGCCCGACAGCGGCAGCACCACCATGCAGGCATACAGCGCGGCGTGATCGAGGCGCGCGGCGCGACGCTGCCAGGGCGGCATCGAATCGGGCCACGGCGGCGGCGCGTGCCCCAACCACCATGCGAGCCGCACGACGATCAGCGCCAGCAGCACCAGACCGGAAGACTTGTGTAGGTTGATCACCGCCGCGCGCGGGGGCGTGCCGCGCGGGGCGATGTCGTCGAGCAGGAAACCGAACGCCATCTCGGCCAGCAGCGCCACGCCGATCAGCCAGTGCAGCGCGACTGCGACCCCGTCATAGCGTGGCTGCTCGATGTCCATCGCGATGCCTCAGAAGCTCAGCGCGGCCGACAAGCCCGCCAGCCAGGTCCGCCCGGGCGCGGGTTCGAAATAGCGCGCGTTGCCTTCGTTGACGATCACCGAGCCGGCGAACTTGCGCCCGAAGACATTGTCGACCCGGCCAAAGCCGCGCAGTTCCCAAGGTCCCTGCCGCATCACGTATCCGAGGCTCGCGCCCCCCACCGCGTAGCCCGCCGCCGCGTCGGAATTGGCGTCGTTTACCGGGACGCGGCTGAGCGCGCGGATCTCGACACCGGCACGCCAGCCGACCGACGGCGCCCAAGCCAGGCCGGCGAACAGCGACGAGCGCGCCGTACCGGGAATGCGGTTGCCGGCGGGAATCGTCTGGTTGGGCGCCGCGCAGGGCGTGGACGCACACGTGGCGAAGGCGTCGCGGTAGCGCGCATTCAGCCAGGTGGCTGCCGCCTGCGCGCGCAGGTTCTCGCGCAGCTGCGCCGACCACGCCAGTTCCAGCCCGGCGCGACGCGTCGCTCCGGCGTTCTGGAAGGTGGAGCGCCCGCCCGTGTTGGTCTGCGTGACGATCTCGTGGCGCGTACGGGTCTGGAAGAGCGCCGCCGTCAGTTCGCCCACGCCGTCCATGCGCGCCTTCATGCCCGCTTCGACGTTCTCGCTGCGCGCCGCCCGCAGCGCGAAGTTCAGGCCCGGCGTGCCGTCGGGCCGGTAGGCCAGTTCGTTCAGCGTCGGCGTCTCGAAGCCACGCCCCGCGGCGGCGTAGAGGTGCAGCTTGCCGCTCAGGCTGTACATGAGCGCCAGCACCGGCAGCGTGGCGGCGAACTCGGTGCGGCCGCTGTCGTCGCCGTTGGCGCCGACGACGTAGTGGTCGGTCGAGCGAAAGCGCACGCTGCTGTGGCGCACGCCGGCGTCGAGCTTCCACTGCGGCGCGAGCTGCCACGACAGCTGCAGGTACTGATCGACGTTCGACACGTCGTTGTCCTCGTCGCGGCGCAAGGCCCCCTGCACGCCGAGCGTCGTGCCGATGAAATTCTGGTAGCCCTGGCGATGCTCCTTCAGCGCGTCGTAGGCGAGCCCCGCCACCACGGTGAGCGGGCGTTCGCCGGGCGAGGCTTTCAGCGTCCAGCGCAGGTCGGTACCGCTGTAGTCCCGAGCCAGCGCGATCATGCCGCCGGGATGGAGCGGATTGTTCTGCGGCCCGGTGGGGATGGCCTGGAACTGCTCAGTGCCGCGGTGCCCACCGTACACCAGCAGCCGCAGCGCGTTCGCCGCATTCAGGTTGCGCTCGTAAAGCGCGCCGAGCTGCGTCTGGTTCACGGTCTTGCGCGTGTTGAAGGCGAGCGCCGACGGATCGACGCCGCGCGGATCGGCGTCGAACTGCGCGCGCGACAAGCCGAGCGGATCCTGCGCCTGGGGCAGGCCCATGCTGTTGGCGATCAGCGTGAGCTTGCCGGACTCGTCGGTCCTGGTGGTCAGCTTGACGTTGCCGATGTCGCGCTGGGCGGCACTGTGCTCTCGGTAGCCGTCGGTCCTGAAGCGGCTCAGGTCGACCACATAGCCCAGGCCGCCGTTGGCGCCGGCGAGCTTGGTCGCAACGCGCAGCGCACCGTCGCTGCCGCCGGCCAGGCTGAAGCTCGCGACCGGCGGGCCGACACCCTCCTCGGTGAAGACCTGCACCACGCCGCCCGACGAGTTGCCGTACAGCGCCGAGAAGGGCCCGCGCAGCACTTCGATGCGCTCGGCCGAGCCCAGGTCCACGTGCGAGATCTGGCCCTGGCCGTCGGGCAGCGTGGCCGGGATGCCGTCCACGTACAGGCGCACGCCGCGGATGCCGAAGGTCGAGCGGGCGCCGAAACCGCGCACCGAGATCTGCACGTCCTGCGCATAGTTCTGCCGGTCGCGCGCCAGCAGGCCAGGCACGCCGCCGAGGCTCTCGGAAATGTTGACCTGCAGGCGGCCGTCCCCGATCGTGTCGCTGCCGATGCGGTCGATCGATGCGGGCACGTCGAAGGGCGTTGCCTCGACGCGCGTGGCCGTCACGACGACCCGCGGCAGGCTCACCCCGCTGACCACGGGCGTCTGCGCCAGCAGCGACCCAGGAAGCAGGACCCCCGCCGCGGCGATTGCCAGTTTTGGAGTCATCGTGTCGGCATGATGGCGACCTGCGGTCAGTCGCGCAACAAGAGTCTTGTCCAGCGTGTCGCATGGCCGCGAGCTCAGGGCCAGCAGCCCGGCCCGCACCTCACTCACTCGGCGGGCGGGCGCGGGCCGGCGGCCTGCAGGCTCGAGTGCCGCAGCTGCGCGTCGACCGCTCGAAACTGCGCCAAGCGGCGGCGCGTGCTCGGGTGCGTTGCCGTGTCGCCCGGCTCGGGGGCGTGAAGCATCACCGCATAGGCCGTGTCCATGCGAAAGCCGAGCTGGAAGATGACGCGATAGCCGTAGGCGTCGGCGGCGAATTCCTGGCGGTAGGCCTGCTCATGCGCCTCGGCGCCGAGCGCGTCGGCGATCGGGTCGGTGGTCTCGCGCCGCACCTCGCCCGGGATGTGGCGCCGGTAGAGCGCGCGCAACTCGTCCCAATGCCCGAGTGCGATGTGGCCGAGTTCGTGCGCCAGGATGAACAGCCTCTCGCCCTCGGGCATGTCGGCGAGCGCCTCGCTGGCGACGATCACATGCCCGAGCATCGCCTCGGCATAGACGCCGCCACCGACGATGCGCAACTCGACGCGGCCCGGCAGCGCCATCACGCCGGCCAGGCGCTCGAAGCTGGCATGCACGCGCGCCGCCCTTTCGCTGTCGGGCGCGGCGGGGGGCAGCGCCTGCATGCGCATCGTCTGCGAGCGTTCGAGCACCTCGACGATGTCGTTGCACCAGGCCGGCGCAGCGGAGAGCAGCGCCAGCGAGGCCAGGAAAATCCGCACAACACGCATGGCCCGCTCCCGTCGAAGTTGCGGGCAACGATCCACCCACGTCAGCAGGAACAGCAGTAATCATGCCTGCCAGAGGGTTTACCCTGATTGCCGCAGCGGTCAACCGTGCCCGTCGACAACAAGGTGCAAGCCTAAACTCCAATGAGGGCACGAGCAACAAGTAGCGAGCAGGCGAGGCGAAAGTCATTGAGGAGGCGCCATGAGCGCAATGCCTGCACCTATCTTGTTCGGAGCACTCGTGCTGGCTATTCCCGCGTTGGCGCTCGCCAATGCCGATGTGGAAAAACGCATTGCAGATCCCCACAACTGGGCGATGCAGGCGGGCGACATGTTCAACCAGCGCTACAGCAAGTTGAACCAGATCAACACGAAGAACGTCGGCAAGATGCAGGTGGCCTGGAC
>DASXQQ010000407.1:0-17028 GCA_036507085.1 Piscinibacter sp. | reverse complement strand
GTTCTCGGCAGCGGTCTTGTCGTCGAGGTGGCACACCAGCGCATAGCTCGAGTCGGTGGGCAGCGCCGCGATCCCGCCGGCGTGCAGGATCTGCGCCGCCTGCTTGAGCAGGCGCGGCTGCGGGTTGACGGGATGGACTTCGAAGTATTGCGACATGATTCGATCAGTCCGCCATCGTCAGCGCAATGCCCTCACGAGCGGCGCTGAACCCGGTGCGCCAGCGCCTGCCAGACGGGCGTCAGCTGGCCCGGCAGCTCGGGCAAGCGGCCGAGATCGGTGCGGCTCTCGTCGGGGCTGTGGAAGTCGGAGCCGCGCGATGCGAGCAGGCCGAACTCGAGCGTCATGTCGGTGTACTTCAGGTAATCGGCGGCGCCGTGGCTGCCGGTCACGACTTCGACCCCGAGCCCGCCGTGCGCCTTGAACTCCGTGAACAGGGCGTACTCCTCGGTCGGGCTGAACTTGTAGCGCCCGGGGTGGGCGATGACCGCGAGGCCGCCGGCCTGGGTGATCCAGCGCACCGCGTTGCCGAGCGTGGCCCAGCGGTGCGGCACGAAGCCGGGCTTGCCCTCGACGAGGTAGCGCCGAAACACCTCCTGCGTGTCGGCGCAGACGCCGGTCTCGACCAGGTGGCGCGCGAAGTGGGTGCGCGAGATCAGCTCGGGGTTGCCGACGTATTTCAGCGCGCCCTCGTAGGCCCCTTTGATGCCGAACTTGGCCAGGCCCTCGGACATCTCGATCGCCCGTTCGCGCCGCCCGCCGCGGGTGGCGGCCAGGCCGGCGACGAGCGCCGCGTCGTCGAGGTCGAAGCCGAGGCCGACGATGTGTACCGTGATGCCGGCGAAGGTGACCGAAATTTCGGTGCCGCTGAGCCAGGGCAGGTCGAGCGCGAGCGCGGCGTCGCGCGCGCGCTGCTGGCCGCCGATCTCGTCATGGTCGGTCAGCGCCCACAGCTCCACGCCGTTGGCCTTGGCGCGCGCGGCGAGCGCCTCGGGCTCCAGCGTGCCGTCGGACACGACGGAGTGGCAGTGCAGGTCGGCGTTCATCCACAGGGAAGGCAAGTTCACTGCGGTCATTGTAGGGACGCGCCCCCCGCTGCGGCGCGCGCAAGGTCAAACGCGGGCCATCGGCCGGGCGCATCGAACGGTGTGCGATCCGTCACGAACCGCGGTGCCGTCCTGCGCGGTGCGCTGCGTGGCCGTCCGATAAGCTCGCGGGGCCTCCGGCGCTGTCGTTACAGCGCGTCGCGGAGCTGCCGATAACGACGTATGCCGGGGGGACTCCGATGACCAGATGCAGTCACGCTGCGCGCCGGTGCGCGCGCCGCTGCACGACCGCGGCGGCGGCCTGCCTCGCGCTCGCCGCGCACGCCGCCGCGCCGAGCACCGACCTGGCGTCCGCGCCGCTGGACACGCTGCTCGACCTCGACGTGTCCGGCGCGTCCAAGTTCGCGCTGCGGATGAGCGAATCGGCCTCATCGGTGACGGTGATCGGTGCCGACGAGATCCGCGCGCTCGGCCATCGCACGCTGGCCGACGTGCTGCGCTCGGTGCGCGGGGTGGTGGTGTCGTCGGACCGCACCTATGCCTACCTCGGGGTGCGCGGCTTTGCCGCCCCGGGCGACTACAACACCCGCATCCTGCTGCTGATCGACGGAAACCGGGTCAACGACACCGTCTACGACCAGGCCTTCCTCGGCAGCGAATTCCCGCTCGACCTCGACCTGGTCGAGCGCGTCGAATTCATCCCGGGTCCCGGCTCGGCGGTGCACGGCGCGAACGCCTTGTTCGCCACCGTCAACGTGGTCACCCGCCGCGGCGCCGGCGCGAGCATCTCGGACGGGGCGGCGTCGCTCGGCAGCGCCGGCGCGCGCCAGCTGCGCGTGTCGACCCGCCAGGCCGTCGCGCCCGGCACCTCGGTGCTGTTGTCGGCGAGCGTGCTGCGCGTCGCCGGCAGCGACGCCTACTACCCCGGCTACGACACGCCGGCGACGAACCACGGCATCAGCCACGACACCGACCACGAACGCCAGTCGCAGCTGTTCGCCAGGATCGATCATGGCGAGCTGTCGGCCACGCTGATCCACGCCGACCGCATCAAGGGCCTGTCGGCCTACCCGACGACGGTGTTCGGCGACACCGGCAACCTGTTTCGCGACACCCAGACGCTGGTCGACGCGAGCCTGCAGCGGCGCGTCGACGCGCTCAGCCGCTGGAAGCTGCGCGCCTTCGCCGGCGTCTATTCATTCCGCGGCGACTACATCGTCGATGTGCCGCCGGTCACGCTCAACCGCGACCGCGCCCAGGCGCGCTGGTGGGGCGTCGAGTCCGACTTCTTCACCGAGCGCTTCGATGCGCACAAGCTCGTCGTCGGCGCCGAGGCGCAATGGTCGCCGCGGCGCGACCAGTCGAACGCCGACGTGGCACCGGTCGCGGCGAGCTACCTCGACGACCATCGCGACGGCCGGCGCTTCGCGCTGTTCGTCGAAGACCAGTGGCAGCTGTCGCCCGTCTGGTCCGTCACCGCCGGTGCGCGCCAGGACTCGGTGCAGGGCAGCGGCGCGCAGTTCAGCCCGCGCATCGCGGTGGTCGCACGCCCGCGCGACGATCTGCTGCTGAAGTTCATCCACGGCAGCGCGTTCCGATCGCCCAACGCCTACGAGATGGCCTACGACGTGCCGACCGCCGGCGGCTACAAGGGCAATCCGGCGCTGCGCGACGAGCGGGTGCGTGGCGACGAACTGGTGCTGGAGCTGCGCCCCTCGGCGTCCAGCCGCTGGACCGTGTCGGCCTACAGCAACCGCGCGCGCAACCTGCTGGTGCAGAGCGTCGACCCGGCCGACGGCCTGCTGGTGTTCAACAACGCCGGCACGCTGCGCGCCCACGGTGTCGAGCTCGAAGCCGAGCAGGCCTGGCCCAACGCGGCGCGCGTTCGCGCCAACCTCAGCGTGCAGCGGGTCGGCGACCCGTCGAACAACGGCCTCGACGCGCGCAACGCGGCCCAACTCGGCAAGCTGATCGCGTTGCTGCCGGTGGGCGCCGGCTGGACGCTCGGCAGCGAGTGGGTCGGCGTGGCGCGGCGCGGCGTCGTGCCGGGCTACGGGGTGATGAACCTCACGCTGTCGAGGCAATGGCCGGCGCAGCGGCTCGCGCTGTCGCTGAGCGTCTACGACGTCTTCGACCGCCACGCCAGCGACCCCGGCGGCGATTCGGTGGTGCAGCCGACCGCGCCGCAGGACGGGCGCAGCGTGCGCCTGAAGTTGGACTTCAAGTTCTGAGGCCTGATAACGCCATGATCCGATGGCTCGCCCGCGTCGCCGGCATCGTGCCCTTGCTGGCACTGTGCTTCGCATCGCAGGCGCGCGCGGTCGAAGAGGGCGAGCTGAAGGCGGCGATCGTCTTCAACATCCTGCTCTTCGTCGAGTGGCCGCCCGAGTCGCTGCCCGACACGGGCGGATCCCTGGTCCTGTGCGTCGGGCCGAACAGCGCCTTGAACGCGTCGCTCAAGGGCCTGAACGAGCGGCCCATCCGCAACCACCGGCTCGAGGTGCGCGACCTGCCGCCGGCGAGCAGCGCCACGACCTGCCACGCGGTGTTCGTCGGCGCGGCCGACCGCATGCGCCTGGCTGCCGGCTTGAAGGCGCAGCGCGCCGCCGGCGCGCTGGTTGTCAGCGACGACATCGACGCGCCGCACGACACGACGGCGATCGTGCTGCAGCGCATCGGCAACCGCATCGCCTTCGAAGTCAACCTGCAGCCGGTGCGTCAGGCCCGGCTGCAACTCAGTTCCAAACTGCTGCGCCTGGCGCGCGTGGTCAGAGAATGAACATCGACAAACGTCCTCCCTTGCGCGTGCGGCAGGGGCCGCGCCTGGCGAACCGGCTGGCTCATGCGGTGGTCACGACCGCCGGCGTGGCGCTGCTGGTCGCCGGGCTGCTCTTCGACGCCTTCGTCTACTTCTCGCTGCGCTCGGCGATGGTCGACGACCTCGTCGTGCAGGCGCGCATCGCCGCCGAGAACTGCTCGGCGGCGATCATCTTCCAGGATGCCCGGGCTGCCGCCGAAACGCTCGCCGGCCTGCAAGCCTCGCCGGCCATCCTGCACGCCGAGCTGCGCGACGACCAGGGCCGGGTGCTGGCGCGCTACCGCGCTGCCGGCACGCGCGGCGACGGCCACGAGGCGGCCCCGACTATCGAGGGCGGTGTCGGCCATGCGTTCGTGCGCAACCGGCTGTTCGTCAGCCAGCCGGTGCGCGAAGCCGATCGAACGGTTGGCTCGGTCCATCTTGCGGCGAGCCTGAACCCGCTGTACCAGCGCGTCGCCACGTATGTCGGCATCACCGTGCTCACGAGCGCGCTCGCGTTCGGCCTCGCGTTCCTGCTGGTGATCCGCCTGCGCCGCGACGTCGACGCGACCGAGAGCCGGCTCGACTACCTCGCCTACTACGACCCGGTGACCGGGTTGGCGAACCGGCATGCGGCGAACGAGCAGATCGAGCGACTGATCCAGGCGGGGGGGCGCGGCAGCGAGGGCTTCGCGCTGTTGCTGCTCGACCTCGACGACTTCAAGGTGGTCAACGACACGCTCGGCCACGCGGTGGGCGACCAGTTGTTGCGCGCCTTGGCCGAGCGCCTGACGGCGAGCATGCGCGCGACCGATCGGGTGTTCCGCTTCGGCGGCGACGAGTTCGTGATGCTCGCACCCCGCGTGGGCGGGCGGCTGCAGCTGCAGCTGCTCGGCCAGGCCGCGATGCTCGCGCTGGAAGCGCCGGTGACGCTGGGCAGCCACGAGCTGCGGGTGCGCGGCAGCGTCGGGCTGGCGCAGTTTCCCGCCGACGCGAGCGACGCTGCCGGCCTGATCCGCGCTGCCGACACCGCGATGTACGAGGCCAAGCGCCAGGGCAAGAACACGTCCGCGATCTTCCATGCCGACCTCGAGCGCGGCGCGCGAGCCCGCATGCGGCTCGACGCCGACCTGCGCCGCGCGATCGAGCGCAACGAGCTGCGCCTGTGCTACCAGCCGATCGTCGACCTGCGCCAGCAGCGCATGGTCGGCGTCGAGGCGCTGCTGCGCTGGGACCATCCCGAGCTCGGGACGGTCTCGCCGGTGGACTTCATCGCGCTGGCCGAGCGCAGCGGCGTGATCGTCGACATCGGCCAATGGGTGCTGCACACCGCGTGCCGGCAGATGAAAGCCTGGGCCGACGCCGGCCATGCCGAGCTGCATGTGGCGGTGAACGTCTCGGCGGTGCAGCTTCGCCGCGGCCTGAAGCGGCAGGTCGACGCCGCGCTCGCCGCGTCGCTCGCCGATCCGCGCTGCCTGGAGATCGAGATCACCGAGCATTCGATGGTCGAGGACATCGCCTCCAACGTGGCGCAGCTCGCGGCGCTGGGCGAACGCGGCATCCGCGTCGCGGTCGACGACTTCGGCACCGGCCTGTCGTCGCTGGCCTATCTGAAGCGCCTGCCGATCAACAAGCTGAAGATCGACCGCGCCTTCGTCAAGGACCTGCCGCACAGCAGCGATGACGCGGCCATCGCGCTGGCGATCATCTCGATGGCGCGCAGCCTCGGCCTGACGGTGGTCGCCGAAGGCGTCGAGACCGAGGCCCAGCGCAGCTTCCTGCTCGCCCAGGGCTGCGAATGCGCGCAGGGTTTCCTGTTCAGCCGGCCGGTCGATCCTGCGGTCATCAGCGAGTTGCTGCAGCGCCATGCCTGCCCGGGGCCGGTGTGGCCGGGGGCGGGGCGGGTGCCGCTGCGGCTGGCGTAGGGGGCGCCGTCCGAAGGACGGCACGCCTTGCACGCCTTACCACACAGCTCCCCCGCGCCCCCTCCGAGAGGGGGCTCCGGCATGTTCGACGACACCACCCAGCCCTCCTCCGGGAGGAGGGCTCCAGTTTGTTTGACAGGGCCTTGGCGAAGTCGATCGCGGCGAACACGCTGTGCGACATACGAGGTGTGGCCGGCCGTGAGGCCGGCCCGTCAATCATGCTGGAGCCCCTCTCTCGGAGAGGGGCTGGGGAGAGCGGTCCAACGTGCTGGAGCCCCCTCTCGGAGGGGGCGCGGGGGAGCTGTGCGTTAAAGCATGCCGTCCTCCGGACGGCACGCTTCGACCACCATCTGCACCCGCTGGCGGCCGTTGTACTCGTCGACGCTGAGCCGGTAGGCGAGCGTCACCTGCGCCGGCAGCGGTTCGCTGTGACCGAACCAGATCGCTTCGCGCAGCGCGCCCGCGTGGCGCACGCTGAGCTTCAAATGACGCTCGCCGACGAGGCGCTGCGAGACCACCTCGACGCTGTCGCTGAACAGCGGGGGCTCGAAGGCCTGGCCCCACACCTGCGCGTCGAGCGAATGCACCGTCTCGGGGGTGAAGTACTCGCCGCCCAGCGGCCCGTCGCTGAGCAGCTTGCGCTGCAGCGTGCTCGCGTCGAGCCACTCGCGCGCGACGCGCTGCAAGGCCTCGTCGAAGGTGTCGAAGTCTTCCTCGGCGAGCGTGCAGCCGGCCGCCATCGCATGGCCGCCGAACTTCTTCAACAGCGCCGGATGGCGCTTGCTGACCAGGTCGAGCGCATCGCGCAGGTGAAAGCCGGCGATCGAGCGGCCCGAGCCCTTGAGCAGCCCGTCCTGCCCGAGCGCGAACACGAAGGTCGGCCGATGCACCCGGTCCTTCAGGCGCGAGGCGACGATGCCGACCACGCCTTCGTGGAAATCGGGGTCGAAGATCGCGAGCGCCGGTGGCGGCTCGCCCGCTTTTTCGGTGTTCTGCATCAGCATCTCGAGCAACAGCTCGGCCTGCTCGCGCATCCCCGCTTCGACGTCGCGCCGCTCGCGGTTGATCGCATCGAGCGACTGCGCCAGTTCGGCGGCGCGCGCCGCGTCGTCGGTGCAAAGGCATTCGATGCCGAGCGTCATGTCCGACAACCGGCCCGCCGCGTTGATGCGCGGCCCGAGCGCGAAGCCGATGTCGAAGCCGCTGGCACGACGCGGGTCGCGCCCCGCGGCGCTGAACAGCGCAGCCACGCCGGGCTGCATCTTGCCCGCGCGAATGCGCTTCAAGCCCTGCGCGACGAGGCGGCGGTTGTTGGCGTCGAGCTTGACCACGTCGGCCACGGTGCCGAGCGCCACCAGGTCGAGCAGCGCATCGAGCCGCGGCTGCGTTGCGGCGCTGAACACGCCACGCTGGCGCAGTTCGCCGCGCAGCGCGAGCAGCACGTAGAACATCACGCCGACACCGGCGAGGTTCTTGCTGCCGAAGCCGCAGCCCGGCTGGTTCGGGTTGACGATGACCTGCGCCTCGGGCAGCACGACCTCGTCGCCGACGCGCGCCGGCAGGTGGTGGTCGGTCACCAGCACCGCGAGGCCCATGGCGCGCGCGTGCGCCACGCCGGCCAGGCTCGCGATGCCGTTGTCCACCGTCAGCAGCAACTGCGGCGTCTTCTGCAATGCGAGGTCGACGATCGCCGGCGTGAGGCCGTAGCCGTGCACGGCGCGGTCGGGCACCACGTAGCTCAAGGTGTCGCGCGCGGCGCCGAGCATCGCGAGGCCGCGCAGGGCGACGGCGCAGGCGGTCGCGCCGTCGCAGTCGTAGTCGGCAACGACGCAGATGCGCTGGCCGGCGCCGATCGCATCGGCGAGCAGCACCGCCGCGGCGGCGGCGCCGCGCAACTCGTCGGGGACGAGCAGCCGCGCGAGGCCGTCGTCGAGCTCGTCGCTGGTGCGCACGCCGCGCGCGGCGAACAGCCGCGCGAGCAAGGGGTGCACGCCCGCCTGCTCGAGCGCCCACGCGGCCCGCGGCGGCACGTCGCGCAAGGTGATCGTCGGCGTGCTCACAGCGCCTCCAGCACGACGTGCGGCGGGGCGGCTCGCCAGCCGCCGGTCGCCCGCTGCCAGAGCGTCCGCGCGACGCTGTCATGGCGCTGCGAATGGCGCTCGCCGCACAGCGTCAGCGCCACCGGTTCGCCCTTGTGCACCCGCGCGACGAGTTCGGCCAGCGCCTGCGCATCGAGTGCGCGCCACGCGTCGGCCCAGCCGGCCCAGTCTTCGGCGAGCAAGGGCGCGCGCAGGGTGTCGTCGACGCGCACCGAATCGCTCTCGCGAACCGGCTGCAAGCGGCCACAGCCGCTCAACCAGAACGAGTTGACCGGCAGCTCGCCGCGCGCCTCGCGCGCGTCGTTGATCGGGTGGTTGTACAGCAGCATCTGGACCTCGTTTTGCAGGCGACGAATCAGCCGCGCCTGGGGATGGTTGGGCAGCCACAGATCGACGTTGCGGCCGATCACCCGGTCGATCGACGCGCAGGGCAGGCCGTCGAGCGAGTCGTGCGCCGCGTACCAGCGCGTCGCCGCGCCGTAAGCGAGAACGAAGCCCTCGCTCTCGAACAGTGCGCGCACCGCGTCGAGCAAGGGGCGCGACTCGCCCTCGCCGAGCTTCAACGCCGCCGGGTCGGCGAGGCTGATGTGGTCGCGCCCGACATGCCAGTGCACCGGCGTCAGCAAGCCCCAGGCACGTCCCTGTGTCGCGATGCCGTCGGCCGCGGCCTGGCGCGCCGCCCACGGCAGCGCGCCATCGGCGCCGCGCAGGCCGAGCGCGTCGGCCAACGCGCGTTCGTGCGGCGGGGTCAGCGCGTATTCGTCGGTGCCGATGCGTTCGCTCGGCGTGAGCCGGCGCAGCAGGGCCTGCAGGTTCGGCAACTGCAGGTCGCGAACGGTGTGCGTGCTGGCCTCCGACACGGCTGAGGCAAAGGGGATCAGCAAGTGCATGGGCGCGATTATCCGGGCGCGCGGCGCGCCGACCTATCGCGTGTGGAAGCGGATGCCCAGGTGGCGCTCGAACAGGGCCAGCAGCTGCGCGGCGCGAAACGGCTTGGACACGAAGTCGGTGGCGCCGGCATCGACCGCCATCTCGCGGTCGGCTTGCGACGCGCTGGCCGAGATCGCGAGCACCGGCACGTCCTTCAGCGCCGGCGTGGCGCGCAGCAGCCGGGTGGCTTCGAGGCCGTTCATCACCGGCATCACGTTGTCCATCAGGATCAGGTCGGGCAGCAGCGCCTGCGCGCGCTCGACGCCCTCGCGGCCGTTGTGCGCCTCGAAGGTCAGGAAGCCGAGCGGGCGCAGCATGTCGATCAGCAGCGCGCGGTTCTCGGCCACGTCGTCGACCACCAGCACCTTCTTGCGTTCGCCGTCATAGCCCAGGGCGATGCGGTCGGCCGGCAGCGAGGCCTGCGCCTCGGCCAGCGGCAGTCGCAACTCGAAGGCGAACACGCTGCCCTGGCCGGGCGTGCTCGTGACCTCGATGTCACTGCCCATCAATCGCACGAGCTGGCGACTGATCGCGAGGCCGAGGCCGGTGCCGCCGCGCCGCCGCTCGATGTCGCCGACCTGGCGGAACGGCTGGAACAGCGTCTTCATGTCCGCCTCACCGATGCCGATGCCGCTGTCGCGCACCTCGAAGCGCAGCCGCGCGACCTGGTCGGCGCCCGACAGCAGCTTCACGCGCAGGCTCACCTCGCCCTGGTCGGTGAACTTGGTTGCGTTGCCCAGCAGATTCAGCAGCACCTGGCGCAGCTGCTTCTCGTCGGCGTCGACGCTCGCCGGCAGCTCGTTGGACTCGTAGACGAAGACCAGGTGCTTCTGCTCGGTCCGCACCTGAATGATGTCGACGATGCCGCGCAGGAAAGGCCCGAGCGCGAGCGGCGCGAGTTGCAGTTCGCGCTTGCCGGCTTCGATTTTCGACAGGTCGAGGATGTCGTCGATCAGGGTCAGCAGGTGCTGGCCGCTCTTCTCGATGGTCGCCAGCCCCGCGAGCTGCTTGTTGCCCATGCTGGCTTCCCACTGCAGGATCTGCGCATAGCCGAGGATCGCGTTGAGCGGCGTGCGCAGCTCGTGGCTCATGTTGGCAAGGAACTCGCTCTTCGCGCGACTGGCCTCGTTGGCCTGGTCGCGCATGATGGCCAGGTGCTCGACGGTGTGCGCGAGCTCGGTCTCGCGCTGGTGCAGGCGCATCGTTGCCTCGCGGAACACCTCGACCGCGCCGGCCATCGAGCCGACCTCGTCCTGGCGCGCCATCGCCGGCACCTGGATGTTGTATTCGCCCTCGGCGAGGCGCGACATCACGCCGGTCATTTCGGTGAGCGGTCGGGAGATCGCGCGGCCGATCAGCCAGGTGGCCGCGAGGCCGATCGCCACGGTGATCGCCACGCCGAGCAGGAGTACATTGACGGTCCGGTCGACCAGGGCTTCGGTGCGCCGCTGCCGCTCTTTCGCGGCGAGAATCGTCACCTCGGCGAGTCGGTTGAGGTACGCATCGAGCTGGCTGTAGTGCGCCATCAGCGTACTGATGAGCGTCGGGTTCAGCGCCTGCGCCTGCGTCACCCGCGTGGCGACGGTGCGATAGATCGAAAGGAAATCGGCCACATCGTGCAGCAAGTCCTTGTCCACCGCCGGTGCATTGGTCTCGACGCTTTGCAGCATCGCCTCGACCCGGTCGAAGCGCGCGGCGAGCGTCTCGCGCAGCTCGCTGGTCGACTCGACGCTCTGCCGCGTGCTCAGCAGGTTGACGTGGCGCACCAGGTCGGAGTGGATGCTCGCGACGGTGAGCGAAATGCGGCTGGTGGTGGTGGCTGCGTCGAACGCGCCACCGACCACGTCGCGAAACGCCTCGCCCTGGCTGCGCAACAGCCAGACCGCGCCCACCGACACGCCGACGAACAGCAGAATCACCGCCAACGGCGCCGCCAGAACCTTCAGCTTGATCGAAGCCCGACTCCACATACTGCACATCTTCGCCCGCAGGGTAGCGCATGAAAGCCTGGGTCGTCATCGCAATACTACTCATCTCGTTTGCCCACCCGGCGCGTGCGCAAACCGAGATCGTGATGCTCACCGGAAACACCGGCGGCGTGTACTACCCGCTGGGCATTGCACTGGCGAAGATCTGGGAGCGCGACCTGCCGGGCGCGCGCGTCAGCGTCCGGTCGACGCAGGCCTCGGTCGAGAACTTCAACCTGCTGCAGCAGCGCCGCGGCACCTTCGCGTTCGGCCAGGGTGATGTGATGTCCGACGCGTTCAAGGGCAATGTCGAGGCCGGTTTTCCGAGTTCGCGCGATCGGCTGCGCATGGTGGCCGCGCTGTTTCCGAATTACCTGCACCTGGTCGCGCTGAAGAGCGCGAAGATCCGCTCGGTGCAGGACCTGAAAGGCAAGCGCGTCTCGGTCGGCGCATCGCGCAGCGGCAACGAACTCAATGCGCGCGTGCTGCTCGGTGCGGCGGGCATGAGCTATGCGGACCTGCGGCGGGTCGACTACCTCGCCTACAACGACGCGGTCGCGCTGATGCGCGATGGCCAGCTCGACGCGGTGATCGTCTCGGCCGGGCTCGGTGTCAAGGCGGTCAGTGAACTCGCGGCCGCGGTGCCGGTGGACATCGTGCCGATCGCGCCCGAGCTGATCGCCAAGTCGGGGGGCATCTTCTCGCCGGTCGTCATTCCCGCAGGCACCTATGCCGGGCAGAAACAGGACGTGCAGACCGCGGCGCTGATCAATTTCCTCGTCACCCACAGCGAGGTGAGCGAGGCACTCGTCTATTCCGCCCTCAAGGCGCTTTACGCCGCGCTGCCGGAGTTGCGCGCCTCGCACATCGCGGCGCGCGACATCGCCCGCGACCGCGCGTTGGCGAGCCGGCCGATCGCGCTGCATCCGGGCGCGCAGCGCTACTTTCACGAGATCGGCTTGTTGCGCTGATGGACATCTGCATCGCGATCGCTTTGTCGGGCAGCGTGCTGCTGCGTGTGCCGTCGCCGCTGACGCTTGCCTGGACGCACAGCGTCGAGCACTTCGCGATCGAGGAAGACTGGAGCGCGAGCGCCGATGGCCTGCAACTGCGGGAAGTTCGCTCCGAGGGGCTCGGGGCGGGTGTCGACATCCCGGTTGACGCGCAGCACGTTGGCCCGTGGTGGCGCTTCAGCCCCGTCTTGCCGCCGCAACGCGAACTCGTTCTCGCGAACTCGCGCTTCGCATCGGGATATCGCGCTTGCTGGGCGGGCCACTGCGAGAGACTCGCCGACCGGATCGGCGCGCACGACCACCCACTGGTGCTGAGCGCGTGTCCCGGAGAAGCAGCGAGGTGAGCGCCGCCGCGCCAGCCCTTCGGCGAGATGGTTGTTGCTAAGCCCTGTGCTTGGGAGACCGCGCCGGGTCCCGGCGCGGTCTCCCAAGCACAGGGCATAGCGACAAGCGTGAACCAAGAAGCCAGTGCGACAATGAATCCGACCAAAGGAAGACGCACCTTGCTCGACACCGAAGCCGCAGACGTGAACTCGCCGCGCATGCGAAGCGCCGGCAAGGAGATGCTGTCGCTCGCATTGATCGACGCACGCAATCACACACTGCGCTGGTTCGCCGTCTACGAAGAGACGCTCGCCGCGCAGAACTTCAGCGTGCCGCTGCTCGCCGAACTCAACCCGCCGCTGTGGGAACTCGGCCACATAGGCTGGTTCCAGGAATACTGGCTCGCGCGCAACCTGCAACGCCAGCGTGGCGCGGCCTGCACGCCCGACGCGCCGCGGCTCGCGTCGGTGCTTGCCGACGCGGACCGCTGGTACGACTCGTCGCATGTGCCGCACGACACCCGCTGGCAGCTCGACACCCCCGACCTGCAAGGGACCAAGCAGTTCCTCGCCGACACGATGGACACCACGCTCGAGCTGCTGGAGACAGCCGACGACAGCGACGACGCGCTGTATTTCTTTCGGCTCGCGCTGTTCCACGAAGACATGCACGGCGAGGCCTTCGCCTACATGGCGCAAACGCTGGACCTGAGCCTCGAGAGCGCACCCGGGCTGCGCCCCGACCTGGCGACCGCCGCGCCGCGCGAGCCGCTGCTGTTCCCGGCCAGCCGCGCGGCCATCGGCTCATCCCCCGGTGGCTTCGTGTTCGACAACGAGAAGTGGACGCACGAGGTGCGTGTGCCCGAGTTCGAGATCGACGCCCAGCCGGTGAGCTGGTCGCAGTACGGCGAGTTCGTCGAGGACGGCGGCTACGACGAGCCGCGCTGGTGGTCCGACGACGGCTGGGCCTGGCTGCAGCGCGAAGGCCGGCGCGTGCCGCGCCATGTCGACCAGATGCGCCAGGGCGTGCTGCAGCAGCGCCACGGCCGCCTGGTGCGCGTGCCGCTCGCGCAGCCGGTGATGCACGTCAGCTGGTACGAGGCCGACGCCTGGTGCCGCTGGGCCGGACGGCGCCTGCCCACCGAGGTGGAATGGGAAGCCGCCGCCCACGCCGGCCGCTCGCGGGGCTTTCGCTGGGGCGAGGTGTGGGAGTGGACGGCGACGACCTTTCGTCCCTATGCCGGCTTCAGCGCCGACCCCTACCTCGACTATTCGCAGCCCTGGTTCGGAACCCACAAGGTGTTGCGCGGCGCGTCGTTCGCAACGCGCGGTCGCATGCGCCATGCGAGGTACCGCAACTTCTATCTGCCCACGCGCGATGACGTCTTCAGCGGGTTCAGGAGCTGCGCGGCATAGATGAATCCGTTCCTCGAAAGCGCGTCCAGCGCCGCGCGGCTCGTCGCGAGCGGCGACCCCAAGCTCTTCGACATCGTCGGTTTGTCGCTCGGGGTCAGCGCCTTGGCCTGCGTGATTGCCACCGCGGCCGGCCTGCTGATCGGCGCGATGCTGGCGGTGTGGCGTTTCCCGGGCCGTCGTGTGGTGCTGGTGCTGCTCAACACCTTGCTCGCCCTGCCGTCGGTGGTGGTCGGGCTGGTGGTCTACCTGCTGCTGTCGCGCGCCGGGCCGCTCGGTGCCATGGGCATCCTGTTCACGCCGGCGGCGATGGTCATCGCCCAGTCCATCCTCGTCACGCCGATCGTTGCGGCGCTCGCCCGCCAAACCCTCGACGACGCGCTGCACGACCATGGCGACCAGCTGCGCTCGCTCGGCGCGGGCAAGCTGGTGTCGGCGTTGATCGTCGCCTGGGACGAACGCATGGTCCTGCTGACGCTCGCGCTCGTCGCCTTCGGCCGCGCGGTGTCGGAAGTCGGCGCGGTCATGATCGTCGGCGGCAACATCGACGGCGTGACGCGCGTCATGACCACCGCGATCGCGCTCGAGACCAGCAAGGGCGACCTGCCGCTCGCGCTCGCGCTGGGCCTGGTGCTGCTCGGCGTGGTGCTGGTGTTGAACGCGTTGATCGCGCTGCTGCGCGGCTGGGGCGCGCACGTCGATGCGCGTGTCGGGGCGGTGTCGTGAGAGACGCAGCTGGGCGTGAGGTGGGCGTAGGGTGGGCTTCAGCCCACGGGATTTACGCCGACGTCGCGCGGGACGCGTGGGCTGAAGCCCACCCTACCGCCCACCCTACAGGCCGCAGTGCGCCAAGGGTGAACCATTGAGCCCGACCTTGATCGAGCTGCGGTCGGCCAGCGTGCGCTTCGGCGCGAAAACCGCACTCGCCGGCGTTGACCTTGCGGTGCGGCGCGGCGAGCGCATCGCGCTGGTCGGCGCCAACGGCTCGGGCAAGAGCACCTTGCTGCGCGCCGCCCATGGGCTGGTGCCGCTGGCCGAGGGCGAGCGAATCGTCGGCGACGGATCGACGCGGGTGGCGATGGTGTTCCAGCGGCCGTTCATGCTGCGCCTGTCCCTGCTCGCGAACATCGAGCTCGGCCTGCTGCTGCAGGGTGTGCCGCGCGCGCTGCGGCGCGAGCGTGCGCTGCATTCGCTGCAGCGCGTCGGCCTGGCGGCTGAGGCGCGGCGCAACGCGCGGGTGCTGTCGGCCGGCCAGCAGCAGCGCGCCGCGCTGGCGCGCGCCTGGACCCTCGCACCCGACGTGTTGTTGCTCGACGAGCCCACCGCCAGCCTCGACCCCACCGCCAAGCGCGAGGTCGAATCCTTGATCGCCGAGTTCGCCGCGCAGGGCATGACGGTGCTGATGAGCTCGCACAACCTCGGCCAGGTCAAGCGACTCGCGAACCGCGTGCTGTACCTGGAGCACGGCCGCGTGCTGGCCGACGTGTCGACCGAGGAATTCTTCGGCGGCCCCTTGCCCGCCGAAGCCGCCTTGTTCCTGAAAGGAGAATTGCCGTGGACCTGAAATCGCTTCGTCGCTCGCTCGCCGCCACCGTGCTCGGCCTGGCTGCGCTCACGGCCGCGGCGCAAGAGCGCAGCATCGTGATGGCCTCGACCACCTCGACCGAACAGTCGGGCCTGTTCGCCCACCTGCTGCCCGCGTTCAAGCGGGCCACCGGCATCGACGTGAAGGTGGTGGCGGTGGGCACCGGCCAGGCGCTCGACATCGGCCGGCGCGGGGATGCCGATGTCGTCTTCGTCCACGACCGTGCGGCCGAGGAGACGTTCGTCGCCGAGGGCTTCAGCCTCGCGCGCGAACCGGTGATGTACAACGACTTTGTCCTCGTCGGCCCGAAGAGCGACCCCGCCGCCGTCAAGGGCAAGGACGTGGCCGACGCCTTGCGCAAACTCGCAGCGGGCTCGGCGCCGTTCGTCTCGCGCGGCGACAAGAGCGGCACCCACGCCGCCGAGCTGCGCTACTGGAAGGCGGCCGGCATCGAGGCGCCGGCGGCCAGGGCGAGCGGCTACAAGGAATGCGGCTGCGGCATGGGCCCGGCGCTCAACATCGCGTCATCGCTCGACGCCTACGCGCTCACCGACCGCGGCACCTGGCTCAACTTCAGGAACCGCGGCCAGCTCGTCGTGCTGGTCGAGGGCGACAGCCGGCTCTTCAACCAGTACGGCGTGATGGTCGTGAACCCGGCCCGGCACCCGCATGTGAAGAAGGACCTCGCCCAGGCCTTCGTCGACTGGGTCACCGGCGCCGACGGGCAGGCGACGATCGCCGGCTACCGGATCGGCGGCGAGCCGCTGTTTTTCCCGAACGCCAAATCCGGGCGCTGATCGCACGCCACCGCCGGCCCCGCGGCCCCCGTCATTACGGGAAAACCCATGCTTTGCCGCGCGCGGGCGCAGTCGAACAATGGGGTCGAACAGGGTGCTGCGCGCCGCTGAAAGCGCGCGCACAATCGCTCTCCCACATTCGGTCTTTCACCCAGGAGACAAGCATGGACATGGCCATTCGTTTGACGGTGAACGGCAAGGCGGTCGAGGCGACGGTCGACCCCCGAACGCTGCTGGTGCAGTTGATCCGCGAGACGCTGCAGCTCACCGGCACCCATGTGGGCTGCGACACCGCGCAATGCGGCGCCTGCACGGTGCACATGAACGGCAGGGCGGTGAAAGCCTGCTCCATGCTCGCGCTGCAGGCGCAGGGCGCCGAGATCACCACCATCGAAGGCCTGGCGACCGACGGCGCGCTGCACCCGATGCAGGCGGCGTTTCGCGAGTGCCACGGCCTGCAATGCGGCTTCTGCACCCCCGGCATGGTGATGTCGGCGGTGCAATTGCTGAAGGACAAGCCGCAGGCGAGCGAGCAGGAAATCCGCGAGGGGCTGGAAGGCAACATCTGCCGTTGCACCGGCTACCACAACATCGTCAAGGCCGTTCAGCTTTGCCAGTCCGGCAAGGTCTCGGCGACCGCGTGATGCCAGGAGACCGCCATGACCGATCTGTCCAATTCCCCGATCGGCAAGCCCCTGCTTCGCCGTGAAGACTATCGCTTCCTGACCGGCGCCGGCCAGTACACCGACGACGTGGTGCTGCCGGGCCAGACCTGGGGCGTGTTCCTGCGCTCGCCGTACGCGCATGCGCGCATCAAGTCCATCGACACCGCGGCTGCGCTCAAGGCGCCGGGTGTGGTCAAGATCTTTACCGGCGCCGACCTGGCCGAGGCCAAGGTCGGTGGCCTGCCCTGCGGCTGGCTGATCCACAGCAAGGACGGCTCGCCGATGAAGGAGCCGCCGCACCCGGTGCTCGCGCAGGGCAAGGTGCGCTACGTCGGCGACGGGGTCGCGCTGATCGTCGCCGAGAGCTACTTGCAGGCGAAGGACGCGGCCGAACTCGTCGAGGTCCTTTACGAAGAACTGCCGGCGGTGATCGACATCCGCGGCGCCGAGACCGCCAAGTCGGCGGTGCAC
>DASXQQ010000406.1:0-28038 GCA_036507085.1 Piscinibacter sp. | reverse complement strand
GAACGGACCTTCTTTGGCGTCAGCAGCCCAGCCTGATGAGCCTCTGAATCGCGTCCAGTCGAGCCGACGGTTGGAGCGCGAGGCGCAACGCAACGTCGAGCTGATGTGGCTGCCGATGTTGATGGCCGGCGCGGCGCCGGCGTCCTTCTTCTTGGCCATGGTGGACGTTCCTGGCGTGGGGCCCCGAATCTACCCAAGCCGGGGCCCCATTCGTTTCAGCTCAATGGGTGGCCAGATCGAAGCGGTCCAGGTCCATCACCTTGCTCCAGGCGGCCACGAAGTCCCGCACGAATTTCTCCTTCGCATCGGCGCTCGCGTACACCTCGGCCAGCGCGCGCAGCACGGAGTTGGAGCCAAACATCAGGTCGGCGCGCGTGGCGGTCCACTTCGGATTGCCGGTCTTGCGGTCCTTGCCTTCGTAGATGCCGCCGGCCGGCTTCCACTCCGTGCTCATGTCGAGCAGGTTGACGAAGAAGTCGGTGGACAGCACGCCTGGCCGGTCGGTGAACACGCCGTGCTTGCTGCCGCCTGCGTTGGCGCCCAGCACGCGCAGCCCGCCCACGAGCACGGTCAGCTCGGGCGCGGTCAGCGTGAGCTGCTGCGCCTTGTCCACCAGCAGGTGCTCGATCGGCACGCTGGCCGGACCCTTGAAGTAGTTGTTGAAGCCGTCGGCCATCGGTTCGAGCACGGCAAACGATTCGACGTCGGTCTGGTCCTGCGTGGCATCGACGCGGCCGGGCGCAAACGGCACCTCGACGGCGACACCCACCGCCTTGGCGGCCTGCTCGACGCCCAAGCCACCGGCCAGCACGATCACGTCGGCCAGCGAGAGCTTGCCCAAGGCCTTCTGGACCTCTTCCAGTTTGGCCAGCACCTTCGCCAGCTCGCCCGGCGTGTTGGCCTCCCAGCCCTTCTGCGGGGCCAGGCGGATGCGTGCGCCGTTGGCGCCGCCGCGCTTGTCGCCGCCGCGGAAGGTCGAGGCCGAGGCCCAGGCGGCCGCGACGAGCTGCGCGACCGTCAGGCCCGACGCGGCGATCTTCGCCTTCACGTCGGCGATATCGGCGGCGCTCGGCGCCGGCAGCGTGGCCTTGGGCAGCGGGTCCTGCCAGATCAGGTCTTCCTTCGGCACCTCGGGACCCAGGTAGCGCGCCTTCGGTCCGAGGTCGCGGTGGGTCAGCTTGAACCAGGCGCGCGCGAAGGCGTCCGCGAAGGCCCGCGGGTTGTCGAGGAAGCGGCGCGAGATCTTCTCGAACTCGGGGTCGACGCGCAGTGTCAGGTCGGTGGTCAGCATCGTCGGCTTGTGTTTCTTGCCGGGGATGTGCGCGTCGGGGATGATCTCCGGCGCGTCCTTGGCCACCCACTGCTTGGCACCGGCGGGGGACTTGGTCAGTTCCCATTCGTACTTGAACAGGTGCTCGAAGAAGTCGTTGCTCCAGCGCGCCGGCGTGGTGGTCCAGGTGACCTCCAGGCCGCTGGAGATGGTGTCCTTGCCGTGGCCGCTGCCGAAGTTGCTGTTCCAGCCCAGGCCCTGCGCCTCGAGCGGCGCGCCTTCGGGCTCGGGGCCCTTGTGTGATTCCGGCGCGGCGCCGTGCGCCTTGCCGAAGGTGTGGCCGCCGGCGATCAGGGCGACGATCTCCTCGTCGTTCATCGCCATGCGGCCGAAGGTCACGCGGATGTCCTTGGCGGCGGCGACCGGGTCGCCGCTGGCGTTCGGGCCCTCCGGGTTCACGTAGATCAGGCCCATGTGGGTGGCGCCCAGAGGCTGGTCGAGATCGCGGTCACCGGTGAAGCGCTTGTCGGTGGCCAGCCAGGTGGTCTCGCTGCCCCAGTTGACGTCGTTGTCGGGCTCCCACACGTCCTCGCGGCCGGCCGCGAAGCCGAAGGTGCGGAAACCCATCGACTCGAGCGCCACGTTGCCGGTGAGGAGCAGCAGGTCGGCCCAGCTGATCTTCTGGCCGTACTTCTGCTTGATCGGCCAGAGCAGGCGACGCGACTTGTCGATGTTCACGTTGTCGGGCCAGCTGTTGAGCGGCGCGAAGCGCTGCTGCCCGCGGCCGCCGCCCCCGCGGCCGTCGGCCGTGCGGTAGGTGCCGGCGGCGTGCCAGGCCATGCGAATGAACTGCGGGCCGTAGTGGCCGAAGTCGGCCGGCCACCAGTCCTGCGAGTCGGTCATCAGCGCCAGCAGATCCTTCTTGAGCGCGAAGTAGTCGAGCTTCTTGAATTCCTCGGCGTAGTCAAAGCTCGCGCCCAGCGGGTCGGACTTGCTCGAGTGCTGGCTGAGCAACTCCAGCTGAAGCTCGCTGGGCCACCAGTCCTTGTTCGTCGTGCCGCCGCCGGCGGCGTGGTTGAAGGGGCACTTGGCTTCGGTTGACATGGCTCTCTCCTTCGGTTGTTGGGTCCTGAACGTCGCTCGGGCCACGGCGCCGCTGACGTATCCGCAAAGTTACGCCTATGGTCGAACGTCTTCCAATTGAAAGCCGCTAACTTCGCGATATCGGATATTGACCTCAGGCACTCAGCTGCGCCACGCCCGGCAGCTCGCAGTCGTAGATGCAGTTGCGCAGCGCCGCGATGGCCGCGTGGCGCGTGAAGGGGCGGGGCCAGGCGAGCACGACCCGGCGCGTCGGCGTCGCTGGCGAAGCGCGTACTCGGGGCCAGCCGCAGTGGGCCCGAGATCGGGTCCTTGCCGCGCTTGGCGATCTCCTTGATCGCCGCGCCTGCTCGATGACCGCCTGGGCCAGGCGCACGATCTCGTCGCCCAGCGGCGTCACGCTGACCTCGCTGGCGCCGCGCTCGAAGATCTTCACATCGAGCTCTTCCTCGAGCTTCTTGATCGCCACGCTGAGCGTGGGCTGGGAGACGAAGCAGGCTTCGGCGGCGCGGCCGAAGTGCTTCTCGCACGCCACCGCGACGATGTACTTCAGCTTGGTGAGGGACATGGCCGGATTGTGCCGCCGCCCCCCGGATCACGCCTTGAGGTATTCGGCCCGGCCGCCCAGCCAGCGGTCGACGTGGCGCTGCGCCTGGCGCGACGGCACCACGCACCTGGTGATGTCGCCGCTGGAGTTCATGAAGCTGCCCATTCAAAGACTGCTTTGTGGAAGTCAGGTCCGCAGGTGCTACGTCAGCAGTGGGTCGGGTGCTGGCGCTCCCTCCACGCCGCAGGTCGGCAGGCTATGCGCCATAGACCCGACTTTGAAGGCTCCATGACGGCAATGCGTGGGGCAGCCGTCACTGGGTGACATCACCTCGCGGGCGGCCGTCGGCCAGGAGCCGACGTCCATTGATGTCGGCTGTGGGCGTGTCTACCGAAGTGCAATATGCGACGCGCGCCGTGGAGCACGACCACGTCGATGGTCGCGCCGATGACGAGGGTGAAGCGGCCCAACCCGGTCCAACCCACAAGCACGCCGGCAAGGACAACATCGAGGTTGGCGATGGCGTCATTGGCGGAAAAGATATAGCTCGACGTCATGTGAGCACCACGGTCGCGCTTCTTCGCAATGAGCACCTCGGTCAGATTTCAGTCGGCGCGCCCTCAAAGCGGCTCGATTTTCGGCTGGCGCCAACAGCCAGTCCGCCTTTAAAGTGCGGGACTGCGCCCAAGGGAGAGTTGTCATGCGAATGCTTTTCTCGTGCCGACCGATAGCGGGCCACTTCCTGCCCTTGGCGTCACTGGCTGCTTCCGCCAAGCAGCGCGGCCACACAGTAGCCTTCGCTACCAGCGAGCCCATAGCGAGTCAGGTGCGCGCAACGGGCTACGACTGCTTCCCTGCGGGATTGAGCGATGCGGACAGCCGGGTGAAACTCATCCATGCCGGGATTGTGTTTCGTGATCTGGCGCCCGATCAGATGCGGCCCGTAGCCTTCGGTCGCTGGTTCTCCGTCATCGAGACGCCGCCGCGGCTCGCTGACCTGGACCGCATCTGCGCAGAGTTCAGACCAGATTTGCTGGTACATGAGGTAGCAGAGCTGGCAGCACCCCTTGCGGCGGCTAGTGCCGGTCTACCCTGGGTGACTGTGGGGTTCGGGCCCCTTCTGCAGCCAGATGTGGCCACCCTGGCAGGCGACGGTGTCGCACCGCTTTGGCGCGAACGTGGCTTGCCGCAGCGATCCTGTGCGGGTCTGTACGAGCATCTGTATGTCGATCCCTGCCCGCCGGCTCTGCAGATCGCCGAGATCGACTCCCTGCCGGCCCGCATCGGCCTAAGGCCCGAGGCAGCCTTGAACCAGTCGAAGGCGATAGGACCTCACGGCGCGGGTCGAATCTATGTCACCTTTGGCACGGTCTGGAATTCCGGTCCGACCGCCGTCGAGCGGCTGCGAATGGCGGTAGCCGGGAGCGCTTCCCTGGGCGCCGAGGTGATCGTGACGGTCGGCAAGGAGAACGACCCGGCGCTGCTGGGAGCCATGCCAGCCAACGTTCAGGTGCACCGGTTCATCCCGCAGGACCAGGTGCTCACCGACTGCACCTGCGTTGTGGTCCACGGTGGCGCTGGGACGATGGTCGGCGCACTCGCCTGGGGTCTGCCGCTGCTGATCCTGCCGCAGTTCGCGGATCAGTTCTACAACGCCGAGCGGGCCGTACTCGCGGGCGTGGCCTTGGCGCTGGCCCCGAGTGACGTCAGTGTCAAAGCTGTGTCGGCTTGCGCTGAGAAGCTCATGAGCGACACCGCCTTTGCGGCTTGCGCGGCCTCTGTGCGAGATGAGCTGGCCAGCATGCCGAGTGTCGAAGAGGTCCTGGATCGGATCGAAGCGCTTGCTATGCGGCCCCAACTTCCGTAGCTGCGGGCGTTCCAGCAGCTACCGAGCGGCTACTTGGGGCAGTCCGGCCTGTGACACGTTGGGGCGGCTTTAGGGCAGAGAACTCGCTACCTCGTCTGACTTCTACGGGTCGGGTGCGCCAGTTCGCGACTTTCCGATGCAGCCGTTCACCCGCGATCTTGTTCCGGTCGACTGTTGCCACACGCGAACGACTGCTGTCGCCGGGCTCTGATTTCTCGACGACATCGGCGAACGTCGGTTTCCAAGGTGGACCGGTCGTTTGACCAGAAGATCGCCACGGGCGCCTTTGGGTCGACTACGGCTGACCAGAGAGCGTCGCCGGGCGGCAGCTCTGCAACCGATAGCTGCCCCCACTGCTGTCCGAGACAGCAGTGGCCTGTACCACCGGCACCGTCGCGAGCGCGAGTCCGACTTCGAGTGCGACGGACGGAGATTCGTCATGTACGCACGTGACTGGCGCGGGGAGCCGCAGCCGCTTCGGAGTCAAGACGCCTCGCGCACTGTCGCCGGCACGGCCGAACCTGCACTCGGAGAGCAAGGCTTTATCGACTCACTTCGCGAGGCTCTTCGCAACTACGTCCGTGTCGACTTGCTCGAGTCCAGCCCGCTGCTGCCGCGCCTCAAGCCATCAGGTCCGTGATCCTCATTATTGCGACCACGTTCCCGTCATTGAACGCTTGTTCCTTTGTGCCCTTATCGCAAGTCCAGACCTGGTTTTTTTTGGCCGTAAAGGTCTTGCTGCCGTCTTGCACGAGCCGAAGCTCTCCTTCGGTAATATGGCAAACCATGGCACTCTTCATCGTGTTATTGCCGGTCGTCGATCCCGGCTGCATGATGATGTCCCGCATCGAGACACTCTTAAAACCGGGGATGATGGCTGGTCCCTCGCCGTAGACACGCTGCACGACACCGGGTGCCAGCGTCGTATCCTTGCCGGCGGTCATGTCCATGGCTTGCGCGGCTGCGGGCTTCACCCCAGCAGCCGACGCGGCGAACAACCCGAAGAACGCTAAAGCTGATCTCCGATCAAGTTTGTCCATCGAGTTCCTCCGTGGGTAGCCGTTCGGAAACCACCGAACTGTACGATCGCTCTTTCTCCCTGGCTCCAACAACAAATGAAGCGACCAAGAGGTTGAAATCATGGACTTTCCCCGAGCGTCTAGGCAATCCCTAGAACTGCGATGCTAGGTGCAGCGGTGAGTCGCCCGCAACCTGCGGACAGATTCACTGAAGGGGCCCGTGGCCTCGAGTTGGCGTGCGGTGAGCGACCGCTTTGCGGCGCCGAATTTCAGCAGCCCGACGTCTGAATTGGGTCGAGTACGGCCGGCTGGCGAGCGCCGCCGGCCGACAGCACTACAACCCACGGCCGTCATGCCGCCTCGAGTGACAGCTCTGGCTGCGAAAGCGGCAGCGGCGGGATCTCGCGATCGAGCGCGAGCCGGGTCTTGAGCCGCCGTCCTTGAGACAGTCCCATGTTGCATATCCCCGCGCTGCACCAAGGCTGCAGCCAAGCCCGCACCTGGTGGCCACGGGAGTGCAAGCTGGGGAGGCCTCCTTCAGCTGGGCAGCAGATCGATCAGGTGAGCGAGCGCCGGCGAAGCGTCGCCGCTCCACACCAGATGGGTCCGGTTGTTGCGCACGCGCTTGGGCAGCGGGTGCTGCAGCACGTCGGCGGCGGCACGCTGCGCCTGCAGCACCGAGCGCGGCACGATGGCGCAACCCGTTCCCGCCGCGACGCAGGCGATGATCGCCGGATAGCTCGCGAATTCGAGCACGCGTTCGGGCAGCACATCGGCCACGCCGAACCAGTCCTCGAGCCGCTTGCGATACGAGCAGCCCTGCGCGAAGGCGAGGATCGTGCTGCGCCCCAGGTCCGCCGCGCGCTTTACCGGGGCATGGCCTTTGGCGGTGACCAGCACCAGCTCCTCCTCGAACACCGGCAAGGACTTCAAGCCGGATGCGGCGAAGGGTTCGCTGACGAAGGCCGCCTCGAGACGGTAGTCGAGCACGCGCTGCAGCAAGGCACCGGTGGTTCCGGTGGACAGCTCGATGACCACCCCCGGATGGGCACGGTGGTAACGCGACAGAATGGCCGGCAGGCGGCTTCCGGCCGTGCTTTCGAGCGCTCCGAGCCGGAAGGCGCCTCGGGTCGGACCATCGCGCAGCTCGCTTTCTGCTTCGTCGGCCAGGCGCAGCAGGCGCTCGGCGTGCACCAGCAGCCCCTGGCCTTCCGCCGACAGCACCAGCGAGCGGCCCTGGCGCCGGAACAATGCGACACCGAGCCGTTCTTCCAGCTGCTTGATGCGCGTGGTGACGTTGCTCTGCACGCGGTTCAGCCGTGCCGCGGCGCGGATCACGCCACCCTCGCGCACGACGCTGCGAAATATCTCCAGCGAGTCCAGGTCGAGGTTTCTCATTTGGAGAATGATAGTTCTTGATTATTCATTTGTGCGCAAGTTCCGAACACGCTCCAATGGCGGCATGGACGGACGATTCGAAAGCGCAGCGACATGGCGCGTCTGCGTCGCGGGCGCGCTGGGGCTGGCTGTGGCGATGGGCATCGGCCGCTTCGCCGCCACGCCGCTGCTGCCGCTGATGCAGCGCGAAGGCCTGCTCGACGCCGACGGCGCGGCCTGGCTCGCGGCCGTCAACTATGCGGGCTACCTGGCCGGCGCGCTCAGCGCCGCGCGCCTGGCGGCCCGGCCGCGCCGGCTGGTCCTGGCCTGCCTGCTCGCCACCCCCGGGGTCACCGCCGTGGCCGGCCTGACGCACAGCCTGGCCGCCTGGCTGCTGCTGCGCGCAGCGGCCGGGCTGCTGAGCGCGTGGGTGCTGGTGGGCATCAGCCACTGGAGCGTCGGCGAACTGGCGCAACGCCGGCGCGCCGATGCGAGCGGCTGGGTCTTCAGCGGCGTGGGCGTCGGCATTGCAGCGGCCGGCAGCCTGGCGTGGGCCGCGGGCGGTGCCGGCCCGTCGGCCCTGTGGCTGGCGCTGGGCGGATTGGCGCTGATCGTCTCGCTGTCGGTCTGGCGGCTGTGGCCTGTGCCGGCGCACGAACCCCGGGTCGGACCTTCAGCTGCGACATCGACGCGAACGCCGCGCGGCAGCGCCGGCCTGGTCGTGTGCTACGGCATCTTCGGGTTCGGCTACATCCTGCCTGCGACCTACCTGCCGTCTCTGGCGCGCAACCTGGTCGACGACCCGCGGCTGTTCGGCCTGGTCTGGCCCATGTTCGGCCTCGCAGCCGCCGCTTCGACGCTGCTGGCCGGTCACGCGCTGCGACACTTTCGGCTGCTCGACATCTGGGCCGGCTGCCACCTGCTGATGGCGGCCGGCTGCGTGCTGCCTCTGGTCAGCCGCTCGGGGCCGGCGATCGGGTTGTCGGCCTTGCTGGTCGGCGGCACGTTCATGGTCGCGACGATGATGGGGCTTCAACAAGCGCGCCTGCTCTGCGTGGGCAACGCGGCGCCACTGCTGGCGCGGATGACGGCGGCCTTCGCCCTCGGCCAGATCGCCGGGCCGCTCGCGGCATTGCTCCTGGCGCGCCTTCCGGTGCACGCCTGGTCCGGCATCGAGCTCACACTGGCCATCGCCGCCGCGTTGTTGGGCGCGACCGCGGTGTGGTTGCATCTTTCATCCACCGTTCGGGAGACGACGCATGAACGCTCTGCCCACCGCGCAAGCCATTGAACAAGGCCATGGGGGCGAGCGTCTGCCGATGCCACCGCTCGAGGCGCTGGGCCCTGAGCAGCGAGCCGCCGCGCAGGCCCTGATCGATGGGCCGCGCAAAGCGGTGTACGGCCCGTTCGTGGCGCTGTTGCGCACGCCGGCCTTGCTGGACCGTGTGGCGCAGCTCGGTGAAGCGCTGCGTTTCGGCGGCCGGCTGGATGCGCGGCTGCGCGAGCTGGCCACCTGCGCAACGGCGCGCCACGTGGGCAACCAGTTCGAGTGGGTGATGCACCAGCCGCTGGCGCAGGCGGCCGGCGTCGCAGCCGATGCGCTGGAGGCGATTCGACAAGGCGCACGGCCGGAAGGCCTGGCCGCCGACGAGCAGGCGGTCCACGACTTTTGCGTCGAGCTGCTGGCGCACCATGGCGTCGCCGACGCAACCTACCAGCGGGTTCGCGTTGCAGTCGGCGAACCCGGCGTCGTCGAGCTGGCAACGCTTGTCGGCTATTTCGCGATGGTGTCGTGGGTGATGAACGTCGCGCGCACGCCTTCACGCCCGACAACGGGAGTCGCGCCGCTTGTCGCACGGTAGCGAGCCGAATGCGCTGCGCTTCTGGTTCAGGCTGGCTACAGGTTGTGCTCGCACAGTGGCCGCCTTCACGAAACTTCCAGGACCACTGCCATGAAGAGACGAAACTTTTGCGCCGTTGCTGCACTCGCGGCTGCCTGCGCGGCGAGCCTGCCGGGCGCATCGGCCAATCCGCTGCCGGTCGACAGGCGCATCGTGCTTCTGGTCGACGAATGGAAGGCGGTGCGCAACCTTCCCGTCGTCGTCGCCGAGCGGCTGGGCTACCTGAAGGCGGACGGCATGGACGTCGCGGTGATGAACGTGCGCGACGACGTCTGGCATGGCGACATGCTGATGGACGGCCGCATCGATGCCGTCATGGCGTACTGGCATCACAACGTCGTCAACCAGTCCATCGGCCGGGACACGCAGGCGATCGTCACGCTGGGCGTCACCCCGGGTGCGAAGGTGCTGGTGTCCAACCAGGCCAAGGACAAATACCGCACGCTGGCCGACCTGAAGGGCAGCCGCTTCATCGCGGGCGGCGCCGGCTCGTCGAAGACGACGGTGGCCAACGCACTGGTGCTGGCGGCCGGCCTGAAGCTGACCGACTACACGCGGCTGGGCACCGACGGCAAGGAAAAGAACGTTGCCGCGCTGCGTGAAGGCAAGGCCGATTTCATCGTCGCGCCGACGCCCGACGCGGGCTACTACGAATCGCAGGGCGTCGCGAGCGTGTTCGCCGACCTCACGACGCTCCAGGGGACGAAGAAGGCATTCGGCGCGCCGTTCCCGAGCAGCACCGTGTTCATGGCCACGGCGCGCATCAAGGAGCGCCCGGAGATCCCGCGCCATCTGGCCAAGGCCTTCGTCCGGGCGCTGAGCTACATCAACACCCACACCGCCGACGAGATCGCCGCCATCGTCCCGGACGAGGTGAAGGGCAAGGACCACGACAAGTACATGAAGGCGCTGAAGGAAGCGTTGCCCATGTTCGCCAACGATGGCCGGATGCCTGCCAACGGCGCAGCGTACGAATTCCGCGTGCTCGCCGAATTCGACGCGAAGTACAAGGGCGTCGACGTGCAGCGAACCTACACGAATGCCTTCGTCGACGAGGCGCTGAAGGCCGGCGGGCAATAAGCTGGATTGACGCGCCGCACGGCGGCGCGCCGCTGCGCGAGCCATTGCATGGCTTCGCGCAGCGGTTCACGCGATACGCGAAAGCGACCGGGTCATTCCCCCAGGATGCCGCGCTCCTTGATGAGCTTCGTCCAGCGCGACGACTCCGCTGCAATGAAGTTCGCGAAGTCCTGCGGGCTGCCGCCGCCGATCACATTGCCCATTGAGGTGATGCGCTGTGCGAGATCGGGCTCCTGAAGAGCCTTGTTGATCGCCTGGTTCAGCTTGTTGACGATCGCCGGTGGTGTGCCCTTCGGCGCGACGATGCCGAGCCAGTTCGAGATCTCCATGTTCTTGATCCCCAGCTCGGCGAAGGTCGGCACGTCGGGCAGCGCCGGCAGCCGCTTGTCGTTCGCCAGCGCGAGCGCCCTCATCTTCGGCGGCGTCGCCTTGATGTAGCCGAGCGTCGCCGGAACCATGTCGAACATGTAGTCGACGGTGCCGGCGAGCAGGTCGTTCGTCGCCGGGCCTCCGCCCTTGTAGGGGATGTGGACGGACGACAGCCCGGTCGCGACGTTGAACATCTCACTGGCCAGATGGTAAGCGCCGCCCGAGCCGGCCGACGCGTAGCTCATCTTCCCCGGCGTGGCCTTCGCCGCCGCCATCAGCTCGTTCAGGCTCTTGTGCGGCGACTTGTCGCTGCTGACGACGAGCACCACCGGCCCTTTCTCGATGAGCACGATCGGCGCGAGGTCCGTCTTGGCGTCGTAGCTCAGCTTCGGATACAGCGCCTTGTTGACGGCCAGCGGCGCGAAGTTGCCGATCCCGATCGTGTGGCCGTCCGGCGTCGCGCGCGCGATGAAGTCAGTGCCGATGTTGCCGTTGCCGCCGGCCTTGTTCTCGACGACGACTGGCTTGCCGAGGAAGTTTGCGAGTTTCTCGGCGATCTGGCGCGCCCGCGTATCGGAGCTGCCGCCGGGCGCGTAGGGAACAACCAGTGTGATCGGCTTGCTCGGGTAGTCCTGCGCTGCCGCGGCGAGCGGCGCGAGAGCAGCGATACCTGCGGCGACGAGTAGCGCGCGCCGGCTCGCTTGATTGGGAAGAGTCTTCATTGCGTTCCTTTTGACCAATGTGGGTTCAGGCTGTCACGCATCTGCCGGACCGGTGTCTCGGTCCGGCAGGCTGGCAACCGTTTGAGCTGTCCAGTTCGGGTGAAGGCTGAGCGCTTCATCTCACTCGAGCTTGCCGAGCTCCTCGCGCACGACTTCCGGCGTCAGGGGGATATAGACACCTTCCCTCGCGACGACCTGCTGTCCCTGCTTGCTGAGGGTCATCTTGAGGAACTCCTTCACCTTCGGCTCGATCGCCTGTCCCGGCTTGCGGTTGATGTAGATGTAGACGTAGCGCGACAACGGGTACTTGTGGCTGTACACGTTCTCCAGCGTAGGCTCGTAGCACTGGCCGCTTTCCTTGGCGGACAGCGCCACCACCTTGACGTTCGGCGTCTTGTTGGCGAGCAGCGCGTAGGTCAGGCCGCCCGGGCGGTTGGCCATGTCTTCGGCCGCCACGTTGAACGCGTGCGTGAAGCCCTTGCCCTTGACGAATTCGATGTTGTCCTTGTATTCGCCGCCTTCCATCGCGACCATCTTCACGAACTGCTCGATGCCGTTGACCGGCTTCAGTCCGTACAGGTGGATCGGACGCGATGCCCATTCGCCGCCCACGCCGAGGTCGCCCCAGGTGTTCACTTCCTTGTAGCCTCGCTTGCGCGTCTTCGAGTAGATCGAGTCCAGCTGATCGAGCGACAGGCACTTGATGGGGTTGGCCTTGTCCACGAAGATGACGCTCGTGGCGGTCTTGCCCAGCGAGCCGACGCTGCCGGTCGCCACCTTGATGGCGGTTGGCTCGTAGCCGAACTTGTCCACGAAGGCCTTGACCTCGGCGGGCATCATCTCGCGACCGACCGGCGCCAGGTGGGCGTCGCCGAGCAGGCCCTTGATCCCCGAACCCGAAGCGCGCGCCTCGACGGTGACGCTCATTTTTGGCGCGTAGGCCTCGCGGTACATCTTGGCCCAGCTGAAGACCATCTCGTCCATCACGTCGGCGCCGACGATGGTCAGCTCCTCCTCCGGAGGGTTTATCTTCACCGGGCCGGGCGTCCAGGCGGGAAGCGCGGGATCGGCGGAAAGGTTGTGTTCGCGCGGCGCATGCTTCAGCGCGAGCGCGGGCGTGGCCGCCGCAGCGATGAGGGCGGCCAGGCAGATGGAACGGCGAACGCGATGCGAAGGCTTGCGGATCGGCATCTCTGTCTCCTCGAATGGGTTGTGACGTGTCGCGTCACTGCACTTGCTGGAACAGCTCGGCATAGCTGCGGATCTTCGGCTGCAGGCTGTCGCGCAGCTGGCTTGCGGCCACGAAGTACTCGGTCTCGCTCTTGTTGGCGCCCGGCGGGTTCTTGTAGGCCAGCACCAGCAGCCCGATGTGGCCGCCACCCGCGTCGCGCAGCGGCATCATCATCACGAACTTGCGCACGGGATCCTTGCGGTTCCAGCGCGGATCGACGATCGTGATGCCCTTGGTGATGACATCGATGTCGTCCGTATCGTCGGCGTTGCCGATGCGCTCCGGGAACGAGCCGGCAAACATCGTGTAGACCTTGTCCATGCCCGGAGGGACGCCGTGGAAGGTGACGCTGATCAGTTCCGGGTGCTCCTTCATGAGCTGATCGGACAGCGCCTGTGCGTAGAGCTTGCCCGGCGGGGGCGTCCAGTTCTTTCCCTTGTCTGCCGCCCATGTCGCGGAGGCGGCACTCATTGCGATCGCGGCGGCGCAAGCCACCCGTGCCCAAGTCTTCATCGAGAGTCTCCTGTCAGTGAATGTTCGAAAGCGCGCGAAGACTAGGCGGCGCGCATGAAATGAACCTGTCGCTTGCCTGAACATCGGTTCAGGAATGTTCGCGGGACATCCGGTGTCACGCGGCCATCTGCCAGTCGGCGTCGGCCTGCATGGCGCGCGCCGCTTCTTCGCGTGTATAGAACCTGCCGTCGCGGCTGAAGCCGCTGACGATGCTGGCCTTCACCTCGATCGCGCGGCCGCTCGCAGAGCGCGCCAGCACGACGCCATCAGGCAGGCCGTCGAGCAGGTGCAGCGGCGCAGGGCGGCCATCGGCGAAGCGCGACGGATGCACGATGCCGGTCTCGGTGTCGACAAAGGCGGGCTTGAAGCCGCTGCCTTGGTTCTCCTGGCTCCTGCCTCCGGTGCCCAGGTGGACTACGTTCTCGCCCGCCAGCGTCGCCTCAGTCATCGATGCATCCATTTGCTTCACCTCTCGAGTCACATGATTGCCATGTGATCAATCTAGGTCGGTGAAGTGACGACAGCCTGAACAGCGACTGAAAGTTCGTTCAGGTGGATTGCTCTCGCGGAGGGGATCTCGCGCCTGAACCGATCTTCAGGATGACGACAGGTTTTCTTCAGAAGGCGCTCCTATCGTGCCGCTGTCGGTGCGGACTCATCCTGGCCGAGTTCGGCTCGGCTCTTGCAAGGAAGCGGCTGCCATGAAAGACACCTCGACAAGCCGGCGCGTTCTGCTGTGCCTTTGGACAGCCACATCCGCCGGCATGGGCGTCGCGCTCGATCGAGCGGTGGTCTCGACGACGGTGATGGCCGCGCGGCCTGCGGACGCGTCCATGTCAGGTGTGGCGCTTCCGAAGGATAGTCAGACGCCAGCCGAGCAGCTGGCGTTGCTGCGGGCAGTGGCGCAGGAGAAACTGCGGCGGAAGGAATACGCGGAGGCGATCGCCTGGGCGCAGCGATACGTCCAGTCGGGTGGCGCCGAGTCCGAGGTGAGGCCGCTGCTGGCGCAGGCGTACTTGCAGCTGGGCGACTTCGCGAACGCCGCGCGCGAGTTGCAGTGGGAAGTCCAGACCGCCGATCGCGCGGGCAAGCCGCCGGGCGAAGACCAGCTGCTGCAGCTGCAGCGCTGCTATGCGCAGCTCAACGACGCCAGCGCCTATGCCTGGGCGCTGGAAAAGCTTCTCACCCACTATCCGAGACGCGAGTATTGGGCCGACCTGCTCGATCGCACTTGGAAGCGGCCGGACTTCGACCAGTTCCCGGCACTCGACGTCGACCTGCTGCGTCTGTTGACCGGCGCGCTGGCCAGCGCTTCCGATTACATCGCGGTGGCCCTGCAAGCACAGCGTGCAGGCTTTCCGGGCACGGCCAAGCGCGTGGTCGACCAGGGCTTCGCAAAGGGTGTGCTGGGCAAGGGTACCGAGGGTGCGCGCCATCGTGAGATGCAGCGGCAGCTCGCTGTCGAGACCCTGGTGCAGCATCGGCGCATCAGCCAGCGCGAAGTCGAGCTCGCCGCCGAGCGGGCCAAGGAGGGCACCGAGCTCTTCGACCTCGGCTTCACCCACGTCGCGCTGGGCGACTTCGGCAAGGGCCTGGCCATGATGGAGCAGGGCGTCCGCAAGGGGCGCCTCGTGAATCGCCAATACGCCCGCCTGCGGCTCGGCATCGCCTACCTAATGGCAGGGCAGAAGGCCAAGGCGATCGAGACCTTCAAGGCCGTCGGTGGCCGGCATGGGGCGCCGGACCTCGCCCGCATCTGGGGCATTTACGCACGCACCACAAGCTGAACGAATTTTCAGCAGCCGTTCAGTCTCGCTTCACCCGTGCTTCCTACAGTGCATTGCAAAGGGCACGTGCTGCTCTGGCTCCCACCCACCCCACCTGGAGACACCGATGCATCTCGATCGCAGATCACTTCTCACCGGCGCCATTGCGCTCGCACTCGCCCCGGTCGCCGCGCTGGCGCAGGTGCCGGCGGGCTACCCCGCAAGCTACGCCGACACGATCGCGGCCGCCGTGAAGGAAGGCAAGCTGCTCGTCTACTCGGCCACCGACGCAGCGACCGCGGCGCCTCTGGTCAAGGACTTCGAGGCGCTGTACCCCGGCGTGAAGGTCGAGTACCACGACATGAACACGACCGAGATCTACAACCGGGCAATCAGCGAGAAGGCCGCAGGCGGCACGTCCGGCGACTTCATCTGGAGCTCGGCCATGGACCTCCAGGTCAAGCTCGTGAACGACGGCTATGCGCTGGCCTACGCCTCGCCCGAGGTGCCGAAGCTGCCCGCTTGGGCGGTGTGGAAGAACGAGGCCTACGGCACGACGTACGAGCCGATCTCGATCATCTACAACAAGCGGCTGCTGGGCGCCGACCAGGTGCCGCAAACGCACGCCGACCTGGTGCGCGTTCTGGGCCAGCACGGCGACAAGCTCAAGAGCAAGGTGACGTCGTACGACGTCGAGAAATCCGGCGTCGGCTTCCTGCTCATCACGCAGGACAGCAAGGCGAACCCCGCGTTCTGGGACTTCGTGAAGGCGCTCGGCACCTCCAGCACGCGCTTCCAGTCGAGCTCGGGAACGATGATGGAGCGCATCGGCTCCGGCGAGGCGCTGATCGGCTACAACATCATCGGCTCGTATGCCATGGCGCGCGCGAAGAAGGACGCGTCGATCGGCTACCTGTTCCCGAAGGACTACACGCTCGTCATGTCGCGCGTGGGGTTCATTTCGAAGACCGCAGCGCATCCGAACGCCGCGAAGCTGTGGCTCGACTACCTGCTATCGCGGCGCGGGCAGACGCTGATCGGCAACCAGGTGGAGCTGGGCTCCATCCGGGCGGACGTCGAGGGTGAGCTCACCGCCGCGGGCCTCGCGAAGACGCTGGGTGCTGCGCTTCGGCCCATTCCCGTCGGGCCGGAGCTGATGACGTACCTCGACCCGACGAAGCGGCTCGCCTTCCTGAAGCAGTGGCAAGGCGCGATCAAGGGAGGCATGTGATGGCAGCAGCAGCGCCGCTGCCCCTGCGTCCGGCTCTGCGCGCGCCGGCGACGGCGAAGTGGCGTGCCGCGCTGCCGCGCGTCGTGACGATCTCGCTGGCGGCGATCGCGGTGCTGCTGCCGCTGTCGCTGATCGCCTACCAGAGCCTGCTCGACGCGCCGTTCTTCGCCCCCCACAAGATCGGCCTCGACGCCTTCGGCTTCATCTTCACCGACCCCGACTTCTGGCAGGCCGCGCGCAACTCCGTTCTGATCGCGCTCGGCATGGCTCTCATCGCCTTGCCGTTCGGAAGCGTGCTCGCCTTCCTGATGGTGCGCACGGACCTGCCCGGGCGCCGATGGATCGAGCCGCTGATCCTCGTACCCGTGTTCGTCTCGCCGATGGTGCTGGCGTTCGGCTACGTGGTCGCCGCCGGCCCGGTCGGCTTCTACAGCATCTGGTTCCGCGACGTGTTCGGCGCCGTGCCCTGGAATGTGTACTCGCTGGCGAGCATTGCGTTGATCGCCGGCCTGACGCACGTGCCGCACGTGTACCTGTACGCGTCGTCCGCGATGAAGAGCCTGGGCTCCGACGTGGAGGAGGCCGCGCGCATGAGCGGCGCCAGCCCGCTGCGCGTCGCGCGCGACGTGAGCCTGCCGATGGTGACGCCGGCCCTGCTCTTCTCGGGCGTGCTGGTGTTCTTTCTCGGCTTCGAGATCTTCGGGTTGCCGCTGGTGCTCGGCGATCCCGAAGGGCATCTCGTGCTGGCCACCTACCTGTACAAGCTGACCAACAAGCTCGGCACGCCTTCGTACCACCTGATGGCGGCGGTGGCAGTCTGCATCATCGCGGTGACCTTCCCGCTCGTGATGCTGCAACGCCTGCTGTTGAAGAGCGCGAATCGATTCGTCACCGTGAAGGGCAAGGCCGGCCGCATGCGTCCGCTGCCGCTCGGGCGCTGGCGCTGGGTGGCCGCCGGCGTGCTGGCGCTGTGGCTGCTGCTGACGATTGCCGTGCCGCTGTCGGGCATCGCGCTGCGCGCCTTCGTGAGCCAGTGGGGCGAGGGCGTCCAGCTGCTGCAGGTGCTCACGCTCGACCATTTCCGGGCCGTGTTCGACCAGCCGACCCTGGTGCGCAGCATCGTCAACACGGTGCTGATCGGCGTGGTGGGCGGCGCGGCCGCCGTGGCGTGCTACACCGCGCTCGGGCTGGCCACGCATCGCCGGTTCGACGGCTGGTCGCGCTTCGTCGACTACCTGGTGCTGGTGCCGCGCGCAGTCCCCGGGCTGCTGGCCGGCCTGGCCTTCCTCTGGGTATTCCTGTTCGTCGCACCGCTGCAGCCGTTGCGCGCCACCATTCTCAGCGTCTGGCTCGCTTACACGGTGGTCTGGCTCGCCTACGGGATGCGGCTGGTGTCCAGCTCGCTGCTGCAGGTCGGACCTGAGCTCGAGGAGGCCGCACGCAGCGCGGGCGCCACCCGGGCGCAGACCACGCGCAGCGTGACCCTGCCGCTGATCCGCTTCGGGCTGCTCGCGAGCTGGCTGCTCGTGTTCATGATCTTCGAGCGCGAGTACTCGACCGCGGTTTATCTGCTCGGCCCCGGCACCGAAGTGCTCGGCGCGATGCTCGTTTCGCTGTGGGCCACCGGCGGCGCCGATGTCGTGGCGGCCCTTTCCCTCATCAACGTGGTGCTGGTCGGCCTTGGGCTGGCCGTCGCGCTGCGCTTCGGAGTCAAACTTCATGACTAAGCTCGTCGTCAACGACCTGCACTTGAGCTACGGCAGCAACGAAATCCTCAAGGGCGTTTCGCTGCAGCTGCATCGCGGCGAAGTCGTTTCGCTGCTCGGGCCTTCGGGCAGCGGCAAGACCACGCTGCTGCGCGCCATCGCCGGCCTGGAGGCCGCGCGCGCCGGCACCATCGCGATCGACGGCATGACCGTGTTCGACGGCAAGCGCGGCGTCGAGGTACCGGCCGAGCGGCGCAACCTGGGCCTGGTGTTCCAGTCCTACGCGCTGTGGCCGCACAAGACCGTCTTCGACAACGTCGCGTACGGCTTGAAGCTGCGCAACACCCGGTCGGCCGAGATCAAGGAACGGGTGCACACGGCGCTGAAGAACCTGGGCCTCGGCCATCTCGCGGAACGCCTGCCGCACCAGCTTTCGGGCGGCCAGCAGCAGCGGGTGGCGATTGCCCGTGCGCTGGTCTACAACCCGCCGGTCGTGCTGATGGACGAGCCGCTATCCAACCTCGACGCAAAGCTGCGCGAGGAGGCGCGGGCCTGGCTGCGCGAGCTGATCATCAAACTCCAGCTCTCGGCGATCATCGTGACGCACGACCAGTCGGAGGCGATGGCGATGTCCGACCGCATCCTGCTTCTCAACGGCGGGCGCATCGAGCAGCAGGGAACGCCCACCGAGATGTACGGCAGCCCGAACACCTTGTTCGCGGCCGAGTTCATGGGCAGCAACAACGTTGTGAAGGGCTGGGTCGTGAGCACCGGCGCCGGCGAGGCATTGATCGACATCGGCGGCACCATCCTGCGCGGCATGAAGATCAATGGCGCCCGCGTCGGCGACGAAGCCACGGGGCTGATCCGGGTGGAGCAGGTGCGCATCGCCGTCGAGCCGGGCGAGAACCGCATTCCGATGCCGCTGGTGACGTCGATGTTCCTCGGCGACCGCTGGGAGCATCTGTTCCACGCCGCCGGCACGCCACTGCGCGCCCACGGGCCGCAGCGCATGGAGCCGGGCGACTGGTGGGTCGAGCTTCCGCGCGACCAACTGTGGCTGTTCTGAGTTGACCTGGCAGATCAGAACTGCGACTTGAAACCGACGCTGAAAAGCGTCTGCCCGGCGTTGCGGGCGACGCTGGCGTCAAGCTGCAGGTGCTTGACAACGTCGCGCCGCAGTCCGATCGCGATGGTCGCTGGGGCGTGGCGCTGGCCGAGCCATTCCACATGGCCCACCAGCGGCCCCACAGGCTGCTCCCAGGCGGCGCCGTAGGTTGGCACGGTCGTGCCGCCGCTTTCCCGGCTGCCGCCGATGTTCAGGTGCAGCGCGCCCGATGCGATGTCGCAGGTGACGATGCCAATGGCGAAGCGCGTCGTCGGGTCATCGCCCTCGAACGCGCCGAAGGCGATGGCGGGATGGCAGCCGCCGTCGCGCGGCTCGGCGAGCTGGATCTTCGCCTGCAGGCGGCGCACGTCGCGCTGCCAGCTCGCGCTGCGCGCATGCGCCACCGACAGCTCCACCGCTTTCCAGGGCGCGTAGGCGGGTGCGACAGTCCAGGCTGTGGCGCCTCCTGGCATGCGTTCGTGCCAGGCTTCGACATGGCCCGCACCGACCTCGTTGACGTTGGCGTCGTCAACGAGCAGCGGCCGGCCTGCTTGCGCTGCGGCGCACAGGGCGGCGAGGGCGCAGCCGACCGCCGCCGCGCGGGGTGTCCATCGAAAACAAGTCATCGTTGCTCCGTGATTGCGCTCTGAATTGAGTCGGGCAGGCTACCGGCCCCGACTGAACCAGAAGTGAACCGAGCCTGAAGCGGCGTTCAGCCGGGGCCGTTGCATCAGGCGGCTGTCCGGTGAATGGCGCGCCGCGCGTTCAGGCTGCTTTCATCTTCGGCTGCCACAGTGCAGTGACGATGGAGAAGGTATCCGCACTGCAAGCGCTTGGTTCGCCGGCCGCGATCGTGCCGGCCGATGGCGCGGCGATTGCCGTCGTGCTTGCGGTGTTGGCAGCCAGGGAACTGCTCTTTCGCTACCTGGTCGTCACCGCGCGCCGGGTTCGATCGTCATTGCTGGAAGCAAGTGCCTGGCACGCGCGCGCCGACGCCGCTTTAGTGGATCCCTGGCAAGGCCTGGACGACGGCCTTGTGCCGAGCAATGACCCTGCCGCTTGCTCCGATGACAGCCGTTCGACAGGTTCGATGCCGATGATCGCTTCTACCGTTGGCCCATAAGCGTCCAGGAGACATTCTTTATGCAGATCACCGGCATGTTGCACGGCGCCCGCCTGCTCGAATTCGCGGGCTTTCCCGCCACCGAAGTGCTCGGCCCCGACGCGAGCGAAGAGGCGATCAAGGCACTGATCGACAAACACGGCCTGATCTTCATCAAGCCGGTGTTCAAGGGCGGCATCGGCAAGAAGGGCAAGGCCGGTCTGCTCGGCCGCGCGCGCGACCTGCAGACCGCGCTGGCCGAGAAGGAGCGGCTCTACTTCGCCGAGCACCAGGTGGGCCACGTCAAGGCCAAGGCCAACGGCGTGACCTTCGAGGCCGGCGTGCCGGCCGAGCACGAGGTGTATTTCTCGATCAGCGACTCCACGCACTTTCGCGCACCGACGATGACGCTGACGCACAAGGGCGGCATGGACATCGAGGAGCTGGACAAGAGCGAAGTCGCGATGGTGCCCTTCGACCCGCTGACCGGCCTCAAGGCCTTCGTCGTGGCCAACGCGCTGACCGAGATCGGCGCGCCCAAGGAAATCATCTCGCCGCTGATGCAGCAGTTGCCCAAGCTGTGGGAGTTGTTCCACAACTTCGGCATGACCACGCTCGAGCTCAACCCGATCCGCATGCGCGAGGGCAAGCAGGGCCGCATGATGCCGGTGGCCTGCGACTTCAAGTGCGGCTTCGACCGCGATGACCCGCGCTGGCTGCGCCTTAACCTGCCGGCGCAGTTGTTCGCGGCCGACTACTCGCCCTTCGAGCAGGAGATCAATACCCTGCGCACCCACCAGGGCCAGAGCGATGTCTACGTGATCAACGACAAAGGCACCGTGCTCGCGCCGACCTTCGGCGGCGGCGCCAATTCGCTGGTCACCGAGATGCTGGGCGACGACGCGATCATCAGCTCCGACTTCGGTGGCAACCCGCCCTACGAGAAGATGAAGGAAGTGGCGCGCATCTGCTTCAAGCATTGGCTGAAGCAAGCCAACGTGCTGTTCATCATCGGCGGCAAGAGCAACAACACCGACATCTTCGAAACCCTGCGTGCGATGGCCGACGCGCTGCGCGAGCACTTCAGCAAGAACGGCCCGACGCCGCTGTACGTGGTGCTCGGCCGCGGTGGGCCGAACCTCGTGCGCGGCATGGGCGCGCTGCGCGACACCTGCGATGCGCTCGGTCTGCCGTACCGCCTGTTCGGCTTCGATTCCGACATGAGCGAGGTGATCCAGTTCGCCAAGCGCACCGACGCGTGGATGAAGGCCGGCGGGCGCGAGCAGGTCGCCGCACGACTCGGCATCGCCGCTCCGGTTGCCCCCAACGCCGCTTGAACAGGACCCGCCATCATGCAAAGCAACTACTGGCAGAAAAAGGGCGTCGGCGACTTCAAGTACCACGTCGGCCTGAGCTCGCTGACGCAGGTCGCCACGCGCGAAGACCGGGTCTGCGTCCTCAATATCCTCGGCGGCGAGTCGAGCGACGTGACGCCGGTGAGCCACGCCTATTCGGGCGGCAACGTCGTGTTCGGCACCGCGCCGGGCAAGGGCGGCGCGGTGCTCGAGACGCCGATCGGCAACATCCCCGTCTACAACAACGTGCGCGACGGCCTGGCCGCCGGCCACCGCTTCAATTGCGGCGTGGTCTACCTGCCGCCCTCGGCAGCACGCGACGGCGTGGCCGAGCTGATCCGCGTCAACCCCGAGCTGCGCAAGATTTTCATCATCACCGAGAAGATCTCGGTCCACGACGCCCGCGAGATCCGCGCGATGGGCCAGCAGCACGGCATCGACATCTTCGGCGCCAACGGGCTCGGGGTGGCCGACTCGTGGAACCAGGTGCGCATCGGCGGCGCGCTCGGCGGCGACAAGCCGGGCGACTCGCTGCGGCGCGGCTCGATCGCGATCTTCTCCAACTCGGGCGGCTTCTCGACCACCATCGCGCAGTACCTGCGCATGGCCGGCTGGGGCACCACCACCGTCATCTCCAGCGGCAAGGACGTCTACATCCACTACGCGGCGCCCGAGTTCGCGTTCGCGCTCGCCAACGACGCACGCAGCAAGGGCGCGGTGCTGTACTGCGAGCCGGGCGGCTATTACGAGCTCGACGCGCAGTTCAGCAAGCCGGTGGTCGCCTGCGTGGTCGGCCGCTGGAAGAGCAAGCTCACCCGCGCGGTCGGGCATGCCGGCGCGATGGCCGGCGGAAACGACGACGCGCTGGCCAAGGAACGCTGGTTCATGGAGAAGTTCGGCGTCGACGCGATCTTCACGCCGACCGAGCCGGTGTTCTCGGCCAAGGGCGCGCTGGTGACCAACATCGCCCACATCCCGGCCGCGCTGACCGCGGTGATGCGCGCGAACGCGACGATGCCCGACTTCGCACCCGAGGGGAACCTCGCGCTCAAAGCCTGGTTCGGCTCCGACGAAGGGCTGAACCTGCCCGATGACTTGCGCTTGCCGGTGGTGGAGGCCGTCGCGCCCTACAACGAGCAGGTGGCCTTGCTGAACACGCAGATCGGCGGCGTGGTTCCGCGCCAGGCGATGAAGGACGCCTCGGGTGCCTCGCAGATGGATCCGAAGACGCAGGTCAGCAGCCTGCACGGCACCAGCATGCTGACTGCGGCGACGCTGCCCTTCGAGGCCAACGTGGCACTGGCGCTGGTGCGTGACGCCAGCGGCGAGAACGACCGCAAGCTGATCGCGCCGGCGGTGGCGGCCCACGTCAATCTGCACGGGCGCCCCGAGCTCGCAGCGGCGCAGGCCAGCCGCGACGCCGGCAATGCACCCAACGCGGTGCTGGCCGCGGCAGCCGCCATCGTCGGCCCGCGCCGTCAGGAGGCCGCGCGTGCGGCGCTCAAGTTCATGATCGAGCGCTTTCACGCCGCGGGCCTGGGCATGGAGTTCGGGGCTTCGTTGAGCGAGAGCTTCGACATCGGCAGCGTCGACGTCGCGGGCCGGCCCGCCCTTACCGCCGACGTGGCCGATGAACGTGCGATGGCATTGATTGCCGGCGTCGAGGCACGCGGCGGGCGTTCGGTGTTCCTGCGCTGGCTCCAGAGCCTGCCGGGCCACCCCACCGAGGCGGCAGTGCTGGCGGCGATCTCGGCCACGCTGGCCTGGGGCCCGCTGTCGCGCAAGCGCATCTCGCGCGCGACGGCCGAAAGTTTCCCGTGGTGGCTGCAGCTCTTCGGCACGCTGATCGGCGCTTCGGCCGACGCGGCGCGGCACGAGCCGGGGCGCTTCTGCGGCATCGCCGAGCCCGAGCTGCTATGCAAGGCGAGCCTGGGCGAGGTCGCCTTCGCCGCCCTGCTCGGCCGCCTCCCGGGGCCCGACGATCTGTTCGCCTTCCAGACGCTGGTCGGGCTGCTGTTGACCAACGGGCCGGGTGCGATCTCGGCGCAGGGCGCCAAGGGGGCGGTCTCGTCCGACGGGCCGGAGCAACCCGAGCGGGTGCAGCTCAACAAGGCCTTGATCGGCTTTCTCTCGCACACCGGCTATGCACATGGCGGCAACGGCTACGAGGGGATCGCCTACCTGTGCGAACAGTTCCGCGGCACCGGGCTCACCGATCCCAACGCGAAGGACCATGGCATCGACCTGCGGGCGCTGGCGGCCAAGGCCGTCGAGCGCTACGCGCAATACAAGAGCCAGAAGAAGACCGTGGGCAGCCTCGACATCGCCAAGCTGCCCGGGGTGAACCACCCGGTGTTCAAGGACAAGCCGGTCAACCACGATCCGCGCGAGGTGTTCATCGCCAGGTTGTTCGAGGAACGCGGTGAGACCAATGTGTTCCATGCCTTCTACCAGGCGCTGGTCAAGCAGTTGTTCGACGCCGGGGTCACACGCCACGTCTACTGCGTCAACATCGACGCGGTGATCGCGGCGCTGCTGCTCAAGATGCTGTGGAAGCCGCTGCAAGCGGGCACGATCGGCGAGCGCGAACTGGAGACCGCCGCGTTCACGATCTTCCTGTACCCGCGCATGCTGGGCTGCGCGGCCGAGATCGACGACCACCTGAACCGGGGCCGCAACATGGACACACGAAGTCCGGCATCGGAGTGCCGGTTTGTGGCTTAGGACTCCCATTGCCGATACCGAGAGGAGTTCTCCGAACGAAACGGTGACCGGCAGCAATCAGTCTAAGCCTGCAGCCGTTCGCTTTGCAGGCGCGCGCCCCTGAAGCGAACCGGCTTCAGGCCCTCAACCCACCCCCTCCCCGCACCTGCGCCATCCCATCCGCCCGAAACACATGCATCGCCTCCCCCGGCAACGCAAACGGCACCACCTCATCGATCGTGATGTCATCTCGCTGCGTCTTCGCCAGCAGCGGCGCGCCCGCACCTTTCACGTCGAGGTACACATAGCTCAGCTCGCCCAACCGCTCCACGTGGTTGACACGCGCCCGATGCGCGCCTTGCCCCACCTGCACATGCTCCGGCCGGATGCCCAGCGTGACGTGCTCTCCGACCTCCAACCCCTGTGCCGACAGCCGCGCGTCGCACAGCATGTCGCGCGCCGCAAGCTCCACCTTGCCCTCGTGCAATGCCGTCACCTGCGCATCGATGAAGTTCATCGCCGGCGAGCCGATGAAGCCCGCGACGAATCGGTTGGCCGGGTGGTGGTACAGCTCCAGCGGATGGCCCACCTGCGCCACGCTGCGCATGCCGCTGCGCCCCGCCAGCGGCTGCAGCAGCACGATCTTGTCGGCCAGCGTCATCGCCTCGACCTGGTCGTGCCTCACGTAGACCATGCTGGCCGAGCCGAGTTCGCGGTGCAGCTTGGCGATCTCGACGCGCGTTTGCACGCGCAGCGCCGCGTCGAGGTTCGACAGCGGCTCGTCGAACAGAAACACCTTGGGCTTGCGCACGATCGCGCGGCCGATTGCCACGCGCTGCCTCTGCCCGCCCGACAGCTCGCGCGGGCGGCGCGTCAGCAGGCCATCCAGATGCAGGATGCGCGAGGCCTCGGCGACGCGGCGCTCGATCTCGACCGCCGGCAGCTTCTGGTGCCGCAGGCCGAAGGCCATGTTCTCGTGCACCGTCATGTGCGGATAGAGCGCGTAGCTCTGGAACACCATCGCCACGTTGCGTTGTGCCGGCGGCAAGGCGTTGACCAGGGTGCCGTCGATCTCGATCTCGCCGGCCGTCGCGTCGTCCAGGCCCGCGATCACCCGCAGCAGCGTGGACTTGCCGCAACCCGACGGTCCGATGAAGACGCAGAACTCGCCCGGCTCGATCGTCAGGCTGATGTCGTCGAGGATGGTCGCAGCGCCGAATTGTTTACTCACGCCACGCAGCTCGATACGGCTCATCACACAGCTCCTTTGGGCTCGCTGATCGTCAAGGACACCAGCCGCCCGAAAAAGGCTTGGTGCGGCGGCAGCACGACTTCGGCCAGGTCCCAGTGGCCGACGAACCCGTGGCCCTCGACGCCCCGCACGTCGACGTCGAAGTCCGCTTCGTAGCGCGCCGCCTGGTGGGACAGGTTGAACACGCACAGCAGGCGCTCGTCGCCGAGCCGGCGCTCGAAGGCCACGACCTGGTCGTGTGCCGGCAGCAGCGTCATGCTGCCGGCGCGCAGCGCGGGAATGTGCTGCCGCCAGCGCAGGAATCCCTGGTAGCGCCGCAGCACCGAGTCGGGCAGTCGCAACTGCAGGTCGACCGCCGCCTGCAGGTGCTCCGGCGGCACCGGCAGCCACGGATGCACCTCGCTGAAGCCGCCGTGCTGCGCGTGGGATTGCCATGGCATCGGCGTGCGGCAGCCGTCGCGTCCGGCGAAGGCCGGCCACATCGACTTGCCGTAGGGGTCCTGCAGTTGCTCATAGGCGAGCTGCGCTTCGGACAGGCCCAGCTCTTCGCCCTGGTACAGGCAGATCGATCCGCGCAGCGAGCCCAGCAGCGCGAGCAGCAGCGGCGCGATTTGCGCGGCGCTGCCCATCAGCGCCTGCCAGCGCGTCACGACGCGGGTCACATCATGGTTGTTCAGCGCCCAGCAGACCGACGCCTCGCCTGCTTCGTGCAGGAACTCCTCGAGCACGCCGTGCACGAAGCGCGCCGAACAGTCGCGCTCCATCAGGTTGAAGGTGTAGGCCATGTGCAGCCGGCCGCCGGTGGTGTAGCTTGCCAGCGTGGCGTACTGCTCGTCGTCGCCGATCTCGCCGATGCTGGCGATGCCCGGTCGACTGTCGAGCAGCTCGCGCAGGCGCTGCAGGAACACGAGGTTCTCCGGCTGCGTCTTGTCGTAGAGGTGGCGCTGGAAGGCATAGGGGTTGCTGCGCGGCACCGCGGCGGCGAATCGGCCGGCGGGCTGCGGCGGGTTGGAACGCAGCGCCTTGTCGTGGAAGTAGAAGTTGACGACATCGAAGCGGAAACCGTCGCAGCCGCGCTCGAGCCAGAAGCGCACGACGTCGAGCACCGCGTCTTGCACCTGCGGGCAGTGATAGTTGAGGTCGGGCTGCGAGCTCAGAAAGTTGCGCAGGTAGTACTGGCCGCGCCGCGTGTCCCACTGCCAGGCGCTGCCGCCGAACAGCGACAGCCAGTTGTTGGGCGGCGTGCCGTCGGGCTGCGCATCGGCCCAGACGTACCAGTCGGCCTTCGCGTTGTCGCGGTTTTGCCGGCTCTCGACGAACCACGGGTGTTCGGCCGCCGTGTGGCTGAGCACCAGGTCGATCAGCACGCGCAGGCCCAGTTGGTGCGCCTCGGCGACCAGCGCGTCGAAATCTGCGAGCGTGCCGAACAGCGGATCGACATTGCAGTAGTCGCTGATGTCGTAACCGAAGTCGTGCATCGGCGAGGGGAAGAATGGCGCGATCCAGATCGCATCGACGCCGAGTGCCGCCACGTAGGGCAGGCGCATCGTGATGCCGCGCAGGTCGCCCACGCCGTCGCCGTTGCTGTCCTGGAAACTGCGCGGGTAGATCTGGTAGATGGATGCGCCGACCCACCAGTCGGATTCTTTGGCTTGCATGAACGACGCCTTTGTGATGTCAGCCCTTGACCGCACCGGCCGACAGGCCGGAGACGATCAGGCGTTGGAAGTACACGACCAGCAGCACCAGCGGCAAGGTCACGATGACCGAGGCGGCCATGATCTTTCCCCAGGGCAGCTCGAAGCCGCTGGGTGCGCTGATCAGCGCGATCGCGACCGGCACCGTGCGGACCTCCGTCGACAGGGTGAAGGTCAGCGCGAACAGGAACTCGTTCCAGGCCGCGATGAAGGCGAGCAGGCCGGTGGCCACCACCGCCGGCCACAACAGCGGCAGGAAGATGCGGAAGATCAGCGTGAACACCCCCACGCCGTCCATTGCCGCGGCCTCTTCCAGCTCCTTGGGCAATTGCTTCATGAAGGTCACCAGCACCCACACGGTGAACGGCAGCGTCAGCACCAGGTCGGCAATCATCAAGGCGCCAAGGTGGTCGTACAGGCCGAAGAAACGAACCAGCTCGAACATGCCCGACAGCACCGCGACCTGCGGGAACATCGAGGCCGCGAGGATCACCATCAACAAGGTGCCACGGCCGCGGAAGTCGACGCGGCTCAGCGCCCACGCCGCCATCAGGCTCAGGGCCAGCGACAGCAGCACCACGCTGCCCGCGACGAGCAGCGAGTTCAGCAGGTTCTGCGCAAACGGCTGGTCGGCGAAGACGCCGCTGTAGTTGCCGAGGGTCGGCTGCTTGGGCAGCAGCTCGGGCGAGAACAAGCCGGTGCTGCGCTTGAGCGAACTGGAGACCGCGTACACCAGTGGGAACAGCGAGGTGAACATGAACGCGAGCGACGCGGCGTAGTAGCCGACGCGGCCCCAGCGGATCGTGTGAAGGCGCCGCGTCGGCGCGATGCGCGCGGACTCCGCTGTGGCGTTGAGGCGATGCGGCACGGTGCTCATTGGCTATCCTCCCTGCGGCCCGTAGGGTGGGCTTCAGCCCACGGGGTTTTGTGCGGCGCGAGGGACGCGTGGGCTGAAGCCCACCCTACGCCCACCCCAAGCGGGCCATCAAGACGAGACGCGGTCGCGTGGCTCATGCGGCTGCCCTGTCCATACGGGTCCGCATCATCCCCATGCACGCGATGGTCACGAGCGCAATCATGAAGAACAGCAGTGTCGCCGCGGCCGATCCGTAGCCGACCAG
>DASXQQ010000405.1:0-8238 GCA_036507085.1 Piscinibacter sp. | reverse complement strand
CGCCGGGTGGCCGAAGCGGTTGCGGTAGCCGGCCTGGAACACCGCGTCGCGCGGCTGCACCGCGTCGAGGAAGGCGGCGGTCGACGAGGTCTTGCTGCCGTGGTGCGGCACCACCAGCACATCGCTCTTCAGGGCGTCGCCAAGAAGCGCGACCAGCGCGGCTTCCTGCTCGCGCTCGATGTCACCGGTCAGCAGCACGCTGCCCGAGCCGGCGCTGCTCACGCGCAGCACGCAGGACATGGCGTTCGACTTGAGGCCGCGGTCGTAGGCGCCGGCCGGCGGCTGCAGCAGCTCGAAGCGCACCCCGTCCCACTGCCAGTCTCGCCGGCCTCGCAGCGCGTGTGCCGCGGCGCCAGCGCCAGCAAGGGGTGGGTGTCTTCGAGTGAGCTGGACAGGCCGGCGACCGTCGTGCCCTGCAACAGCGCCTTGGCCCCGCCGACATGGTCGCTGTCGCGGTGGCTGAGCACCAGGCGGTCGATGCGGTTCTCGCCGCGCGCACGCAGCAGCGGCAGCAGCACCCGCTGGCCCGCATCGCTGTCGCGCGAGTACTGCGGGCCGGCGTCGTAGACCAGCAAGTGGCTGTGCGTGCGTACCAGCACCGACGTGCCCTGGCCGACATCGGCGGCCAGCAGTTCGAACCGGCCGTCGGCAGGCACGGTCCGCGGCGGCATCAGCAGCGGCAGCGCCAGCGGCAATGCCAGGGCGCGCAGGCGCCACGGGATCGGCATCACCAGCAGCGCCGCGGCCACCAGCCCCGCCCCTTGCGCCCAGGCTGGCGCGACCGGCACGACCCAGACGGCGCCGGGCAGCGCGGCCAGCCACGCGAGCCCCACGCACAGCCACTGCACGACCCACGCGCCGAGCCACCACAACGGTGCGACCAGACCGCCGAGCAGCGCCAACGGCGTGACGACCAGCGTGACCAACGGGATCGCGACCAGGTTGGCGAGGAAGCCGACCACCGACACCTGCTGGAAAAAGACCAGCGACAGCGGGGTCAGGCCGACGGTCGCGATCACCTGGGTGCGCAACTCGCCGTGCAGGTGCCGGCCGAGGGCCTGCACGCGGCCGCGCCAACCGGGCGCCGGGGTCTCGGATGGGGCGTTGGTGCGGTGAACGACATCGGAGGCCATCAACAAGCCGACCGCAACGAACGACAGCCAGAAGCCCGGCTGCAGCAAGGCCCAGGGATCGAGCGCGGTCACCACCACCGCCGCGGCCAGCAGCACCAGCGGCCACGGCCAACGCCGGCCCAGCGACTGCAGCAGCGTCACGGTTGCGAGCATCCACACCGTGCGCTGCGACGGCACGCCCCAGCCCGAGAACACCGCGTAGCCGAGGGCGGCCATCAGCCCGCCCCAGCGCGCGGCCAGCGGCGCCGGCAATGCGGCCATCGCGCGTGCACTGCGCCGCCATGCCGCAGCCACCGCGAGACCCGCGAGCCACGCGAACATCGTGACGTGCAGCCCGCTGATGCTCACCAGGTGGGCGATGCCGGTGTTGCGAAACAGCTCCCAGTCCTCGCGCTCGATGGCCGACTGGTCGCCCACCGACAGTGCGGCCAACACGCCGGCCGCGCGCCGATCGGCGACGCTGGCGTCGACCGCATCGCGCACCTGCTGGCGCCAGCGCTCGACGACATGGCCGGCGGCGGGGTCGAGCAGCTGCGCAGGCGCGTCACGCACATAGCCGGTCGCGCGCAAGCCCTGCTCGAACAACGCCAGTTCGTAGTCGAAGCCGTGCGGATTGAGGTTGCCGTGCGGCTGGCGCAGGCGCACGGTGAAGCGCCAGCGCTGCCCCGCGCGCAGCTCCTGCTGCGGCTGCGACAGCACCGCATCCTCGTGAAAGCCCTTGTACCAGCCGAGCGAGACGAGCGGCGGCAGTTGAACCGGCTCGCCTTGCGACAGCGCCTGCTCGACCTCGAAGCGAAAGCGCAGGCCCGCCGCGCTGCGCTGCGGCAGGCTCGCGACAACGCCGCTGACCTGGAGGTCACGCCCTTCGAGCGTCGCCGCCAGGCGCTCGGCCGAGCGTTCGCTCGCCCGCCAGCCCGACGCGCCCCCACCAAGCATCGCCGCGCCGGCGAGCGCGAGGACGAAGGCACGCGGCCGGCGCCACGCGAGTGCGAGGCACAGCATGCCGCCGACCGACCCGGCCAGGTAGCACGACAGCGCCATCAGCGAACGCTCGTTCAACTGCAGCGCGACGCCGGCGAGCCACGCGAGCGCGAGCCCCGCCAGTCGCCAGCCGGTGTTGGTTCCCCCCATGGGCGCAGTGTGCCGCAGTGTAGGATTTGAGTTCCCTTTGCTGCCCCCCAACGCATCATGTCCGTCTACGCCCGCCTGAAGGCCCTCGGGATCGAGCTGCCGCCGATTGCGATCCCCGCCGCCGCCTATGTGCCGTTCGTGCGCACCGGAAACCTGGTATTCCTCTCCGGTCACATCGCGAAGCGCGATGGCAAGCCCTGGGTCGGGCAGCTCGGCCGCGACCTCCCCACCGCCACCGGCAAACACGCCGCGCGCGCCGTCGCGATCGACCTGCTCGGCACGCTGCACGCGGCGATCGGCGACCTGAACAAGGTCGAGCGCATCGTCAAGGTGATGAGCCTGGTCAACAGCACGCCCGATTTCACCGAGCAGCACCTGGTGACCAACGGCTGCTCCGACCTGCTCGGCGAGGTGTTCGGCGACAAGGGCGCGCACGCGCGCAGCGCGTTCGGCGTGGCGCAAATCCCGATGGGGGCCTGCGTCGAGATCGAACTCATCGCGCAGGTGTCATGACGCACCCGGTGTCAACCTGTTCTTCACGGGCCGCCGCGCCGGGCCGCCCCAAGCAAGGCCCGACCCTCCCGGAGGGTCGATCGCCGTACTCGGCGAGCGGGGTGTTGTCATGACGCGCGGCGTGCTGTTCTCGATCGCGGCGCTGTGCATCGCCGGCGTCGGCGCCGCGCTGATCGCACAGTACCGCTTCGACATGGGCCCCTGTCCGTGGTGCATCCTGCAGCGGGTGATCTTCCTGCTGATCGCCCTGCTGTGCATCGCCGGCGCGCTGCTGCCGGCGGCGACGCACAAGGCCTTTGCCGGCGGCGCGCTGCTGTTCGCGCTGCTCGGCGGCGCGGCGGCGATCTACCAGCATGTCGTCGCGGCCCAGCAGGCGTCGTGCAACCTGACGCTGGCCGACCGGATCATCAACGCGCTGGGCCTCGAGTCGCTGGTTCCGGCGCTGTTCCAGGTGACCGCCACCTGCGCCGACGCCGCGGTGTCGGTGTTCGGCGTGCCGTTCGAGTACTGGAGCCTGGCGCTGTTCACCCTGCTGGCGCTGATGGCGCTGTGGGCGTTGACGCAGCGGCGCGCCCGCTGAGCGACGCGATTGACACCGCTCACTGGCAAGCCACGCCGCGACGCGCTAGAGTGAGCTTCCCACCCGACCGTTTGGAGGATCGCATGCTGACCTGGAACTCGATGTGGCCCGCGACGAGCGGCGATGAGGCGGGACGCACGCCTCTCTGGGATCCGTCGTCGGTGTTCGAACTGCAGACCCGGTTCTGGAACCAGTTCATCGAAGCGAATCGCAGCTTCTGGTCCCTCTACACAACCGCGCTCCCGCAGCTGGCATGGCCCCTGACGAGCGCCGCCGAGCCGCGTGCCGCAACCGAGACCGAGGCGCCGGCCGAGCCGGAGTTGGTGTCGGAGGCCGATTCGGTGCTCGAAGCGCAGACCCGCTTGTGGAACCACTTCCTCGACGCAAACCGCAACCTCTGGTCGGCAACGGCCTGGGCACTGCCGAACGGGCCCTGGGCCGGCGTCGCTGAAGCGGCCACGGTGACCGAGCCGGACACCAGGCAGGCCAAGCCAAAAGCGTCGCACCCGGCGCGACGCACCGGCGCCACCGGCGTCAAGAGCCGGTCCGCGCGAAAGCGCTGAGGGGACGAGGCGCGACGCGCCTGAACACATCATGAAAGCGGCTTGGGCTTGGTCGTGCGGGCTGGCGGTTCTGCTCCCGTTGATCGGCCAGCCTTTCGCAGCCACCGCACCGGCGGCGCCAGCCAGACCCGTCATCCTGATGAAGGTCGACGGCGCGATCGGGCCTGCGACCGCCGACTACATCCACCGCGGGCTCGACCTGGCGGCCAAGCAGCAGGCCCAACTGGCGGTGCTGCAGATCGACACGCCGGGCGGGCTCGATGCGTCGATGCGCGGCATCATCAAGGACATCCTCGCCTCGCCCGTGCCGGTGGCAACCTATGTCGCGCCCAATGGCGCTCGCGCCGCCAGCGCCGGCACCTACATCCTCTACGCCAGCCACATCGCGGCGATGGCACCGGCGTCCAACCTCGGCGCCGCCACGCCGGTGGCGATCGGCATGCCAGGTGGCGGCCAGCCGGCGAACCCCCTGCCGCCGCGCAAGGCGTCGGAGCCCGCGGCGAGCGCGGCAGCCAGCGGGGCGGCGGCGGCCGAGTCGGGCGGCGATGCGATGACCGCCAAGCACATTTCCGACGCGGCGGCCTACATCCGCAGCCTCGCACAGCTGCGCGGGCGCAACGTCCAGTGGGCCGAACGCGCAGTGCGCGAGGCGGTGAGCCTGTCGGCAAGCGAAGCGCTGCAGAACAACGTGATCACGCTGATCGCGCGCGATGTGCCGGACCTGCTGAAACAGGCCGATGGTCGTGAGCTGAACGCGGCCGGGCAAAGCGTGAAGCTCGCCACCGCCAACGCGCCGGTGGTCGCGTTCGAGGCCGACTGGCGCACCCGCGCGCTGTCGGTCATCACCGACCCGAGCCTCGCGCTGATCCTGATGCTCATCGGCATCTACGGGCTGCTGTTCGAGTTCTCCAACCCGGGATTCGTGTTGCCGGGCGTGGTCGGCGCGATCTGTCTGTTGCTCGCGCTGTTTGCGTTCCAGATGCTGCCGGTGAACTATGCGGGACTCGGCCTGATCCTGCTCGGCCTGGCGCTGTTGATCGCCGAGGCCTTCGTGCCGAGCTACGGCACGCTCGGGCTGGGCGGCATCGCCGCCTTCGTGCTCGGCGCGGTGTTCCTCATCGACAGCGACGCGCCGGGCTTCGGCATTCCGCGCGGCCTGATCGCCGTGCTGACGGCGACCTCGGCGGTGTTCATCCTGGGCGTCGTCGGCATGGCGGCGAAGGCGCGGCGACGCCCGGTGGTCAGCGGCGCGCCGAACCTGCTGGGCGCCACCGGCGAGCTGATCGAGTTCTCAAACGGCGAGGGTTGGGCGATGATCCAGGGCGAGCACTGGAAGGTGCACAGCGCCGCCGACCTGCACCCGGCCGAGCGCGTTCGAGTGACCGGGGTGCTCGGCCTCACGCTGGAAGTGGCGGCCGCATAGTCGTTCACAGGAGGCTCAAGAATCATGTTGATCCAATTCGGTGCCACCTTCATCGGCCCGCTGATCCTGCTGCTGATCCTGATCGCGTCGTCGCTGCGCATCCTGCGCGAATACGATCGCGGCGTGGTGTTCCAGCTCGGCCGCTTCTGGAAGGTCAAGGGGCCAGGGCTGGTGATCCTGATCCCGGGCATCCAGCAGATGGTCAGGGTGGGACTGCGCGTGGTCGTCCTCGACATTCCGAGCCAGGACGTCATCACGCGCGACAACGTCTCGGTGAAGGTCAACGCGGTGCTCTACTTCCGCGTCGTCGACCCGCAAAGGGCGATCATCCAGGTCGAGAACTTCCTCGCCGCGACCAGCCAGCTCGCGCAGACCACGCTTCGCGCGGTGCTCGGCAAGCACGAGCTCGACGCGTTGCTGTCCGAGCGCGAGCGCCTCAACCTCGACATCCAGAAGATCCTCGAAGCGCAGACCGACGCCTGGGGCATCAAGGTCACCAACGTCGAGATCAAGCATGTCGACCTGAACGACACGATGATCCGCGCGATCGCGCGCCAGGCCGAGGCCGAGCGCGAGCGCCGCGCGAAGGTTATCCACGCCGAAGGCGAATTGCAGGCGTCGGTGAAGCTCTCCGAAGCGGCCGAGATCCTCGCGCGCCAACCGCAGGCGATTCAGCTGCGCTACCTCGAAACGCTGACGGTGATTGCGGCCGACAAGAACTCGACCATCGTGTTCCCGCTGCCGCTGGACATCGTCGGGCCGCTGCTGCAGGCGATGACCAAGAAGGCCGGGGCGTAGCGCCGCGTGACCTCGTCTTATGACGCCGCCACCACGCGTTGCGGCTTGATCGCCGCGTCGATGAGCTTGCCCTTGCGAGCGCGCTTGCCCACGTGGGCGGCGAGCGCCGAGTTCTTCAGCAACTCTTCCTTCGGCTTGCCGCCGCGCCCGCTGCCGAGCACCTGAAGCGCCTGCGAGAACACCGCGACGCTGACCAGCGCGTCCTTCGCGTCCAGGTCGATCAGCGTCAAGCCGCGCCCGCCGTTCGATTGCAGCTTCAGTTCGTCGAGCGGGAACACCAGCAGGCGGCCGGTCAGTGACAGGCACGCGATCTGGGCGCCCTGGGTCGCCGCCACCGGAGGCAGCGGCTTCTCGTCGGCCTCGAGGCTCAGGAAGGCCTTGCCGCCGCGCTGGCGCGTGAGCAGGTCGCCGATGCGCGCCAGCAGCCCGAAGCCGCCGGTGCTCGCGAGCAGCAGCGTCTGTTCGGCGCTTCCCGCCACATAGTGCGCCGGCTGGGTGCCGCTTTCCAGATCGATCAAGGTGGTGATCGGCTGGCCGTCGCCGCGCCCGCCCGGCAGCAGGCTGACGCCGACGGAATAGACGCGGCCATTGCTGCCGATCACGGCGAGCGTGTCGACGCTGCGGCACTGGAAAGTGCCGTACAGGCCGTCGCCCGCCTTGAACTGCAGCGCCGCCGCCTCGATCTCGTGGCCCTTCAGCGCGCGCACCCAGCCCTTCAGGCTCACCACCACCGTCACCGGCTCGTCGATGATCTTCACCTCGGCCACCGCCCGGCGCTCGGCCTGGATCAGCGTGCGCCGCTCGTCGCCATATTGCTTGGCGTCGGCCTCGATCTCCTTGACCACCGTGCGCTTGAGCGACGCGGGGCTGTGCAGGATGTCCTCGAGCTTGCCTTGCTCAACGCGCAGCTCCTTCAGCTCCTGCTCGATCCGAATCGCCTCCAGCCGCGCCAACTGGCGCAGCCGCAGCTCGAGAATGTCCTCGGCTTGCCGGTCACTCAGCTTGAAGCGCTCGACCAGCGCCGGCTTGGGCTCGTCGGCGCGGCGGATGATGCGGATCACCTCGTCGATGTTGAGCAGCACCAGCTGCCGCCCTTCGAGCACGTGGATGCGCTCGAGCACCCTGCCGAGCCGGTGCTGTGTGCGCCGCTGCACCGTCGCCATGCGGAACGCGATCCATTCGACCAGCATCTGGCGCAGGCTCTTCTGCGACGGCCGGCCGTCGCTGCCGACCATCGTCAGGTTGATCGGCGTCGAGGTTTCCAGGCTGGTGTGGGCGAGCAGCGTGGTGATCAGATCCTGCTGCTCGATGCGGCTCGTCTTCGGCTCGAACACCAGGCGCACCGGCGCGTCCTTGCTCGACTCGTCGCGCACCGCGTCGAGCACCGCGAGCACGGTGGTCTTCATTTGCGTCTGTTCGGCGGACAGCGTCTTCTTGCCGGCCTTGATCTTCGGGTTCGTCAGCTCCTCGATCTCTTCCAGCACCTTCTGCGCGCTGGTGCCCGGCGGCAGTTCGTTGACCACGAGTTGCCATTGGCCGCGCGCCAGATCCTCGATCTTCCAGCGCGCACGCACCTTCAGGCTCCCGCGGCCGCTTGCGTACGCGGCGCGAATGTCTTCGGCGCCGCTGATGATCTGCCCGCCGCCGGGATAGTCGGGCCCCGGCACCAGCGCCGCGAGCCCGTCGTCGCCGAGCATCGGGTCCTTGGCGAGCGCCACCGCCGCGGCGGCGATCTCGCGCAGGTTGTGCGACGGCACCTCGGTCGCCAGGCCCACCGCGATGCCGCTGGCGCCATTGAGCAGCACGAAGGGCAGGCGCGCCGGCAGCAGTTTCGGCTCCTGCGTCGAGCCGTCGTAGTTGGGCACGAACTCGACCGTGCCCTCGTCGATCTCGTCGAGCAGCAGGCGCGAGATCGGTGCGAGCCGCGCCTCGGTGTAGCGCATCGCCGCCGCGCCATCGCCGTCGCGCGAGCCGAAGTTGCCCTGGCCGTCGATCAGCGGGTAGCGCTGCGAAAAGTCCTGCGCCATGCGCACCAGCGCGTCGTACGCGGCCTGGTCGCTGTGCGGGTGGAACTTGCCGAGCACATCGCCGACCACC
>DASXQQ010000404.1:0-12145 GCA_036507085.1 Piscinibacter sp. | reverse complement strand
AGCTCGGATGGAACTCGACGGTGTCGCTGCGCCGGCCGACGCGGTCGTGCGTGTGCAGCAGCGGCGGGTTCACGTTGGCCAGCCGCGCATGGGTCTGCATCTCGGGCGTGGAGAGCGTGGCGCCGAGCCGGCTCAGCTCGGCGGTGTCGAGCGCCGGCGCGTTAAAGCGCAGGGCATCGCGGAGGGCGCGGTTCGTGTCGAAGAGGTTGACGTTCGCGAGCGGCTCGGGCTGGTTGAAGACTTCATGTGTCGAGTCCATCGTGGCCTCCATTCGTCATCGCATCCGCGCACCGCACTCGTGGCATTCGTAGGGTGGGCTTCAGCCCACGGGGTTCAACTACTCGCGCGGGACGCGTGGGCTGAAGCCCACCCTACGCCCATCCTGCGCTCGTCAGATCAGCTTCACCAACTGCTTGCCGAAATTCTTGCCCTTCAACAAACCGAGAAACGCCTCCGGCGCGGCCGCGATGCCCTGCGCCACCGACTCGCGGTACTTGAGCTGACCGGTGGCCACCATCGTCCCGAGTTCCTTCAGCGCCTCGGGCCAGATTTCCATGTGCTCGCTGACGATGAAGCCCTGCACTCTCAGGCGCGACTGCAGGATCATCTGCGGATACGTCATCGGGATCGGCTCGCCGTTGTAGCCCGAGATCATTCCGCAGAACGCCATGCGGCCGAAGGCGTTCATGCGCGGCATCACCGCGTCGAGGATCATGCCGCCGACGTTCTCGAAGTACCCGTCGATGCCGTTCGGGCAGGCGTCCTTCAGCGCGGCGACCAGCGACTTCAGGTCGCCGTGCAGCTTGTAGTCGATGCAGGCATCGAAGCCCAGTTCCTCGACGACGTAGCGGCACTTGTCGGCCCCGCCGGCGATGCCGACCGCGCGGCAACCGCGCGCCTTGGCGAGCTGGCCGACGACGCTGCCGACCGCGCCGCTCGCCGCGCTGACCACCACCGTCTCACCGGCCTTCGGCTCGCAGATCTTCACCAGGCCGTACCAGCCGGTCACGCCCGGCATGCCCACCGCGCCGAGGTAGGCCGACAGCGGGATGTGCGTGATGTCGACCTTGCGCAGCGCGCCCGGCTGGGCCGCGTCGACCACCGCGTACTCCTGCCAGCCGCCCATGCCGACGACCTTGTCACCGGGCTTGAAGTTCGGATGGCGCGACTCGGCCACCTCGCCTGCCGTGCCGCCGATCATCACCGCGTCGAGCGGCTGCGGCTGCGCGTAGCTCTTGCTGTCGTTCATGCGCCCGCGCATGTAGGGGTCGAGCGACAGGTAGTGGTGGCGCACCAGCACCTGGCCGTCGGCCAGCGCCGGCAGCGGCGTCTCGACGAGGCGGAAGTTGGCGGCGCTGGCCTCGCCCTGCGGGCGCGAGGCGAGAAGAATCTGCTTGTTGGTTGTCATGGTTCGGGTCCTGGGGTCAATCGGATGCGTTGAGCCGTTTCAACTGGCGCCCGCCGGCGGGCAGGGCGCGCAGGAACTTGAAAGTGCCGGTGGCATGCGCCACCAGCACGTTGTCACTGTCGAACAGCGAGCCTTCGCAAAAGGCCATGGTCTGGGTCTGGTGCAGCAGCTTGCCGCGGGCGTGAAGCCGCCCGAGCCCGGGCCGCATGAAGCTCGTCTTCATCTCGACGGTGACGACGCCGCGCGGGTCGGGCGCCGCGCCTGGCTTGGGGCTGCGCGCGGCATGCGCCATCGCGACGTCGAGCAGCGTCATCGTCACGCCGCCGTGCAGCACGCTCCACGAATTCATGTGTTCCTCGCGCGGCGTCATTGCGATCTCGGATTCACCGTTCTCGAAGCGCAGCAGCTCGAAGCCGAGCGCTTCGACGAAGGGGATGTGAACTTGGAACTTCATCTCAGTTGCTCCACTGCGCTTCGCGCCACCCGCGACGCATGAATCGGCCTATCAAGCGGCCGCCGCGGATCCGGCTTCGCCGGGCCGCCTTCGGCGCCCCCTTGAGGGGGAGCGCCGAAGGCGCTTCGGGGGTGGTTCATCGGTCATGCAGGGTGCACCGCGGAGACGCCGCCGTCGACCGCGAGGATCTGCCCGGTGATGTGCTTGCCGGCCTGCGACGCGAACAGCACCGCCGCGCCCTTCAGGTCGTCGTCGTCGCCGACGCGTCCGAGCGGCGCGCCGCTGGCGAGCGTCTCGACGCCGATCCGCTCGAACGTGCTCTTCGTCATCTTGCTCGGGAACATGCCGGGGGCCAGTGCATTGACGGTGATGCCGTAGCGCCCCCACTCGCCGGCCAGCGTGCGGGTGAAGTTCACGACCGCGCCCTTGCTCGTGCCATAGGCGATGAACTGCATGCTGGGCGGCGACCCAGCCAGCCCAGCGATCGACGCGACGTTGATGATGCGCCCCGATCGGCGCGGGATCATGCTGAGCTTGCCGATCGCCTGGCTCATCAGGAAGATGCTGCGCACGTTCAGGTTCATCACCTTGTCCCAGGCCTCCAGCGGATGATCCTCGGCCGGCGCGCCCCAGGTGGCACCGGCGTTGTTGACAAGGATGTCGACCGGGCCCAGGCGATGCAAGGTCTCGCTCGCGATGCGCTGGACTTCATCCGGCTGGCTCGCATCGGCGGCGATCCAGCGAGTGTCGATGCCCTTGGCCTGCAGGTGCGCGGCCGCCTCCTCGAGGTCGGCCGCCTTGCGCGAGGTGATGAGGATCTTCGCGCCGGCCTCGCCGAGCGCTTCGGCGATCTGCAGGCCGAGGCCGCGCGAGCCGCCGGTGACGAGCGCGGTCTTGCCGGTGAGATCGAAGAGGGTCTGGATCGGGGTACTCATGGGTTTGCGTCCTGCTGTTGACTCGGTGTCTGGAAGAAGGTCATGGTTTGTCGCTCATCCGCGAGCGGGCGTAGATCAACACCGCGCCGGCCGCCGACGCGATGCCGCCGGCGGTGACGACGACCCAGCCCAGTGCCGCGTCGCTGCGTGCGATCGACAGCCCGAGCGCGATCAGGATCAGGCCGCCGTAGAGCAGCACCCACACCAGCACTTCGACCGTCGAAGGTTTCATCTAGAACCAGGCCTCGTTCATGGTGCGACAGGTGTCGTCGCGTGTCTCGACAACCCGCAGCCACGCCGGCACACGCGGCAGCTCGTAATGGAAGAAGAAGTGTGTCGCGGCGAGCATGCCCCGCAGTGTGTCGTCCGACCCGCGGCCCAGCAAGGCCTGCGCACGCAACGCCACGTCGAGCCAGATCCACGCGATGACGGTGTGACCGAAGGCCTGCAGATACGGCGTGGCATTGGCCAGCGCCTCTTCCGGGTCGGCGTTGGCCCAGGCGGCGCGCGTCGCGTGGCCGAGCGCCTTCAGCGCGGCGGCGAGCGCATTGGCGTGCTCGGCGAGTTCGCTCACGTGCAGCGAGCGCTCGACGGTTTGGTTGATCTTACGCGCGAGCAGCGCGAGGCCCTTGCCGCCGTCCATCACCACCTTGCGGCCGAGCAGGTCCAGCGCCTGGATGCCGTGGGTGCCTTCGTGGATCATGTTGAGCCGGTTGTCGCGCCAGTACTGCTCGACCGGAAAGTCGCGCGTGTAGCCGTAACCACCGAGCACCTGGATCGCGAGGCTGTTGGCTTCGAGGCACCATTCGCTCGGCCAGCTCTTGGCGATCGGCGTCAACATCTCGAGCAGCAGCGCGGCCTCGGCCGAGGCCTCGGGCGTGCCGCTGTGCTGCTCGTCGACCAGCCGCGCGCAGTAGAACGCCAGCGCCAGCGCGCCCTCGCAATAGCTCTTTTGCGCCAGCAGCATGCGCTTGACGTCGGCGTGCCGGATGATCGGAATCTGCGGCCGCGTCGCGTCCTTGCCGCCGGGGCCGGTGGGTCGACCTTGCGGGCGACTCTTCGCGTAATCGAGGCTCGCTTCGTAGCCCGCATAGCCGAGTGTGGCCGCGCCCAGGCCGACGGCGATGCGCGCCTCGTTCATCATGTGGAACATGCTGCGCAGGCCGTCGCCGGGCTGGCCAACGAGATAGCCGATGGCGCCGCTGCCGCCGCGCACAGGGTACTTGCCTTCGCCGAAATTCAGCAGCGTGTTGGGCATGCCGCGGTAGCCGAGCTTGTGGTTCAGGCCGGCGAGCGCGACGTCGTTGCGTTCACCGGTGAGTTCACCCTCGGCGTTGACCAGCTTCTTCGGCACGATGAACAGCGAGATGCCCTTGACGCCGGGGACCAGCTTGCCGTCAGCGCCGGGGATCTTGGCGAGCACCAGGTGGACGATGTTCTCGGCCAGCTCGTGCTCGCCGTTGGAGATCCACATCTTGTTGCCGCGCAGACGGTAGCGCGGGCCGAGCGGATCGGCCTCGAAGTCGGCTCCGTCGGGTGTGGCGCGGGTGGCCACGTCCGACAGGCTCGAGCCGGCCTGCGGCTCGCTCAGGCACATGGTGCCGAAGAAGCGGCCGGCGAATTCGTTCTTCGCGAACACCTCCCGCTGCACGGCCGTGCCATGGGCCATCAGCAGGTTGGCGTTGCCGCTGGTGAGCATGCCGCCACCGCCGAGGCCGATGCCGGCCTTGGAGAAAAAGCTGTTGGCCGCCATCTCGACGACGCAAGGCAGTTGCATGCCGCCGATCTCGTAATCCTGCGCCGCGGCGAGCATGCCCGACTCGACATAGGCACGCGCTGCGGCGTGGCTGCTTTCGGGCAGATGCAGCGTTTCGCCGTCGAACCACGGCTCCTCGGTGTCGGCGATGCGGTTGAACGGCGCGAACTTCTCGCGCGCGATCCGCTCGCAGGTGTCGAGCACCGAGTCGAAGGTCTCGCGCGAATGGTCAGCGAAGCGCGGCCGCGAACGCAGCGACTCGACGGCTAGCCAGTCGTAGAGAAGGAAGTCGGTGGTCTGGCGGTAGGTCATAGTGCTCGGTGCTCCGCAGCCTTGTAGGGTGGGCTTCAGCCCACGCGGATCAGCGTTGAACGCCGGCACAACGCGTGGGCTGAAGCCCACCCTACAGGTCGCTCACCTTACACAGCTTACGCCGCTTGCGATGTCGCGTTGGCATCACCCAATTTGGCGATCGTGCCCTGGGCAACGGCGCACAGCTTCTCCTGCCCGTCGATGACCGCGAAGACGTCGCAGCGGCAAACCGCCTGCGACTTGCTCACATGAACCGCCTGCGCACGCGCGATCAGCCGTTGACCCACGGCGGGCCTCACATAGTTGATCTTGTATTCGGCCGTCACCACCGGCACGCGCATCGCGGTGCCGCCGGCATAGGTGAGCGCGTTGTCCGCGAGGTAGCTGACGACCCCGCCGTGGGCGAAGCCGTCCTGCTGCTTCACCTTTTCGGTGATCGGCAGCTGCAGCTCGGCGCGGCCCGGCGCCAGCGCCGTAAGCTCCGCGCCGATCAGCACGCTGAAAGGCTGACGGGCGAGGACGTCCCGGCCCATCTGAAGAAACGTCTCGGGGGTGACTCCCGCCGGCCAATCCTGATTGCTCACGACGACTCCTTGATCATCGAAGACGCGACGACCGCTCACGCTCACGAGCAAGCAGCGTGATCGTCGCTAGTGAACCCGGAATTCGTACTCCCGCCCCGTTCTCAATGGTGCACAACCGGTCTGCGGGCAGACCAGCGCCGGGGCCTCATTCATTGCCTTTTCATAGGACGCCCGGACGATACCCACGAGAGCCCCCGTGCCGAAGACCGAAACCGTCGACACGTCGCGCAGAGCACCGCCGTTCTTGCCGGCTTCGATATGCAGCGGCAGGCCGGGCCCCGCGACGACGACCCGCACGGTCACCATGCTCTCGCGCAAGCGGAAGATCGCTTCATCGCCCTTGGCGCGAACTTCGTCGCCGGCCAGCGCATGGATCGTCGCCGAGTAACCGAGCCTCGACGCGTACTCGACATCCAGGAACCTGGGGTGCTGAGTTCCGGATGCCGCCGCGCTTGCTTGCGACTCGCCAACGACTTTCAGTGCCAGGATCTCACGGGCGGCCGTCGCCCACCGACCCGCCTCGGCATAGCTTTGCGGCACACCACGGCCCATGCCGTGCAGCAGCACGAGTTCCATCGCCGCGTCACCCTGCCCCGCCTTCGTGGCCAACTCAAGCAGTCGCGCGGCCCGCGCGCCGTCGGACGAAACACAGACGCCGCGAGCGAACATGAATCCGGCCAGGAAATACGCGTCCCGGTCCCCCTCGCCGAGTCCGGCGTTGAGGGCCGAAGCGGCGTCCTCGCATTTCCCGCTGCGCAGGCTCCTGAAGGCCCGATCGAAGTTCTCCGACGCGGCGGCGGCCATGCCAGGGGCCAGCGCCGCGACCAGGAAACAACTCCGGACGAACCGGATCACAGCACCTCGAACACGCCCGCTGCGCCCATGCCGCCGCCGATGCACATCGTTACCACGACGCGCTTGGCGCCGCGCCGTTTGCCTTCGATCAGCGCATGGCCGGTCAGACGCTGGCCGCTGACGCCGTAGGGATGGCCCACCGCGATCGCGCCGCCGTTGACGTTGAGGCGATCCATCGGGATACCGAGCCGGTCGGCGCAGTACAGCACCTGCACCGCGAAGGCTTCGTTGAGTTCCCACAGGTCGATGTCGTTGACGGTGAGGCCCAGGCGCTTGAGTACCTTGGGCACCGCGAACACCGGGCCGATGCCCATCTCGTCGGGCTCGCAGCCGGCAACCGCGAAGCCGAGGAAGCGGCCGATCGGCTTCAGGCCCTGCTTCTCGGCCAGCGTTTCGTTCATCAGCACGCAGGCGCCGGCGCCGTCGCTGAACTGGCTCGCATTGCCGGCGGCGATCACGCCGCCGGGCAGCGCCGGGCGGATGCCCGACACGGCTTCGAAGGTGGTGCCCGGCCGGATGCCCTCGTCGTTGCTGACGGTGACTTCCTTGGTGCGCAGGCCCATCACCGGATCGGCCACGCCGGCGGTGACGGTGATCGGCGCAATCTCGTCCTTGAACTTGCCGGCTTCGAGTGCAGCCGTGGCACGCTGCTGGCTCTGTGCGCCGTACTGGTCCATTCGCTCGCGCGCGATGTTGTAGCGCTTGGCGACCTGTTCGGCCGTCTGCAGCATGTTCCAGTAGATCTCGGGCTTGTGCTCGACGAGCCAAGGGTCGGCGATCATGTGCTTGTTGGCTTCGTTCTGCACGCAGGAGATGCTCTCGACGCCGCCGGCGACGTAGATGTCGCCCTCGCCCGCGATGATGCGCTGCGCGGCCATCGCGATGGTCTGCAGGCCGCTGGAGCAGAAGCGGTTCACAGTGGCGCCGCTGGTCGTGACGGGCAGGCCGGCGCGCAATGCGATCTGGCGCGCAATGTTGCTGCCGGTCGCGCCTTCGGGCGTGGCGCAGCCCATCAGCACGTCGTCGACGAGCGCGCCGTCGATGCCGGCGCGCTGGACCGCGGCGGCCACCGCGTGACCGCCCAGGGTCGCGCCGTGGGTCATGTTGAAGGCGCCTTTCCAGCTCTTGGCGAGCGGCGTGCGGGCGGTGGAAACGATGACGGCGTTGGTCATGGTGTGGGTCCTTTGATGTGTGGTCAGCTGAAGCTCTTGCCTTCGGCCGCCAGCTTGGCGAGCAGCGGCGCGGGCTTCCAGAACTCGGCATCGTCGAGCGGGTTCTTTGCGAAGCGCTTCATCGTCGCGACCACGTTGAACAAGCCCACGGTGTCGGCGTAGCACATCGGGCCGCCGCGGTGCAGCGGGAAACCGTAGCCGGTGAGGTAGACCATGTCGATGTCGGACGCGCGCAGCGCAATGCCCTCGTCGACGATCTTCGCGCCTTCGTTCACCAGCGCGTAGACCAGGCGCTGCACGATTTCGTCGTCGCTGATCTTGCGCGGCTTGACGCCGAGCGCGGCGCGGTGCGTTTCGATCATTTCGCCCACCACCGGCGACGGGATCGCGTCGCGCTTGCCCGGCACGTAGTCGTACCAGCCGGCCCCTGTCTTCTGCCCGAAGCGGCCCATCTCGCACAGCAGGTCGGCGGTCTTGCTGTAGCGCATGTGCGGCTTTTCCTGGTAACGGCGCTTGCGGATGTACCAGCCCACGTCGTTGCCGGCGAGGTCGCCCATGCGGAACGGGCCCATCGCGAAGCCGAACTTCTCGACCGCCTTGTCGACCTGCTGCGGCGTGCAGCCTTCCTCCAGCAGGAAGCCGGCCTGGCGCGAGTACTGCTCGATCATGCGGTTGCCGATGAAGCCGTCGCACACACCCGAGACCACGCAGGTCTTCTTGATCTTCTTGCCCAGCTGCATCACGGTCGCGAGCACGTCCTTCGCGGTCTTCTCGCCGCGAATGACTTCGAGCAGCTTCATCACGTTGGCCGGGCTGAAGAAGTGCATGCCGATCACGTCTTGCGGCCGCTTGGTGAACGAGGCGATCTTGTTGAGGTCGAGGGTCGACGTATTGGACGCGAGGATGGCGCCGGGCTTCATCACCTCGTCGAGGGTCTTGAACACCTGCTGCTTGACGCCGATGTCCTCGAACACCGCCTCGATCACGAGATCGGCGTCCTTGAGTTCGTCGTACTTCAGCGTGGTCGCGAGCAGCGCCATGCGCTGGTCGAGCTTGTCCTGCTTGAGCTTGCCCTTCTTGACCTGCGCGTCGTAGTTCTTGCGGATGATGCCCACGCCCTTGTCGAGCGCCTCCTGCTTCATCTCGAGGAGGGTGACCGGAATGCCGGCGTTGAGGAAGTTCATCGCGATGCCGCCACCCATCGTGCCGGCGCCGATGACGCCGACCTTCTTGATCTCTCGCACCGGCGTGTCGGCCGGCACGTCGGGGATCTTGGTGGTGGCGCGCTCGGCCATGAAGGCGTGGCGCAGTGCCTTCGACTCCGGCGTGAACATCAGCGCGGTGAACAGCTCGCGCTCGAACTTCAAACCCTCGTCGAACTTCATCCGCATCGACGCGGCCACTGCGTCGACGCACTTCAGCGGCGCCGGGAAGTTCTTGGCCATCGCGCCGACGGTGTTGCGTGCGAACTGGAAGTAGGCGTCGCGGTTCGGGTACTCGGCGCGCAGGTTGCGCACCAGCGGCAGCGGACGCGCGTCGGCCACGTCGGCGGCGAACGCGAGAGCGCCGGCGAGCAGGTCGCCGTCGATGATCTTGTCGAACAGCTTCTGGCCCGGCGCCTTGGCGAGCAGTTCACTCGCCACCGGCTCGCCGCTGACGATCATGTTCAGTGCGTTCTCGACGCCGATAACGCGCGGCAGGCGCTGCGTGCCGCCGGCACCGGGCAGCAGCCCGATCTTCACTTCGGGCAGCGCCACTTGCGTGCCGGGTGCCGCCACTCGGTAGTGGCAACCGAGCGCGAGCTCCAGGCCACCGCCCATGCACACCGCATGGATGGCCGCGACCACCGGCTTGGTGCTCGCTTCGAGCAGGGCGATCACGCTCAACAGGTTGGGCTCGGCCAGGGTCTTGGGCGTGCCGAACTCGCGGATGTCGGCACCGCCCGAGAAGGCCTTGCCGGCGCCGGTGATGACGATGGCCTTCACTGCCGTATCGTTCTCCGCCTTCTCCAGCCCCTGGGCGATGCCCAGGCGCGTGTCATGGCCGAGCCCGTTGACGGGCGGGTTGTCCAGGGTGATCACGGCGACATTGCCGCGGACTTCGTAATTGGCGCTCATGGATTGCCCTCGTCAGGTGATCGAGTGGAAGAAAAGAACGATCGTGCGATTTTAGGTGTGCACTGCGGGAAGGGGTGTCGCTGCGGTGACAGGAAAGCGGGTGCCGAACTCGCCGGGCGGGGGCGCGGGCCCCGATCAAACCTCCAACCATTCCTTCCGAATGTAGGCGTTGCCGCGCAGATCCGCCGGGGTTCCTTCGAACACGATGCTGCCGTGGCCCATCACGTAACAGCGCTCGGAGACTTCGAGCGCGATGGTCAGCTTCTGCTCGACCAGCAGCACCGAGATGCCGCGGCGCTTCAGCTCCTTCAGGTACTCGGCCACCAGCTCGACGATCTTCGGCGCCAGACCTTCGGTCGGCTCGTCGATCATGATCAGGTTCGGGTCGCCCATCAGGGTGCGGCACAGCGTGAGCATCTGCTGCTCGCCGCCCGAGAGCACGCCGGCCGCGGTGTGCTGCCGCTCCTTCAGGCGGGGGAACATGCGGTACATGTCGTCGAGCTTCCAGCGCGGGTTGCCTTGCTTGCGCTTCTCGCCGAGCAGCAGGTTCTGCTGCACCGTCAGCTTGGGGAAGATGTCGCGGTTCTCCGGCACATAGCCGATGCCGCGGTGAGCGATCTCGAACGGCTTCAGCCCGAGCAGCTCATGGTCGTTCCAGCGCACCGAACCGCGGCCGTCGACGAGCCCCATGATGGTTTTCACCGTGGTCGAACGCCCCGAGCCGTTGCGGCCCAGGAGGCTCACGATCTCGCCCGGCTTCACGTCCATGTGCACGCCGTGCAGCACATGGCTCTTGCCGTAGAAGGCGTGGAGATCCTGCACATGCAACATGGTTCAGACCCCCGCGCCCGCGGCCTGCGTCTCGGCCAGCACCGAGCCAAGATACGCTTCCTGCACGCGCGTGTCGGCGCGCACCGCGTCGGGCCGGTCGAAGGCGATCACCTCGCCGTAGACCAGCACCGCGATCCTGTCGGCCAGGCCGAACACCACGCCCATGTCGTGCTCCACCGTCAGCAGCGTCTTGCCCTCGGTCACCTCGCGGATCAGCTGGATGAAGCGCGTGGTTTCGGAGCGGCTCATGCCCGCCGTCGGTTCGTCGAGGAGGATCACGCTCGCGCCGCCGGCGATGGTGATGCCGATCTCGAGCGCGCGCTGCTCGGCGTAGGTGAGATTCATCGCCAGCACGTCGCGCTTGCGGTCGAGCTTGATCATCGCCAGCACCTCGTCGGCGCGCTCGTTCGCGTCGCGCAGGTCGGCGAGGAACTTCCAGAACGCATAGCGGTAGCCCAGCGACCACAGCACCGCGCAGCGCAGGTTCTCGAACACCGACAGCCGCGTGAACAGGTTCGACACCTGGAAGCTGCGCGCGAGCCCCAGGCGGTTGATCTCGTAGGGCGCGAGGCCGTCGACGCGCTGGCCGTTCACGCGGATCTCGCCGCTGGTGGCACTGAAGCGGCCGCTGATCAGGTTGAACAACGTCGACTTGCCGGCGCCGTTGGGGCCGATGATCGCCACCCGTTCGCCGGCGCGCACCTGCAGGTTGGCGCCGCGAATGATCTCGGTCTTGCCGAAGCTCTTGCGCAGGGCGAGCAGCTCGACCGCGTATGGCGAATCCATCAGAGGGCCTCCCTGCGCTTGATCTCTTTTTCGATCTCGCCCTGGATCTCGCCCCACTCGCGCGCGAACTGGCGGCGACTCACTTCGAACAGTCCGAGACCGGTGAGCAGCACGAAGGCGCAGCCGAACCAGCTGTCGAGCGAGTGCGCGTTGAGTTGCAGCCCGAGGAAGTGAACGACGGGCCCGGTCCCCATGTCGAGCTGCAGGTGGTAGACCATCTCGATCATCGCCGCCGCGCCGACCAGCATCACCAGCGCCGTCGCACAGAGCGCGAGGTACGAGGTTCCCATGCGGCGCAGCTTGCCGAACGCCGCCACCCGCAGGTTCATCATGATCAGGCTCGCGATGCCGCCCGGCGCGTACATCACCATCAGCAGGAACACCAGGCCGAGGTAGAGCAGCCAGGCCTTGGTCAGCTCCGACAGCATCACCAGCGCAATGACCATCACCACCGCGCCGATGATCGGGCCGAAGAAGAAGGTCGCCCCGCCGAGGAAGGTGAAAAGCAGGTAGGCCGCCGAGCGCGCCGCGCCCACCACCTCGGCGTTGACGATCTCGAAGTTCACCGCCGCCAGGCCGCCGGCGACACCGGCGAAGAAGCCGGCGATGATGAACGCGATGTAGCGCACGTTGCGCGTGCTGTAGCCGATGAACTCGACCCGCTCCGGGTTGTCGCGCACCGCGTTGAGCATGCGGCCGAGCGGCGTGCGCGTGAACGCGAACATCGCGGCAACGCAGACGAAGGTGTACAGCGCGATCAGGTAGTAGACCTGGATCTGCGGACCGTAGGTGATGCCCAGGAAGGGCTGGCCCGAGACCCGGTTGCCGGCCACCCCGGCCTCGCCGCCGAAGAACTCCGAGAACATCAGCGACATCGCCGACACCAGCTCGGCCACGCCGAGCGTGATCATCGCGAACGGCGTGCCGTGCTTGCG
>DASXQQ010000403.1:0-10202 GCA_036507085.1 Piscinibacter sp. | reverse complement strand
CTGCAGGCCTGGCCGCGCAACTCGGGCGGCAGACCGTCGAGCAAGCGCATCGCCGCGACCAGGTCCTGGCTCTTGAGCTGCTCGATAAAGCCCTGCATCCGCTCGGCGTGCTCGGCTCGCATGCCCTTGAGCAGCGGGAGGAAGGGTGCCGTGTCGCGTTGCAGCCGCAGCGCGAGACCCAGCGTCGGCCACAGCGTCGAGGCGTCGATGCCGGCGTCGGGGGCGAGCGCGAAGGCGCGTGCGATCGCATCGTCGCTCGCGCCGTCGGACGCCGCCGCCAGGCGCAGCAGCCGCGCTTCGCGCTCGGGGGCGGCGCGCACCGTCTTCAGCGCGTTCGCCCACTGGCCGCGCGCGAGTTCGGCGTAGGCGCGCAACTCGGGCGACTCGAGGCCCGCGCCCTTTTCCAGCGACAGCATGAAACGCAGCGGCTCGGACACCTTCGCGAGCTCGCCCATCGCCGGCGCGGCGTCCTCGCCGACCAGCCGGCGGATGCGCGCGACGTCGACGCTGACCGCGGCCGCGAGCGCGGGCACGCTGCGCCGCGCCTGGTCGAGCGCAGCGATCGCCTCGAACCAATGGGCGGCTTCGGCTTCCGAGTAGCCGGCGGCGTAGGCCAGCCAGCCGTGCTGCGGCCACTGCCGGTGGCCGTCGACGAAGGCCTGCGCCTTGGCCGCGTCGCTCGCCAGGCAGCGCGCCGCGAGGTAGCGCCAGTCGGGGCTGGTCGGCGCCGCGTCGGCGCGGGCCTGGTGGCGCGCGCAGACCGATGGCCGCTCGCTGTCCGACGCGCTGTCCTGCTCCATGCGCAACAGCACCAGATCGTCCGGGCTTTCGCGCAGCCGCGCGGCGAGGATCTTCTGCGCCTCGGGCAGGCCGGCGGCGAGCGTCAGCCACTCCAGCGCGTGCGCGGAGGCGGTGGCGTCCCAGCGCGCGTGGGTGAGGATCAGGCGCGTTTGCTCGGCCCCGTTCTTCAGCTCGGCGAGCTGCTGCGAGGCCGATGCGTCGGCCAGGCTGGCCAGCGCCTCGCGCGTGCCGCCGCCGCCCTTGCTGCTGATGCTGCGTGGCGGCTCGCTGAACAAATGCTCGGCAGAAGTCGTGGTCCAGCGCGGCGCGCCGAGCGGGCGGGGCGCGCGCGGCTGCCCATTGCCATAGGTTGCTGTCCACTCGACCAGCGGCGCCGCGCCGGCCACGTTGTAGACGACGTTGCCGAAGCTGCCGCGCACCTCGGCGTCGAAGCGCTCGACCAGCTCGCCTTGGGGTGTGCGGGTTTCGATCCGGATGCTGCGATCGGCGTCGACGCTGCGGCTTTGCGATGTGAACGGCGCCACGTCGAGCGTGCTGCCGCCGAGGCTGACCCGCACCGGCCGCGCGAGACCGTTGTAGACCGTCAGCGTCGCGCTGCCGACGCTGCCGCCGAGGCCCAGCACGGCGCCGACGATGCCGGCGGCCACCAGCAAGCGCGCGATCGCCGGCAACGCGCCGTCGGCGGTCTGGAAGCGCGCCCACCAGCCGAGCCGCGTCTGGCGCTCACGCTCCTGGCCGGGCAACAGCGTGTCGTAATCGGCCGGAACCCGGGCGGCAGCGGGCGCCGCCGGCGCGCTCGCGCCTTGACGCAACTGAGCGATGACCGAGGCTTCCGACAGCAGCAGTTGTTCGAGCGCGTGCATACGCAGCGCGGCGCAGGCGCCGGCCGCGTGATCGACCCAGCCGTTGGCGGCGTTGAGCCATTCGCTGATGTTGGCCGGGGTCGCCGGGGGCAGCTTCAGTTCGCCGAGCGCTTCGGCCCAGCTCGGCGCCGCGAGCCGCTCGAACAGGGCGGCGTCGAGCACCACCTGATGGCGCTGGTCGAACAGCTTGGCGAGCGCCTGCTGCAAGGCGTTGGCGGTGTTGACGACCCGCGTGACGCCCGACGAATTGACGCGGCGCGTCGCCGTCACCACGTTCACCGCGTTGGCGAGCAGCCCCTGCGCGTCGCGCAGGTTGGCCTCGCTGTGATCGGCGTAGTGAAGCACCTCGAGCAAGCCGCGCAAGTGCTCGGGCCAGCCGTTGCCGAGTTGTGCCGCGGCAGCCCGGTGCACGCTGCGACACAGGCGATCGTGCGCAGCGAGCCGCGCTTCCACCGCCGCGACCTCGGCTTCGATCGCGGCAATCGCCTGCGGCAGTTCGGGCCGCTTCAATGCCTTGCCGCGGTGGCGCAGCACGCCGCCGGGCGCGCTCAATGCGCCGGCCTTCAGCGCACGCAACTGGCCGAGCTCCTTTTCCAGGCTGCGCAGGAGTTCGACGTCGGCGGCGAGCGACTCGGGATAGAGCTGCTGTGCCGCAGCCAGCGGCTCCGCCGTCGCGTTGCCGACGAGCTGCTGCGGCGCCTGCGCGCTGCGCACCACCGAGCGGCCGAGGTAGACGCCGCGATAGCGGCTCGCCAGGTACTCGCGCTCGAACTGCTTTTGCAATGCGGCAAGCGACGCCTCGTCAGCGACCGGTGCCGACTCGACCTTGCCGAGCAGCTTGGCCGACACCTGCTCGCGCAGCAGCGCCGGCGCGTCGAACAGGTCCCAGGCGCTGCGCTCGTCGATCGGCGCAACGATGTAGTGGCGCTTCGCGTTCGCCTCGCGCTCATGGTTCAGCGGGTGCGTCAGCCACATCTGCGGCGGCTGCGCGAGCTCGGCCTTGAACAGGCGATGCGCCTCGGGCCGCTCGGCGGGCAGCGGTGGCACCCGGCCGTAGCTCGCGTCGTTGAGGATGCGCCCCATCCGGGCGAGCACCTCGCTTTGGATCGCGAACACGTCGCGCGTGACCTGGCCCTTGGCTTTCTCCGCCGCGACGAAGCCGAGCGCGCGCGACCAGGCGTCGTCGGCCGACTGCAGGCGGTGCAGCGCATGGATCAGCGCGTCGCTGCCGGTCAGCGACACGGCCACCAGGTCGGCCTGCATTTCCATCTCGCGCGACAGCGCGCGCTGCGTCAGCACCACCACGCTGAATGCCGAATCCACCAGCGAGCGGATCGACCAGACGATGAGACTCAACAGCCAGCCGACCCAGGCGACACGCACGTCGAAGCGCGACAGCGCGCGCAGGAAGTCGTCGAGCCTGTCGCGCCGCGCCACCAGGTGGGCGGCGATCTGTTGCGCGACGTAGACCCAGCGCCCCACCGCCATCGCACGTTGCGCGAAGTGGCCGAACTCGTGCGCCAGCACCGCGCGCAGCTCGCCCAAGCTGAGCGCATTGACGAGGCCGAGGCCGATCTCCAGGTTCTTCTTCGACGGCCAGAACAGGTTGAGGATCGACAGGTCGTAGAACACCGCCGCGTTGACGCGCGGCGACAGGAAGACCTTGTGCGGGCGAGGCGCGCCGGCCTTGTCGGCGAGGCGATGCAGGAACTCGAACAGCCGCGGCTGCTGCTGCGCCGTGATCTCGACCGTGTCGTCCATGCCGCCGTGCTTGACGAAGAACACCGCCTTCAGCATGAACACCGCGAGGAACGCCGCGCAGCCGCCGACGATGAAGCCCCAGAAGACGTCCTTGCCGCCGCTGTCGGCACCGAAGGTCAGGCGCCACGCAGTCAGCGCGAACCAGCCGGCGAGCGCGAAGTACAGCACGACGAACAGCGCGAGGCCGGCCATCGCGAGCCAGGCGCGGCGTTTGTAGGCGGCGGTCGGCCTGGCGAGCTTGGCGATCAGGCTGGACGGTTGCGCGCTGGGTGTCGCGGCCATGGGGTTCCCTCCCGGATGGAATGGTTGCGCGCTCGGCGGCGCGGTCGCGGCAGTGTCTCAAGTTTTTTCCGCCGGCATGCGTGAACGGCGTCACAGATCGGACGGCGGAATGAAAAGTGCCCTCGACACTGTCGCATCGAGGGCACGAAGAGTGGCCCTTTCGCGCGGCCACTCGCTTCTGGAATCGAACGTCTGACGTGAGACTCAGCGCACCTTGCCTTCCTTCCAGGCCGTCAGCAGCTTGTTGTAGTCGATGGTCTCACCTTTGGGCTTCTCGTTGGCGAGCTTTTTCCACGGCGCGCCCTTGTCGCTCAGGTGCTTGGCCGGATCGCCCTTCGGGTTGAGCTTGGGCGCGCAGTGCGCCATGCCGGCACGCTCGAGTCGGCCCATCACCTGGTCCATTTCATCGGCCAGGCTGTCCATCGCGGCCTGCGGCGTCTTCTCGCCGGTGACCGCCACCGCCACGTTCTTCCACCACAGCTGCGCGAGCTTCGGGTAGTCGGGCACGTTGCTGCCGGTCGGCGTCCAGGCGACGCGCGCGGGGCTGCGGTAGAACTCGATCAGACCGCCGTACTTGGCCGCGTTCTGCGTAAAGTAGTCGTGGCGAATGTCGCTGTCGCGAATGAAGGTGAGGCCGACGATGCTCTTCTTCAGCGAGGTCGTCTTGCTGGTGATGAACTGCGCGTACAGCCAGGCCGCGGCCGTGCGGTTCGGGTCATGGTCGTTGAAGAAGGTCCACGAGCCCACGTCCTGGTAGCCGTTCTGCATGCCCTGCTTCCAGTACGGACCGTTGGGACCGGGCGCCATCCGCCACTTCGGCGAACCGTCGCCGTTGACGACCGGCAAGCCCTTCTTGGTCATGTCCGCCGTGAACGCGGTGTACCAGAAGATCTGCTGCGCGATCTGGCCTTGCGCGGGCACGGGGCCCGCCTCGCCGAAGGTCATGCCGGTGGCTTCCTTCGGTGCGTACTTCTTCATCCAGTCGACGTACTTGGTCAGCGCGTAGACGGCGGCCGGCGAGTTGGTGGCGCCGCCGCGCGCCACCGAGGCGCCCACCGGCGTGCACTTGTCGGCGCCGACGCGAATTCCCCATTCGTCCACCGGCTGGCCGTTGGGGATGCCGACGTCGGCGGTGCCGGCCATCGAGAGCCACGCGTCGGTGAAGCGCCAGCCGAGCGACGGATCCTTCTTGCCGTAGTCCATGTGGCCGTAGATCGGTTTGCCGTCGATCTGCTTCACGTCGTTGGTGAAGAACTCGGCGATGTCTTCGTAGGCGCTCCAGTTCAGCGGCACGCCCAGGTCGTAGCCGTACTTGGCCTTGAACTTGTCTTGCAGGTCCTTGCGTGCGAACAGGTCGGCGCGGAACCAGTACAGGTTGGCGAACTGCTGGTCGGGCAGCTGGTACAGCTTCTTGTCGGGCGCGGTCGTGAAGCTCGTGCCGATGAAGTCCTTCAGGTCCAGCCCCGGGTTGGTGTACTCCTTGCCGGCACCAGCCATGTAGTCCGACAGCGCCAGGATCTTGCCGTAGCGGTAATGGGTGCCGATCAGGTCGCTGTCGCTGATCCAGCCGTCGTAGATCGACTTGCCCGATTGCATCGAGGTCTGCAGTTTCTCGACGACGTCGCCTTCCTGGATGATATCGTGCTTGACCTTGATGCCGGTGATTTCCTCGAAGGCCTTGGCAAGCGTCTTCGATTCGTACTCGTGCGTCGTGATGGTCTCGGAGACGACCGAGACCTCCTTGACGCCCTTGGCCTGCAGTTTCTTGGCCGCCTCGATGAACCACTTCATCTCCGCCATCTGCTTGTCTTTCGAGAGCGTCGACGGCTGGAACTCGCTGTCCACCCACTTCTTCGCCTCGGCCTCGCCGGCCCAGGCACTTTGGCCCAGGGCCAGGGCCGCGACGGCACACGCCACGGCGTTCAAGCGCAATCTCATTGGTATCTCCTCTTGGAACTTCCCTGATCACATCGTCACGCCGGCTGGGAAGGAGGGCCGGGCGCGCAGTCGTTAGCCTTTTCGAAGAATCAGTGCCAGCAGCCCGATCGAGACGACGAAGCTGATCCACACCGACGGTTCCTGCTCGAGGCCGAACCAGCCGACCATCTTTTCGCTCAAGGCGACGAAAAGCAGGTTCACGTAGGCCGCCGCGAGCAAGCCGATGAACAAGCGGTCGCCGCGCGTCGTCGCAATCGGAAGCAGTCCCTTGCGCAGCGTCGTCGGCGACTTGAGTTCCCACACCGTCATGCCCACCAGCAGCAGCACGATGCCGCTGAAGAACACCGCCACCGGCAGGGTCCAGGCCATCCACTCGAACATCAGACTCTCCCCATCGCAAAACCTTTTGCGATGTAGTGGCGCACGAACCAGATGACGATCGCGCCCGGCACGATGGTCAGCACGCCGGCCGCAGCGAGCACGCCCCAGTCCATGCCCGAGGCCGAGACCGTGCGGGTCATCACCGCGACGATGGGCTTGGCGTTGACGCTGGTCAGCGTGCGCGCCATCAAGAGTTCGACCCAGCTGAACATGAAGCAGAAGAACGCCGCGACGCCGACCCCCGCCTTGATCAGCGGGATGAAGATCGTCAGGAAGAAGCGCGGGAACGAGTAGCCGTCGATGTAGGCGGTCTCGTCGATCTCGCGCGGGATGCCGCTCATGAAGCCTTCGAGAATCCACACCGCGAGCGGTACGTTGAACAGCAGGTGCGCGAGCGCCACCGCGATGTGCGTGTCCATCAACCCGAGCGTCGTGTAGAGCTGGAAGAACGGCAGCAGGAACACCGCCGGCGGCGTCATCCGATTGGTCAGCAGCCAGAAGAAGACGTGCTTGTCGCCGAGGAACGAATAGCGCGAGAACGCATAGGCCGCGGGCAGCGCCACCAGCAGCGAGATCACGGTGTTGATCGCCACGTAGATCATCGAGTTGATGTAGCCCGAGTACCACGACGCGTCGGTGAAGATCGTGCGGTAGTGGTCCCAGGTGAAGTGGCGCGGGAACAGGCTGAACGTGGAGAGGATCTCCTCGTTCGTCTTGAAGGACATGTTGACCATCCAGTACACCGGCAGGATGGCGAACAGCAGGTACAACACCAGGAAGGCAATCCGCTTCTTCCAGCGCCGGTCATCCATGCGCGGCTCCTTCGACGGCCTCGCCCCGGCCGACACGCTGCATCCAGTTGTAGAGCACGAAGCACAGCAGCAGGATGATCAGGAAGTAGATCAGCGAGAACGCCGCTGCCGGTCCGAGATCGAACTGGCCGACCGCCTTTTGCGTCAGGTACTGCGACAGGAAGGTCGTCGAGTTGCCGGGCCCGCCGCCGGTCAGCACGAAGGGCTCGGTGTAGATCATGAAGCTGTCCATGAAGCGCAGCAGCACCGCGATCATCAGCACGCCGCGCAGCTTGGGCAGCTGGATGTAGCGGAACACCGCGAACTTGCTCGCGCCGTCGATGCGCGCGGCCTGGTAGTAGGCGTCGGGGATCGCGCGCAGGCCGGCGTAGCACAGCAGCGCGACCAGTGGCGTCCAGTGCCACACGTCCATCAGCAGCACCGTGAGCCAGGCGTCGCGCGCGCTGCCGGTGTAGTTGTAGTCGATGCCCAGCGCGGCGAGCGCCGCGCCCATCAGGCCGATGTCGGTGCGGCCGTAGATCTGCCAGATGGTGCCGACGACGTTCCACGGAATCAGCAGCGAGATCGCGACCACGACCAGCACCGCCGAGGCCTGCCAGCCCTTGGCCGGCATCGACAAGGCGAGCGCGATGCCCAGCGGGATTTCGACCAGCAGCACCGCCAGCGAGAAGCCGACCTGGCGCAGCAAGGCGCCTTGCAGGTCGTCGTCGCGCATCACCGCCTTGAACCATTCGGTGCCGACGAAGACGCGGCGCTCGGGCGAAATGATGTCCTGCACCGAGTAGTTGACGACGGTCATCAGCGGCAGCACCGCCGAGAACGCGACGCACAGTACGACCGGCAGGATCAGCAGCCAGGCTTTCTGGTTGACCGGTTTCATGCCGTCTCCTTCATCGCGCGTTCGACCAGCACATCGTTGGCGTAAACGCAGGTGTGCGGCCCCAGCACCGACAGCCAGGCGACGTGGCCGACGCTCGGGATGCGCTGCTCGGGGCTCAGGCGGGCGCGGATCACGGTGTCGCCCTTGCCGCCACCGACGCGCGCGCTGACCAGCCAGTAGGTGCCGATGTCCTGCGCCTGCGTGACCACCGCCGGCACCGCGCCGGGGGCGTTGGCCGGGGCCAGCGCGACATACTCAGGGCGCACGCCGAGGACGAAGTCGCCGAGCCCGGCGAGCGAGCCGTTCGGCGATGCCAGGGTCTGGCCCGCGACCTCGATGCCCGCGCCGTTCCATCTCGCCGGCAGGAAGTTCATGCCGGGCGAGCCGATGAAGTTACCGACGAAGACATGCTGCGGGCGCTCGAACAGCTCGGAGGCGCTGCCGACCTGGACCGCGCGGCCGCGCGTCATCACCACCACCTGGTCGGCAAAGGTCAGCGCCTCGACCTGGTCATGGGTGACGTAGATCAGCGTCAGCTTCAACTCGTGGTGGATCTGCTTGAGCTTGCGCCGCAGCTGCCACTTGAGGTGCGGGTCGATCACCGTCAGCGGCTCGTCGAACAGCACCGCCGACACGTCCTCGCGGACCAGGCCGCGGCCGAGCGAGATCTTCTGCTTCGCATCGGCCGCGAGGCCGGCGGCCCGCAGGTTCAGCTGGCCGCTCAACTCGAGCATCTCGGCGATGACGCCGACGCGCTGCTTGATCTTGTCGGGCGCGACGCCGCGGTTGCGCAGCGGGAACGCGAGGTTCTCGGCCACCGTCATCGTGTCGTAGATGACCGGGAACTGGAACACCTGCGCGATGTTGCGCTGCTGCGGCGTCTCGCCGGTGACCGCGCGGCCGTCGAAGCTCACCGTGCCGTGCGAGGGCTTCACCAGGCCCGAGACGATGTTGAGCAGCGTCGTCTTGCCGCAGCCGGAGGGCCCGAGCAGCGCGTAGGCGCCGCCGTCGTCGAAGCTCATCTTCAGCGGCAGCAGCGCGTAGTCCTCATCGCGCAACGGGCGCGGCTTGTAGGCGTGCGCGAGGTCGAGATCGATGCGGGCCATCTCAGCGGACCTCCGATGTCGGGGCGACGAGCAGGTCACCGGCCGCGTCGAACACATAGACCTGCGACGGGTTCAGGTAGACCGGAATCGCTTCGCCCAGCGAGAACTGATGAACGCCAGTGAGCTGCATCACCAACTCGCCGATCGCGGTGTCGACATGGACGAAGGTGTCGGAGCCGGAAATTTCCGCCAGCTCGACCTTGCCCGCCAGCATCAGGTCGCCGGCGCGCTCGCGCACGCGCAGCGCCGCGGCACGAATGCCGATCGTCACGACCGGGGTGCGCGCCGCGGGCAAGGGCACCGACAGGTTCAGATCGGCCGCGAGCGTGACCCCGAGCGTCGCCGCGCTGCCGGCGACCAGGTTCATCGGCGGGTCGCTGAAGGCGCGCGCGACGCGGATCGACTTCGGCTTGTGGAACACCTCGGCGGTCGGACCGTACTGGAGCAGCTCGCCGGCATCGAGCACCGCGGTGTAGCCGCCGAGCAGCAGCGCCTCCGTCGGCTCGGTGGTGGCGTAGACGACCGTCGATTCGCCGCTCGCGAACAGCTGCGACAGTTCGTCGCGCAGCTCCTCACGCAGCTTGTAGTCCAGGTTCACGAGCGGCTCGTCGAGCAGCATCAGCGGCGCCCGCTTCGCCAGCGCCCGCGCCAGCGCCACGCGCTGCTGCTGTCCGCCCGACAGCTCGGCCGGCAGGCGCTGGAGGAAGGGCTCGATGTGCAGCTTGGCCGCGAGCTCGTTGACGCGCGCGGCGATGCCGCGCTTGTCCGGCGCCGCGGCGCGCAGCTTCAACGGCGACGCGATGTTGTCGGCCACCGTCATCGACGGGTAGTTGATGAACTGCTGGTAGACCATCGAGACATTGCGCTCGCGCACCGGGCGGCCGGTGACGTCCTGCCCGTCGGCGACGACGCGGCCCTGGCTCGGCGCGTCGAGGCCGGCCATCAGCCGCATCAGCGAGGTCTTGCCGGCCTGCGTCGCGCCGAGCAGCACCGTGACCGCGCGCGGCACCAGCGTCAGGTCCAGCGGGTACAGGTGGGTCTGCGCGCCCACTTGCTTTTCGATGCGTTCGAGCATCAGTTCCATGCGCTCTCCGTCGTGCGCGCCGTCGGCGCGACGCTGTCGTCCCAATGGCTCGCGCACCACGCGGCAACATCGGCGCGTTGCGCGGCGCTCAGGTGCAGACCGAGCTTGCTGCGCCGCCACAGCACGTCGTCGGCGGTGCGCGCCCATTCGTGCTGGTGCAGGTAGTTCAGCTCGGCTTCGAACAAGCCGGGCGCGACTTCGCGGCCAAGACCGGGCGCGAGCAGCATCGCCACGCGCGAGCCGTAGGCGCGCGCGAGCCGATGCCGCAGCGGCGCGGGCAGCTCGGGGTGGCGC
>DASXQQ010000402.1:0-3147 GCA_036507085.1 Piscinibacter sp. | reverse complement strand
TCGGGCCGATGCCGACGTCGGCGCTGATCGACACGTCCGCCGGCAAGGCGATCTTCTGCTTCGCGGCCACCGCCTTCATCGCGCCGATGAAGCAGGCCGAGTAACCGGCGGCGAACAGCTGCTCGGGGTTGGTGCCGGGACCGCCGGCGCCGCCCAGTTCCTTCGGGGTGCTCAGGTTCAACTTGATCGCGCCGTCCGACGATTCGGTGGTGCCGGCACGGCCGCCGGTGGAGGTGGCCTGGGCGGTGTAGAGAACTTTGTCGAGTGCCATGGTGATTGCTCTTTCTGTGACAGGGTGGGTGAGGGACGGGTGAATCAATCGTCTACGGCGTGCGCTTCGCGCATGCGTTCGCGCAGGTCTTGCAATTGCTGGGTGAGTTCGGCGAGTTCCTTCGCGCTGCAGCCGGTGGCCGCGGCCAGTTGAACCGGCACCGCGCGCGCCTGCTGGCGCAGTGCGCTGCCGGCGGCGGTCAGGCTCACGATCACGCGCCGCTCGTCGTCGGCCGCGCGCTCGCGCTGCAGCCAGCCGGCGGCCTCCATGCGCTTGAGCAGCGGGGTGAGCGTGCCGGAGTCGAGGAACAGGCGCTCGCCGAGCTCGCTCACCGTCAGCGCGTCGCGCTCCCACAGCACCAGCAAGGCGAGGTACTGCGGGTAGGTGAGGCCCAGCGGCTCGAGCAGCGGCTTGTACAGCTTGGTCATCGCCAGCGACGTGGAATACAGCGCGAAGCACAGCTGGTTGTCGAGCTGCAGCCAGGCATCGGCGTTGCGCGGGGAATGGCGGGTGGCGGTGGGCATGGGATGGACTGTAATCGATGTTGAGCAATTAAATTGTGCACAATGTAATGTCCGGGCAAACCGTGGGGGTACTCGGGCTTCGACAGGCTCAGCCCGTCGAAGGGTTTGCGAGGTCATCCCAAATCCGTTCGGGCTGAGCTTGTCGAAGCCCCTGCGCCGACCTGCGCGGGCCCTTCGACAGGCTCAGGTCCTTCGACAAGCTCAGGATGCTCGGGCCCTTCGACAGGCTCAGGGCGAACGGGGATGGTTGGCATTCGGTATTTCCGATCAATCCCGAGCTTGTCGAAGGACAGGCTCAGGGCGAACGGAATTCCTGCGCCGTCATCGCGTCGATTTGCGTGCTTAGCTCGAGCCAGCGCCCTTCGAGCTCCTCGATCTCGTCGGCCAGCAGCTTCAATCGCTTGCCGCCGTCGACCAGCTCGGCCGCGGTGCGCTGCGGCTCGCCGAGTGACGCCTCGAGCGCATCGCGCTCGCCGAACAGCACGCCGAGGCGGTTGTCGATGCGGGTGAGCTCGCGGCGCAGCGGCTTGACCTGCTCGGCTTTCAGCTGTCGCGCCGCCGCCGCGGCCTTGCGGTCTTCGCGGCGGTTCGATGGGGCGCCGACCTTCGGCGCCGCGTCGGCCGGCTCGCGCAAGGCCTTGGCCTGCTCGCGTGCGGTGTCGAGCAGCCAGCGCTGGTAATCGTCGAGGTCGCCGTCGAAGGGGCGCACGCCGCCGGACGAGACCAGCCAGAACTCGTCGCACACCTCGCGCAGCAGCGCGCGGTCATGGCTCACCAGCATCACCGAGCCTTCGAACTCGTTGAGCGCCATGCTCAGCGCCTCGCGGGTGTCGAGGTCGAGGTGGTTGGTCGGCTCGTCGAGCAGCAGCAGGTTGGGGCGCTGCCACACCAGCATGCCGAGCACGAGCCGCGCCTTTTCGCCGCCGCTCAAGGTGCCCACCGCCTGGTTGACCATGTCGCCCTCGAAGCGGAACTGGCCGAGGAAGTTGCGCAGCTCCTGCTCGCGCGCCTGCGGACTCACCTCGCGCGCGAGGCGGATCATGTGGTTCAGCGGCGAATCGTCGGGGCGCAGCACGTCCATCTCCTGCTGCGCGAAGTAGCCGATCGCGAGCCCCTTGCCTTCGGTGAGCGTGCCGGCGAGCGCCGGCTGCATGCGGGCGATCGTCTTCACCAGCGTCGACTTGCCCTGCCCGTTGGCGCCGAGGATGCCGATGCGCTGGCCGGCCAGCACCGAGCGGTTGACGTCGCGCACGATAATGGTGTGACCGTAGCCGCAGGCGACGTCCTGCATCGCGAGCATCGGGTTCGGCAGGCTCGCCGGTTCGCGAAACTCGAACGAGAAGTCGGACGCGGTCAGCACAGGCGCCAGCTTCTCCATCCGTGCCAGCGCCTTGACCCGGCTTTGCGCCTGCTTGGCCTTGCTCGCCTTGGCCTTGAAGCGGTCGATGAACTTCTGCAAATGCGCCATGCGCTCGCGCTGCTTCTCGTAGCTTTGCTGCTGTTGCGTCATGCGCTCGGCGCGCATCTCTTCGAACGCGGTGTAGTTGCCGGTGTAACGCGTGAGCTTGGTGTCTTCGAGGTGCAAGGTGACGCGGGTGATCGCGTCGAGGAACTCGCGGTCGTGGCTGATCACGATCAGCGTGCCGTCATAGCGCTGCAGCCAGGCTTCCAGCCACACCAGCGCGTCGAGGTCGAGGTGGTTGGTCGGCTCGTCGAGCAGCATCAGGTCGGCCGGGCACATCAGCGCCCGCGCCAATTGCAAGCGCATGCGCCAGCCGCCGGAGAAGCTGTTCACCGGCGCGTCGAGTTCGCGCGGCTTGAAGCCCAGGCCGAGCAGCATCGCCTGCGCGCGCGGGCGGGCGTCGAAGCCGCCGGCGTCGCTGATCGCGTGGTGCGCGTCGGCGATGGCGTGGCCGTCGTCGGCCGCTTCGGCCAGCGCGAGTTGCGCCTGCGCCTCCATCAGCCGCGTGTCGCCTTGCAGCACGAACTCGGTCGCGCCGTCGTCGGTCTCGGGCATGTTCTGCGCCACTTCGGCCATGCGCCAACGCGGCGGCATCGTCAGGTCGCCGGCGTCGGCGTGCAGGCGGTTGGCGAGCAGCGCGAACAGCGAGGACTTGCCGGCGCCGTTGCGACCGACCAGGCCGATCTTCTCGCCCGGCTGCAAGGTCACTGTGGCGGTGTCGAGCACCACCTTCACCCCGCGGCGCAGCGTCACGTCGCGCAAGGTGATCATGCGCGTCTCCAGCGCGCCAACGCGTCGCGCGTGACCAGCAGCACCTGGTCGTCGCCGGCGCTGGTTTCGAGCCATGCCACTTCGAGCCTGCGGAACGCATGCTCGAAATGCGCGCGCTC
>DASXQQ010000401.1:0-7558 GCA_036507085.1 Piscinibacter sp. | reverse complement strand
TCGACGAGATGTCGCGCGGCCACATGATCGCCGACGCGGTGGCGGTGATCGGCACGATGGACATTGTGTTTGGAGAGATCGATCGATGATTTCCGAAGCGATGCGTGAGCGCTTCGACCGCGAAGTGGCCAAGTACCCTGCCGACCAGAAGCAGTCGGCGGTGATGGCGTGCCTGGCGATCGTGCAGCAGGCGCACGGCCACGTGTCGGCTGACAGCGAGCGCGCAGTGGCCGAGTACCTCGGCATGCCGCCGATCGCGGTGCATGAGGTCACGACCTTCTACAACATGTACAACGCGCAGCCGGTGGGCCGGTTCAAGCTCAACGTCTGCACCAACCTGCCGTGCCAGCTGCGCGACGGGCAGACGGCGCTCGAGCACCTGTGCCGCAAGCTCGGCATCGAAGAGGGCGGCACGACGGCCGACGGCCTGTTCACCGTGCAGAAGAGCGAATGCCTCGGCGCCTGCGCCGACTCGCCGGTGATGCTGGTCAACGACCGCCAGATGTGCAGCTTCATGAACGAAGCGCGCCTCGACGAGCTGGTCGCGACGCTCAAGGCCCAGGCCGCCTGACAACGAGAGCACGAACCGCATGTTGGACCTGTCGAAGTTTCAAGCCACCGGTGCCGAGACCTGCTTCCACGGCCGGCACATCAAGCCGCAGATCTATGCCGGCCTGGACGGGCGCAACTGGCGCCTGAAGGATTACGAGGCGCGCGGCGGCTACAAAGCCTTGCGCAAGATCCTGGGCCAAGGCGGCGGCGAGCCGATGACTCCCGAGCAGGTGGTTGCCGAAGTCAAGACCTCGGGCCTGCGCGGTCGCGGCGGCGCGGGCTTTCCGACCGGCCTGAAGTGGAGCTTCATGCCGCGCCAGTTCCCCGGCGCGAAGTACCTCGTCTGCAACTCCGACGAGGGCGAGCCCGGCACCTGCAAGGACCGCGACCTCCTGATGTTCAACCCGCACATCGTCATCGAAGGCATGGCGATCGCGGCGTACGCGATGGGCACGGCGGTCGGCTACAACTACATCCACGGCGAGATCTTCGAGGTCTACGAACGCTTCGAAGAGGCGCTCGAGGAAGCGCGTGCCGCCGGTTATCTGGGTGACAGGATCCTCGGCTCGAACTTCAGCTTCCAGCTCCATGCGTCGCATGGTTTCGGCGCCTACATCTGCGGCGAGGAAACCGCGCTGCTCGAATCGCTGGAAGGCAAGAAGGGCCAGCCGCGCTTCAAGCCGCCGTTCCCGGCGAGCTACGGCCTGTACGGCAAGCCGACGACGATCAACAACACCGAGACCTTCGCCGCGGTGCCGTGGATCATCAACCACGGCGGCCAGTCTTACCTCGAGATCGGCAAGCCGAACAACGGCGGCACCAAGATCTTCTCGGTGGTCGGCGACGTCGAGCGCCCGGGCAACTTCGAGGTGCCGCTGGGCACGCCGTTCTCGACATTGCTCGAGCTCGCCGGCGGCGTGAGCGGCGGCCGCGCGCTGAAGGCGGTGATCCCCGGCGGGTCGTCCGCCCCGGTGCTGCCGGCGTCGATCATGATGGACACGACGATGGACTACGACGCCATCGCCAAGGCCGGCTCGATGCTCGGCTCGGGCGCGGTGATCGTGATGGACGAGCGGCGCTGCATGGTCAAGAGCCTGCTGCGCCTGTCGTACTTCTACATGCACGAGAGCTGCGGTCAGTGCACACCGTGCCGCGAGGGCACCGGCTGGCTGTGGCGTATGGTCGATCGCGTCGAGAACGGGCACGGCAAGATGGCCGACATCGAGCTGCTGAACTCGGTGGCCGACAACATCCAGGGCCGCACCATCTGCGCGCTCGGCGACGCGGCGGCGATGCCGGTGCGGGCGATGATCAAGCACTTCCGTGATGAGTTCGTGCATCACATCGAACACAAGACCTGTTTGGTCCCGGCCCCTGTCTGACCGGATTCGACCCCATGATTGAAATCGAACTCGACGGCCGGAAAGTGCAGGTGCCCGAAGGCAGCATGGTGATGCATGCGGCCGACAAGGCGGGCACCTATGTGCCGCACTTCTGTTATCACAAGAAGCTCTCGATCGCGGCCAATTGCCGCATGTGCCTGGTCGATATCGAGAAGGCGCCCAAGCCGATGCCGGCCTGCGCCACGCCGGTCACGCAGGGCATGATCGTTCGCACCCAGAGCGACAAGGCGGTCAAGGCACAGCAGAGCGTGATGGAGTTCCTGCTGATCAACCACCCGCTGGACTGCCCCATCTGCGACCAGGGCGGCGAGTGTCAGCTGCAGGATTTGGCGGTCGGCTACGGCGGCTCGGCATCGCGCTACACCGAGGAGAAGCGGATCGTCTTCCACAAAGAGGTCGGCCCGCTGCTGTCGATGGAAGAGATGACGCGCTGCATCCACTGCACGCGCTGCATCCGCTTCGGCCAGGAAGTGGCCGGCATCATGGAACTCGGCCTGGTCCACCGCGGCGAACACGCGGAGATCACCACCGTCGCCGGCGACACCGTCGACTCCGAACTGTCTGGCAACATGATCGACCTCTGCCCGGTCGGCGCGATCACCAGCAAGCCGTTCCGCTACAGCGCCCGCACCTGGGAGCTGTCGCGCCGCAAGAGCGTCAGCCCGCACGACAGCACCGGCGCCAACCTGATCGTTCAGGTCAAGGGCGCGAAGGTGATGCGCGTGCTGCCGCTGGAGAACGAAGAGGTCAACGAGTGCTGGATCGCCGACCGCGACCGCTTCTCCTACGAGGCCCTCAACGGCGACGAGCGGCTGACCGCGCCGATGATCAAGCAGGGCGGCGAGTGGAAGACGGTCGACTGGACCGCGGCGCTCGAATACGTGGCGCGCGGCCTCACGCAGATCAAGGCCGACCACGGCGCGCAGAGCATCGGCGCGCTGGGCTCGGCGACCAGCACGGTCGAGGAACTGCATCTGCTCGCTCAACTGGTGCGCGGCATCGGCAGCGCCAACGTCGACCACCGTACGCGGCATGCGGACTTCAGCAACACGGATGGCGTCCACTGGTTGGGCACCTCGATCACCTCGCTGTCGACCCTGCAGCGCGCGCTGGTTGTCGGCTCGTTCCTGCGCAAAGACCATCCACTGTTCGCGCAGCGGCTGCGCCAGGCGGCGAAGAAGGGCGGCAAGATCCACCGCCTGCACGCGGTCGCCGACGACTGGCTGATGCCGATGTCGACCTCGATCACCGCCGCGCCGAGCGCGTGGGTGAACGCGCTGGCCGAGGTGGCGTCCGCCATCGCGGCGAGCAAGGGCATCGACGCGCCGGTGGTGGCCACCGCGTCGCGCGAAGCGCAGGACATCGCGGCGTCGCTGCTGTCCGGCGAGCGCAAGGCGGTCTTGCTCGGCAATGCGGCCGCACAGCATCCGCAGGCGGGCAGCCTGCTGACGCTCGCAAACTGGATCGGCGAGCAATGCGGCGCGACGGTCGGCTACTTCGGCGAATCAGGCAACAGCGTCGGCGCGCAGTTGGTGAACGCACTGCCGGGCACGGATGGCCTGAACGCAGCCCAGATGCTCGGCGGCGCGTTGAAGGCCTGCCTGCTGCTGAATGTCGAGCCCTCGCTCGACGCGGCCGACCCGAGCGCGGCGGTCGCCGCGTTGCAGGCGGCCGAGATGGTCGTCGCCTTGACGCCGTTCCGCAGCGCCGCGGTCGAATGCGCCGACGTGCTGCTGCCGATCTCGCCGTTCACCGAAACCTCCGGCACCTTCGTCAACGCCGAGGGGCGCGTCCAGAGTTTCCACGGCGTGGTCAAACCGCTCGGCGACACCCGTCCGGCCTGGAAGGTGCTGCGCGTGCTCGGCAACACGCTGGGCTTGCCCGGCTTCGACTTCGAGACCTCGGAAGATGTGCGCGCCGAAGCGCTGGGCGATGTCACGACGGTCGCGTCGCGGCTGGCCAATCGCTCGACAGCGCCGGTCTCGCTGGCGTCGCTCGCGAACGGCCTGGAGCGCATCGCCGACGTGCCCATCTACGCCACCGACTCGCTGGTGCGGCGCGCGGGGTCGCTGCAACACACGGCCGACGCAAGGCCGCCGGTGGCGAGCCTGCCGGCAGCGCTGTGGGCGCAGCTCGGCCTCGCCGATGGCGCCGCGGTTCGCGTGTCGCAAGGTCCGGCGCAATGCGTGTTGCCGGCGCACCTCGACGCGAGCCTTGCGCCGAACACCGTCCGCGTGCCGGCCGGGCATGGGGCCACCGCGTCGCTCGGTGCGATGTTCGGGCCGATCAGCGTCGAGAAAGCCTGAGATGTTCACCCCCACGTCGCTTCGCTCCTGCCCCCCGAGGGGGCGTTCAGCCGCCTTGAGGCGGCTCGGCGCCGCCTGAGGACACGCCATGCTCGACAGCATCAACACCTTCGGAAACTCCACGCTCGGTGGCGCCTGGCCGGCGACCTGGGCACTGATCAAGATCGTCGCCCTCGTCCTGCCGCTGCTGCTGTGCGTGGCCTACCTCACGCTGTGGGAGCGCAAGGCCATCGCCTGGACGCAGATCCGTCCCGGCCCCAACCGCGTCGGCCCGCGCGGCCTGCTGCAGCCGATCGCCGATGCGGTCAAGCTGATCTTCAAGGAGATCGTCCTTCCGAGCGCGGCCAACAAGCCGCTGTTCCTGCTCGGCCCGGTGATGACCATCATGCCGTCGCTGGCGGCATGGGCGGTGATTCCCTTCGGGCCCGACATCGCGCTGGCCAACATCAACGCGGGACTCTTGTTCCTGATGGCGATCACCTCGATGGAGGTCTACGGCGTGATCATCGCCGGCTGGGCCTCGAACTCGAAGTACGCCTTCCTCGGCGCGCTGCGCGCGTCGGCCCAGATGGTGAGCTACGAGATCGCGATGGGCTTCGCGCTCGTGGTCGTGCTGATGGTCGCGGGCAGTCTGAACCTGAGCGACATCGTGATGGGGCAGGGCAAAGGCATCTTCGCCCGCCACGGGCTGACCTTCCTCAGCTGGAACTGGCTGCCGCTGCTGCCGATCTTCTTCGTCTACGTCATCGCCGGCATCGCCGAGACCAACCGCCACCCCTTCGACGTGGTCGAAGGCGAATCGGAGATCGTCGCCGGCCACATGGTCGAGTACTCGGGCATGTCGTTCGCGATGTTCTTCCTCGCCGAATACGCCAACATCATCCTGGTGTCCACGCTCGGCTCGGTGATGTTCCTCGGCGGCTGGCTGTCGCCGATCGACAGCGCCTGGCTGAACTGGATTCCGGGCTGGATGTGGCTGGGCCTGAAGACCTTCGTCATCGCGACGCTGTTCCTCTGGGTGCGCGCCACTTTCCCGCGCTTCCGCTACGACCAGATCATGCGTCTGGGTTGGAAGATCTTCATTCCGGTGACGCTGGTCTGGCTGGTCGTGGTGGGGCTGTGGATCCAGTCACCGTGGAACATCTGGAAGTAAACCATGGCTGCTGCAACCGCGATCAAAGACCTGTTCTCGAGCTTCATGCTCACCGAGCTGTTCAAGGGGATGGCCCTGACCGGCCGGTACTTCTGGCAACGCAAGATCACGATCCAGTACCCGGAAGAAAAGACACCGCTGTCGCCGCGCTTTCGCGGGCTGCATGCGCTGCGCCGCTACGAGAACGGTGAAGAGCGCTGCATCGCCTGCAAACTGTGCGAAGCGGTGTGCCCGGCGCTGGCGATCACCATCGAGTCGGAAGTGCGCGACGACGGCACCCGCCGCACGACGCGCTACGACATCGACATGACCAAGTGCATTTTCTGCGGATTCTGCGAAGAGAGCTGCCCGGTCGATTCGATCGTCGAGACCCACATCTTCGAATACCACGGCGAGAAGCGCGGCGACCTGTATTTCACCAAGGACATGCTGCTCGCAGTGGGCGACCGCTACGAAAAGGAAATCGCCGCCAACAGGGAGGCTGACGCCCGCTACCGCTGAGCCTCGCGGCTCTGCGGCACCGCTGCGCTCGGCGCGGCTCGGCTCGACTACAACATGACGACAATCACCGCGCTCTTCTATATCTTTTCGGCCGTACTGCTGTTCGCATCGTTTCGCGTGATCACCGCGCGCAGCCCGGTGTACGCGGCGCTGTACCTGGTGCTTGCGTTCTTCTCGGCCTCCTGCGTGTGGATCCTGCTGCGCGCCGAGTTCCTCGCGATCGCGCTGGTGCTGGTCTACGTCGGTGCGGTGATGGTGCTGTTCCTGTTCGTCGTGATGATGCTCGACATCAACGTCGACACCTTGCGCGAAGGATTCTGGAAGCACTTTCCGATCGCGTTCCTGGTCGGCGTGGTGATCGCGCTCGAGATGGCCCTGGTGCTGATGCCGGGCTTCGACCTGCGCAGCGCACCTGTGCCCGACGCCGCGGCGCTCAAGCTCGGCAACAGCAAGCTGCTCGGCATCGAGGTCTACACCAAGTACCTGTATCCGCTGCAGGTCGCCGCGGTGCTGCTGCTGGTGGCCATCATCGCGGCGATCGCGCTGACCTTGCGCCGGCGCAGGGACACGAAGTACGTCCATCCGTCGGACCAGGTCAAGGCGCGCAAGGCCGATCGCGTGCGCATCGTCAAGATGAAGCCGACGATCGAGACGCCCGCAGTCGCGCCGGAAGGAGACAAGGCATGAGCCGCCGGGCCGCTCCCAAGCCTGTCCTGAGCCCTGTCGAAGGGGCGAATACCGCAGCGCGTAGCGCGGAGGTTACACAATGAACGCCTTCACGCTGGGCGGCGTCACGCTCGGACACTACCTGTCGCTGGGCGCGATTCTGTTCGCGCTGGCGGTGATCGGCATCTTCCTGAACCGCAAGAACCTGATCGTGCTGCTGATGTGCATCGAGCTGATGCTGCTCGCGGTGAACCTGAACTTCGTCGCGTTCTCGCACTACCTGCCCGTGGTCGCGGACAAGATGGCCGGCCAGGTGTTCGTCTTCTTCATCCTGACCGTGGCCGCGGCCGAGTCGGCGATCGGCCTCGCGATCCTGGTCGTGCTGTTCCGCAACCGGGCGACGATCAACGTCGACGAGCTCGACGCGCTCAAGGGCTGAGTACAACAACATGTCCGCACAACTCTCCCAGAACGCGCTGCTGTGGGTGCCGTTGGCCCCGCTGGCCGGTGCCATCATCGCCGGCCTCTTCGGCAAGACGATCGGCCGCCGCGGCGCGCACACCGTCACCATTCTCGGCGTGCTGATCGCCTTCGTCATCTCGGCGATGACCTTGAAGTCGGTGGCCTTCGACGGCGCGCGCTTCAACGGAACAGTCTACGAGTGGATGGTCGTCGGCGGGCTGAAGATGGAGATCGGCTTCCTCATCGACGGCCTGACCGCGATGATGATGGCGGTGGTCAGCTTCGTCTCGCTGATGGTGCACATCTACACCATCGGCTACATGGAGGAAGACCCGGGCTACCAGCGCTTCTTCAGCTACATCTCGCTGTTCACCTTCTCGATGCTGATGCTCGTGATGAGCAACAACTTCCTGCAGCTGTTCTTCGGTTGGGAGGCGGTGGGCCTGGTGTCGTACCTGCTGATCGGCTTCTGGTACACGCGACCGACGGCGGTGTTCGCCAACATGAAGGCGTTC
>DASXQQ010000400.1:0-2694 GCA_036507085.1 Piscinibacter sp. | reverse complement strand
GCAGTCCGCGGGCGTGCGACGCGTCAGCTTCTTCTCGCTGGCGTACTTGTCTGCAGCTTGCTTGACCATCGGCTTGATGATCTGCTCGTCCGCCTGGTACCAGTCGGAGCTGAAGTTCCACTTGCTGCCGTCCCAGGTCTGGACGCGCGCCCACGACGAGCCCATGTGGTCGACGCAGGAGGTGCTGACCGGGCGCATCACGCCGGCAAAACCGAGCGCGTCGAGCTTCTTCTGGTCAAGGGCGAGGTTCTCCAGTCCCCAGCGCACCTGCTCGCCGGTCATCGGCTTCTTGCCGTAGTTCTCTTGGGCACGCTTGACCGCCTCGACGGTCAGCATCGCCGCCATCACGCCGCGCGTGTAGAGCACCTGTCCGACTTCTTCCTTCGGCCCGGTGCCGTTGCCCTTGGCGTGCAGGTTCTTCAGGATTTCGGTGTGGACCTTGGCCTGCCCCGCACCGTGCTGCAGGGCGAGCGCGTTGTAGCCCTTGGCACCGTCCTCGACGCCCTTGACATCGGGCTCGGCGCCCGACCACCACACGCCGTACATCTTCTCGCGCGGATAGCCGGTGGCGACCGCTTCCTTGATGGCGGTCGAGTTCATGACCCCCCAGCCCCACAGCAACACATAGTCCGGACGCTGCTGGCGGATCTGCAGCCAGGTGGCCTTCTGCTCCACGCCGGGGTGGGCAACCGGCAGCAGCGAGACTTCGAAGCCGTGCATCGCGGCGCGTTGCTGCAGCAGCGCGATCGGCTCCTTGCCGTACGGGCTGTCGTGGTAGACGAGGGCGATCTTCTTGCCCTTGAGCTTGTCGTACCCGCCTTCCTTCTTGGCGATGTGCTGGATCAGCACGTCGGCGGCCACCCAGTAGGTGCCGACCAGCGGGAAGTTCCACTTGAAGACGCCGCCGTCGGCGCTCTCGCTGCGGCCATAGCCCGAGGTGACGAGCGGGATCTTGTCGTTGGGCGCCTTCTCGGTCAGCGCGAAGGTGACGCCGGTCGACAGCGGATGGACCGCGGTGGCGAAGGGCCGACTCTTCAGGCGCTCGTAGCACTCGACGCCGCGGTCGGTCGCATAGCCGAACTCGCATTCTTCCCAGGTGAGCTTGACGCCGTTGACGCCGCCGTCGCGGGCGTTCACGAGCTTCAGGTAGTCCACATAGCCGTTGGCGAAGGGGGCACCGTTCGGGCCGTAGGGCCCGGTGCGGTAGGACAGCACCGGGAAGAACTGCTCTTTCGCCTGGGCGAAGGCAGCGTCGGCGAGCAGGCTGCTGAGACCGACGGCGGTAACTGCCGCTGCCAGAGCAAGTGACTTCAGTTTCATGGTTGCCTCCAGAGGTGAAATGAGCACGTGCACGTGCCGGGTGAGAAGCGTGTTGTGTGGGTCAATGCGGGAACGGCCAGAGCCGCAGCTTTTCCTTCGCGATCGACCAAAGCCGCGCCAGCCCGTGCGGCTCGACGATCAGGAAGAAAACGATCAACGCGCCGAAGATGATGACTTCGAGGTGCGCCGAGATCTCGGTGGAAATCGGAATCCCCAGCCAGCCCGGCACCTGGTTCAGCGCGATCGGCAGCAGCACGATGAACGCGGCGCCGAAGAAGCTGCCCATGATCGAGCCCAGGCCACCGATGATCACCATGAACAGCAGCTGGAACGAGCGGTCGATCGAGAACGCCGCCGGCTCCCACGAGCCCAGGTGGACGAAGCCCCACAGCGCGCCGGCCACGCCGACGATGAACGAGCTGACGGCGAAGGCGGTGAGCTTGGCGTAGACCGGGCGGATGCCGATCACGCTGGCCGCCACGTCCATGTCGCGCATGGCCATCCACTCGCGGCCGATGGCGCCGCGCACCAGGTTCTTGGCAAGCAACGCGAACAGGGCGAGGACCGCCAGGCAGAACAGGTACTTCTGCGCCGGCGTCTCGATCGGCGCACCGAACACCTGCAGGCCCGACACGCTGACCGAGCCCGACGGCGAGTCGTTGGTGAACCACTTGACGCGCAGGAACGCCCAGTCGACGAAGAACTGCGCGGCCAACGTGGCCACCGCGAGGTACAAGCCCTTGATGCGCAGGCTCGGGATGCCGAACAGCACGCCGATCGCGGTGGCGCACAGCCCGCCCAGCAACAGCGAGACGAGCAGCGGCATGCCGTCGACGCGCACCTGGAAGTTGTAGGCCGCGTAGGCGCCCACGGCCATGAACGCGCCGGTGCCGAGCGAAATCTGGCCGCAGTAGCCCACCAGGATGTTCAGCCCGATGGCCGCCAGCGACAGGATCACGAAGGGGATCAGGATCGCGCGGAACAGGTACTCCGGCGCGACCAGCGGCACCACGGCGAAGGCGAACGCGAGCAGCGCGAGCAGGAAGTAGCGGTCCTGCAGGATCGGGAAGATCTGCTGGTCGGCGCGGTAGCTGGTCTTGAATTGACCGTTCTCACGGTAGAGCATGTCACACCCGATCAATGATTTTTTCGCCGAACAGCCCTTGCGGCCGAACCAGCAGGAACATCAGCGCCAACACGTAGGCGAACCAGATCTCGATGCCGCCCCCGAAATACGGGCCGAGGTAGATCTCGGAGAGCTTCTCGCCCACGCCGATGATCAGCCCGCCGATGATGGCGCCCGGCACCGAGGTGAGGCCACCGAGGATCACCACCGGCAGCGCCTTCAGCGCCACCAGCGACAGCGAGAACTGC
>DASXQQ010000399.1:0-1914 GCA_036507085.1 Piscinibacter sp. | reverse complement strand
CGCGCCTACTTCCCCTCGCTGCTGAAGGTCACGCAGCGGCTGCACGGGCGCTGGCTGAAGGCGGCGCGCACCGGCGCGTCGATCGACCTGCAGGCCGACCTGATGCGCTTCACCGTCGACGCGATCGCCGGCCTCGCCTTCGGCACCGACATCAACACGCTGGAGTCCGATGAAGAGGTGATCCAGCGCCACCTCGACAAGATCTTCCCCGCCTTGTTCAAGCGGATCCTGTCGCTGCTGCCCACCTGGCGCGTGCTGCGGCTGCCGGCCGACCGCCAGCTCGAGCGCAGCGTGGCCGAGGTCAATGCCGCGATCCAGGGCTTCATCGCGCAGGCGCGCGAACGCATGCAGGCCGACCCGGCGCGGCGTGACCACCCGAGCAACCTGCTCGAAGCGATGATCGTCGCGGCCGACCACAGCGACAGCGGGCTCGACGACCGCGACGTGGCCGGCAACGTGCTGACGATGCTGCTCGCCGGCGAAGACACGACCGCCAACACGCTCGCCTGGATGATCCACCTGCTGCAGCGCAATCCGGCCGTGCTGCGGAGCGCACAGGACGAGGTCCGGCGCGTGGTGAGCGACGCCGGCGCCCTCACCCCCGAGCAGATGGCTGGGCTCGACTATGTCGAGGCCTGCGCGCACGAGACCATGCGACTGAAGCCGGTGGCGCCCTTCATGCCGCTGCAGGCCTTGCGCGACACGACCATCGCCGACATCCGCGTGCCCGCCGGCACCATCGTCTGGGGCGTGCTGCGCCACGACAGCGTGGACGAGCGCCACTTCGCCAACCCGCTGGCATTCGAGCCGCAGCGCTGGCTGGTCGAGGGCGGGCCGGCCCACGCCGCGAGTTCGGCCAAGCGCGTGTCGATGCCGTTCGGCGCCGGCCCGCGCGTCTGCCCGGGCCGCTACCTCGCGCTGCTGGAGATGAAGATGGTGATGGCGATGCTGCTCGGCCGCTTCGAGATCGAAGCGGTCGACACGCCGGACGGGAAAGAGGCGCAGGAGCGGATGGCGTTCACGATGGCGCCGGTGGGGTTGACGATGCGGCTGCGAGAAAGGTCTTGAGCTGTCATTGCCGCGATGTCTCAGGGTGGGCTGAAGCCCACCCTACAAACTGCAAGACCGCGAGGCTCATTGCAGATTGCCCTGGCACAGGTATTTGGTGTGCATGTAGTCCGCCAGGCCGTAGCGTGAGCCCTCGCGGCCGTAGCCCGACTCCTTGACGCCGCCGAACGGCGCCGCCTCGGCGGCGAGCAGGCCTTCGTTGATGCCGACGATGCCGGCCTCCAGCGCATCGGCGACACGCCAGACGCGGCCGATGTCGCGCGAGTAGAAGTACGACGCGAGACCGTAGGGCGTGTCGTTGGCGAGGGCGACGACCTCGTCTTCGCTCGCGAAGCGAAACACCGGCACGACCGGGCCGAAGGTTTCTTCCTGCGCCAGCCGCATCTGCACCGTCGCGCCGGCGAGCACCGTGGGCGCGACGTAGTTGGGCCCGTCGGCCTGACGCACCCGCGTGCCGCCGACGATCAGGCGCGCGCCCTTGGCGAGCGCGTCGTCGATGTGCTGCTCGATCTTCTGCACCGCGCGCGCGTTGATCATCGGGCCGATCTGCGAGTCTTCGCGCGCGGCCGGCCCGACCTTCAGCGCGCCGACGCGCGCGGCGAGCTTCTCGACGAAGGCGTCGTGCACCGCGTCGTGCACGAACACCCGGTTCGGGCAGACGCAGGTCTGGCCGCCGTTGCGGAACTTGGCGACCATCAGACCCTCGACCGCGGCGTCGAGGTCGGCATCCTCGAACACGATGAAGGGCGCATTGCCGCCGAGTTCGAGTGACAGCTTCTTCAGGGTCGACGCCGACTCGCGCGCGAGGTGCTTGCCCACCGGCGTCGAGCCGGTGAAGGTGATCTT
>DASXQQ010000398.1:0-2493 GCA_036507085.1 Piscinibacter sp. | reverse complement strand
GTCGGCGCGCTCGAATTCAAGTTCTGGCAGGCCTTGTGCGAGGCGCTGCAGCGCCCCGCGTGGGTGCCGCACCACTGGTCGCGCGGCCAGGTGCCGGGCAGCGCCGCTGCGCTCGCGCTGAAGGCCGAGCTGGCCGCGGTCCTGTCTGCGCAGCCGCTCGCCCATTGGCTGGCGGTATTCGACGCCGTCGACTGCTGCGTGACGCCGGTGCTGCGCCTTGACGAAGCGCAATGCCACCCGCTGTTTGCTGCCGCGCCGCGCGTGTCAACCGGCCTGATTCAGCCGGCGTTGTGATGCCGAGCCAACAGCTCTTCCACCGAACCCCTCAAGGAAATGACCATGAACAAACTTGCTGCTGCCCTGATCGCTGCCACCTTCTCGCTCGGCGCCCTGGCCCAGACCGCCACCCCGGCCGCCCCGGCCAAGCCCGCCACGGCGACGGCCGCCGCCCCCGCCGCTCCCGCGGTGGCCGCTTCCGGCGCCGCCAAGAAGGAAGTGACCGCCAAGAAGACCACCGCCAAGAAGAAGACCAGCACCAAGAAGGCCAAGAAGGCCGCCAGCGCCCCGGCCGCCTGAGCGAGACTTCCGCCCATGAAAAACAAACCCGGCCTCGGCCGGGTTTGTCTTTCATGGCTTACCACACAGCTCCCCCGCGCCCCCTCCGAGAGGGGGCTCCGGCATGTTCGACGACACCACCCGGCCCTCCTCCGCGAGGAGGGCTCCAGTTTGTTTGACAGGGCCTTGGCGAAGTCGATCGCGGCGAACACGCTGTGCGACATGCGAGGTGCGGCCGGCCGCAGGCCGGCTTGTCAAGCAAGCTGGAGCCCCTCTCTCGGAGAGGGGCTGGGGCGAGTGGTCCAACATGCTGGAGCCCCCTCTCGGAGGGGGCGCGGGGGAGTCGTGCGTTCAGCCCAGCCGTCCTTCGGACGGCTCAGGCGCGTGCGCGGTGACTGTCCTCGTGCTTCGCGAACGGCCGGCTGCGCTCGATGCGCCGCCACTTGCGCTGTTCCCAGGTTTGCGGGCCTTCGAGCGGCCAGTGGTCGATCATCGCGGCCAGCTCGGCGCGCGGTAGCCGCGCGAACGCCGGCCCCGACAGCCGCCACCAGCGCCCGCGGCGCACCCGCAGCGGCAGCGGGGCTTGCGACTGCGCCACCCAGTAGACGCAGCCGCGTTCGGCCCAGTAGTCCACGCGCTCGAAATTGACCCGCCCGGCAAAACCGGTCTCCGCGGGAAAGATGAAACAGTGTTCGTGCGTCTCGACCACCGCATGCTGCAGGTCGCCGGCCGACTCGCCGTTGCCGGCATAGACGAAGATCACGCGTTCGATCTGTGGCGCGCTGACGCGATCGAGCTCGGTGTCGTCGCGGTAGATGACGATGTCCTGGCCCTGCCAGGCGGTGCGCCATGAAGTGCTCATTGCCAAACCTCCGGAACCCGACACGGTAGCGCGAACGGCGGCAACGGTCTGTGTCCAGACGCGTCCGGATGCAAGGAAACGCTGCCGATCGAGGTGGTTGTTCAGTTCAGAGCAGCGCGTCGACGCCGCGATGGTTCCACTCGAGCGTGGCCGCGATCGCGCCATCAGGGCCGAGCCGCAGAACCTTGAAGTCGTGCATCACGTGCTCGTCGTAGTTCCAGAAACGCACGCCGAGAAAGCGCGCCAGCACGCGCGTCGGCGCCGGCCGGCCCGACAGGAAGGTCCAGTTCGGGCGCAGCAGGTGGTGCGACTGGCGGTACTGTGCCCACGCCTGCGGCGTGTCTTCGGCCGGGGCGATGCTGACGACGACCACGTCGATCGCCACGCCCTTGCGGTCGGCCGCGGACTGCACCGCTTCGAGCGTGCGCAAGGTGGACGAGCAGACGCTGCGGCAGGCCCCGTAGGCCATCGCGATCACCACCGGCCGGCCGCGCCATTCGGCCAGCGCGCGCGGCGTGCCGTGGTCGTCGACGAAATTCAGGTCGAGCCCGTAGGCGCTCGCTGCGCCCGCCGTCTGCGCCTGGACCGCGGTGGCCGCGAGCGCGAGGCCGAGCGCCGCCGCCCAGCGGCGAACCACGGTCGAGGACGGCAACAGTCGCGTGGGGGACATTTCAGTAACTCCACGGCGCTACGCGCCACCGACAACGCAGGAGCGGCTGACGGCCCGTTGCAGCTGTTCGCGGTCGCCCCCTCACCCCAACCCTCTCCCCCTCCGGGGGCGAGGGAGCTACTCCCTCTCCCGCTTGCGGGAGAGGGCTGGGGTGAGGGTCTTCGTATGGCCGCAACGGGCCGTCAGCTGACCATCGCCGACCAACGACGTTTCATGCGTCGCGGGTCGCGCGCAGCGCGCAGTGGAGCAACCGATATGCACGCGGTCAGTCGTTGAGCACGCTCAGCACGTCGGAGTGGAACTCGCGCTGGTAGAGGATGTAGATCACCCCCGCCGTGGCGAGCATGAAGACGAGCGGGGAGAAGAACGCGCCGATCGCGGCGAAGGCGAAGTAGTAGGCGCGCAG
>DASXQQ010000397.1:0-33867 GCA_036507085.1 Piscinibacter sp. | reverse complement strand
CAGGGCGGCGGCCTGCTCAGCGCGAACCTGTTCCGCCGCGAGTTGCGCGACACCATCCGCAACCTCACCGCGCTCGAAACCGTGCCCTGGTCGAGCGACCCGCGCTGGGTGTCGCGGCCGCAGAGCGTCGGCGACGCGGTCACGCAGGGCCTGGAGCTGGAAGCGAAGTTCCGCCTGTCCGAGGTCTGGCCCGAGCTGCCGAAGACCGACGTGCGCGCCAACGCAAGCTTCTTTCGCTCGCGGGTGAAGAGCGTGCCCGGCCCCGACAACCGGCTCGACCGGCAGCCCGGCGCCACGCTCAACCTGGGCGCCGACCACCGCGTGTCGGGCGTGCCGCTCACTGTCGGCGGCAACCTCAACTGGAACCCGGCCTACAGCACCCGCTTGAGCGAGTCGCAGACCGCCTACCAGGGCCGCAAGCGCGTGTTCGACGCCTATGCGCTGTGGCGATTCGATTCGGCGCGGCAGCTGCGGCTGTCGGCCAGCAACCTGGCCCCGAACGACTACCTGACCGGCGGCAGTGTCACCACCGACGCGCTGCGCGAAACCGCGCAGACCACCGCGCGCTCCTTCGTGAACTGGCAACTGCGGCTGGAGCTGAAGCTTTGACCGGGTTCGCGCCAGGGCTCTGCTTGAATGGGCCGGCTTGATCGACTAGTCTGCCCGCACCCGAACACCGAAGGAGACCGACATGAGCCTTGCGTTCAGGACTCGCTCGTTCGTGGCGCTCGCCGCTGTCTGCGCGCTCGTGGCCGGCGCGTGGGCGCAGGGCGAAGCGATGGGTTTCTTCGTCACCAGCACCGGTGGCGGCCGCGGCGCCGACCTCGGCGGGCTGGCCGGAGCCGACCGCCATTGCCAGTCGCTCGCCGCCGCCGTCGGCGCGGGCAAGCGGACCTGGCATGCCTACCTCAGCACCTCGCCGACGCCGGGCGTGCCGGCGGTCAACGCGCGCGAGCGCATCGGTCGCGGCCCCTGGTACAACGCCAAGGGCGTGCTGATCGCGCGCGATGTAGAGCAGCTGCACGGCGCCAACAACCTGACCAAGCAGACCGCGCTCACCGAGAAGGGCGACGCGGTCAACGGCCGCGGCGACACGCCCAACATGCACGACATCCTCACCGGCTCGCAGCCCGACGGGCGTGCGTTCAGCGGCGGCGACAAGGACATGACCTGCGCCAACTGGACTTCGAGCGGCGACGGCTCGGCCATGCTCGGACACCATGACCGCTCGGGGACGACCCCCGACGAAACGGCGCGCTCGTGGAACTCGTCGCATCCGTCGCGCGGCTGCGACCAGGAGGGCTTGCGCAGCACCGGGGGCAACGGCTTGATGTATTGCTTCGCGGTGAATTGAGCCGTCCAGTTAAGCCGTTCGCCCTGAGCCTGTCGAAGGGCCGGTGGCATGCTCACAGGGCTTCCTTCGACAGGCTCAGGACGATCGGAAATACAAGCTCAGCCCGAACGGGACTCCTGCTCTAAGCCGCTGCGCGGCTCGACCGATCGACTGGACGGCCGGCGACGTCGGTCCAGCTCAGCCGCAGCAGGGCGGCCGTGCGTTGCATCAGCACGCGCATGTCGACCGGCTTGGCGATGAAGGCGTCGGCGCCGGCGGCCATCGCCTGGGCCTGCACTTCGGCGGTGGCGCTCGCCGACACGATGACGATCGGCACCGCTTCGAACTGCGGCAACTGGCGCAAGTGGCGCACCACGTCGAGCCCGTTGATGTCGGGCATCACGATGTCGAGCAGGATCATGTCGGGCGCAACGGCCGTCGCCTTTTCCAGGCCCTCGCCGCCCGAGGCAGCTTGCGACATCTCGAAGCCGAGCTGGTCGAGCATGTTGACGACCACCGCGCGGTTTTCGGCCACGTCGTCGATCACCAGCACCTTCTTCGTCGGGCCGCGGTAGCCGGCGATGACCGGCTCGACCCGCGGCAGCGGCGCGGCCGGTGGCGCGGCCAGCGCGATCACCGGCACGTCGAGCTCGAAGGAAAACAGGCTGCCTTCGCCGCGCCGGCTGTCGACGCGGATGTCGCCGCCCATCAGGCGCACGAACTCGCGGCTGATGGCCAGGCCCAGCCCGGTGCCGCCGCTGCGCCGCTGGGCGTCGCCCACCTGCTCGAACGGGGTGAAGATGCGCGCGAGCTGCTCTTCGCTCATGCCCACGCCGGTGTCCTCGATCTCGACGCGCAGCCGCGACGGCGCCTTGAAGCGAACCCGCAGCACGACGCGGCCCCGGTCGGTGAACTTGACGGCGTTGTCCAGCAGGTTCAGCAGCACCTGGCGCAGCCGCCGTTCGTCGGCATGGATCGCCGCGGGCAGGTCGCTCGCGCATTCGCAGACGAACTGCAGCGCCGGCTTCTGTTCGGCCTTGACGCGGATGATGCTGGCAATGACGAGCAGGAACTTGGCGAGCTCCAGGTCCACCGGCACGATCTCGAGCCGGCCGGCCTCGATCTTGGCGAGGTCCAGGATGTCGTTGATCAGGGTCAGCAGGTGCTCGCCGCTTTGGTGGATGGCGTTGATGCTGGCGAGCTGGCGCTCGTTCAGCGACTTGTCCCATTGCAGGATCTGCGCGAAGCCGAGGATGCCGTTCAGCGGCGTGCGCAGATCGTGGCTCATGTTGGCGAGGAACGCGCTCTTGGCCTGGTTGGCGATCTCGGCGCGCTCCTTCGCGGCGATCGACTCCGCCGTGCGTTCACGCACCAGGTCCTCGAGGTGGTCGCGGTGGCCGCGCAGTTCCTCTTCGGCGCGCTTGCGCTCGTTGATCTCGGCGTGCAGGGCCTCGACCGCCTGCGCCAGTTCGGCGGTCCGCTCGGCGACGCGCGCTTCGAGTTCGGCATGCGCTTCGCGCAGCGCCTCTTCGGCGCTGCTGCGACCGATCGCGTAGCGGATCGCGCGCACCAGCAGCGGGCTGTCGACCTGGCCCTTCACGAGGTAATCCTGCGCCCCCGACTGCAAGGCGCGCACCGCGACACCTTCGTCGGTGAGGCCGCTGAGCACCACCAGCGTGGGCACCCGCGTGTTCTGCGCGAACAGGCGTTCCAGCGTCTCGAGTCCGGTGCTTTCGGGCAGGCCCAGGTCGAGCAGGACCACGTCGGTGTCGCGCGCGCGCAGCCGCTCGACCCCGGCGGTCAGGTTGTCGACCCAGGCGAATTCGAATGTCAGGCCGGGGGCCTCGGCCAGCATGAACTCGATCAACCGGGCGTCGGCCGGATTGTCTTCGATCAACAGGACCCTGATCGGCGTTCTCATCGTGGCATCACATCGGCGGGTTCGGCGGCAGCGTGACCACCGTGAGCCAGAACTGCTCGATGGTCTGCACGATGCGGGTGAACTGGTCGAAGTCCACGGGCTTGGTCACATAGCAATTCGCGTTCAGGTTGTAGGCGCGAAGCACGTCTTCCTCGGCCTGCGAGGTGGTGAGAATGACCACCGGGATCATCTTCAAGGAGGGGTCGGACTTGATCGCCGCCAGCACCTCGCGACCGTCCTTCTTCGGCAGGTTCAGGTCGAGCAGGACCAGGTCGGGGCGCGTGGCCTGCTGGTAGGGCGCGCGCTGGTAGAGGAAGTCGAGCGCGGCCACACCGTCTTCGACAACGTGCAACTGATTCCAGACCTTGCCCCCTTTCAATGCTTCGCGCGTGAGTCGTACATCGCCGGGATTGTCTTCGACCATCAGGATCTCGATGGCCCTGAGCGTTCGTTGTCCAGTCATGACCCGACTCCTCGTCACCTTGGTGACGTGACTCTCACTATAGACCTGCTGCACCGGGTCGGGGAACCTGACTTTCCAACGGGGATCGGGACTTACACCGGGGCAGCGCTGTTGCCGGCGCGGGGACTGTGACGTCCGCACGCCTACCCGCTGGTATGTCGTTCACGACAGGCTTGCACCAACGCAAGAAGCGCCCGCGACTGGAACCCTTCGGCCAGCTCGCGCAGCCTCTGCGCGAACGGGTGGTATTCGGCGCCCAGCGTGTCGATGTGATCGGCGCGGTGCTGGATGCTGCGCATGTTCCCGATCTTGGCCAGCCGGTGGAGGATCTCGAGCTCGGCGGCGGGCGGGGCGATCAGCGCGGCGACGGCGTCCGCACCGATGGGCTCGGGTTCGTCGGGAGCGGACTCGTGGATCCAGGTCAGTTGCAGCAGCTGTCCGATGTGCTTGAGCAGCTTGTTGAATTCAATCGGCTTGGCGAGAAACGCGCTGGCGCCGACTTGCAGGCTGCGCTCCCGGTCGGCATCGGAGGCACTCGCGGACACTGCAATGATGGGAACGGCGGCCAGCGCCGGCACCTGGCGCAAGCGCCGGGTGGCTTCCAGGCCATCCATCACGGGCATGAGCATGTCCATCAGGATCAGGTCGGGGTGCAGCTGCAGCGCCTTGTCCACCCCCTGCTGGCCATCGTCCACCTCAATCACGCCGAAGCCGAGCGTTACCAACAGGTCCGCCAGCACCGCGCGGTTGCCGCTGACGTCGTCGGCGATGAGCAGCGTCTTGTGCTCGCCGCGGTAGCCGACGATGCGCCGGGGCGCCGGTTCGGCAAGCTCGACCAGCGTGGCCACCGGCATGTCCAGGTCGAACCAGAAGCGGCTGCCCTGGTCGGGAACGCTCTGCAGCTGCACGTCGCTGCCCATGAGGCGCACGAGCTGGCGGCTGATGGCCAGGCCCAGCCCGGTGCCGCCGAGGCGTCGCTGCAGCTCGCCCACCTGCTCGAAGGGCTGGAAGATGCTCTCCAGGTGGTCGGCGGCGATGCCGATGCCGCTGTCTTCCACTTCGAAGTGCAAGACCGTGCGGGCGCCGTCGCTCGCCAGGCACGCCACGCGCAGGCTGACGCTGCCGCGGTCGGTGAACTTCACCGCGTTGTCCAGCAGGTTCAACAGCACCTGGCGCAGCCGCTTCTCGTCGGCCTGCACCGCGCGTGGCAGGTCGGCGGCCGCGTCGAGCGAGAACCGAAGCCCCTTTCTCTCGACCCTGATGCGGATGGTGTCGACGACGCTGCGCAAGAACCCGCGCAGCTCGACCGGATCGGGGTACAGATCGAGCCGACCCGCCTCGATGCGCGACAGGTCGAGGATGTCGTTGATCAGCACCAGCAGGTGTTCGCCGCTGCGCCGGATCGTCTCGATGCCGGTCGCTTCGCGTGCGCTCAGGCCGGGCTCGCGTTGCAGGATCTGCGCATAGCCGAGCACTGCGTTGAGCGGCGTGCGCAGTTCGTGGCTCATGTTGGCAAGAAACGTGCTCTTGGCGCGGTTGGCCACCTCGGCCGCGTCCTTCGCGCGCTGCGCCTCGGCGAACACGGTCTCCAGGTGCGCGATGGTCTCGACCAGGCGCTGCGTCATGGTGTTGATGCTGGTCGCGAGCACGCCGATCTCATCGTGCGATTCGACCGCCGCGCGCGCCGACAGGTCGCCCGCGGCGACCCGCTCGGCCGTCTGCGTCAGGCGCTGAACCGGCGCGACGATGTGGCGCCGGAACACGAACACCAGCACGACGCCGAGCACGATCGCCAGCACGCCACCGGTGGCGGTTTGCACGCGCGAAGCGGCGAGGCTGTGGCGCGCCCGCGCGAGCCCGGTCTGCAGTTGCGCCTGCTGGCGCGCCGTCACCCGGTTGAGCAGGCCGAGCAGCACCTCGGCCTGGGGAGCGACCTGCGTGCGGTACAGATACAGGTCTTCGTAGGCATGCTCGCCGTTGAGGATGCTGACGATTTGCAGCGCCAGGTCTGCGACTGCGGCACGCTGTTGCGCGATCACATCGAGCCGAGCGCGCTGGTCGGCGGACAGCGCGCCATGCTTGACCGACAACGTGTTCCAGATCGCGGCATTGGTGGCCAATTGCGGACCATAGCCGAGCTTGAAGCCAAGCTCACCCGACGTGGCGTAGGCCATGAGGTTGGTGGTCATGGCGTCGAAGGAGGTCTGGAAACCCAGCAGATCGGCCAGCAGCTCGCGGTTCTGCGGCGTCGCTTCGCGCGTCTTCTGGATGCCGATCACGGCGTCCACTTCGTCCAGGATCTGCACCCGCAGCGCCTGCACCTGAACCCGGGCGAGCCGCAGCGCGGGCCGGTTCTTCAGCGGGTTGTCATGCAGATCGAACAATTGCTGAGGCAGCTTGACCCAGCGCTCATAGGTCGCCGTCAGCTCGGCCACGCCCTTGACCGCGTCTTCCTCGGACCAGCTGCCGGACATGGCCTGCAGGGACGCGAGCCTTTTCTCGAAGTCTTGCCGGGCCGCATGGTATTGCTGCACGTCCACCGGGTCGCTGAGCACCAGGTAGCCGCGCACATGCAGCTGCATCCGCAGCAAGCTGGCTTGTGCTTGCGCCGACGCGAGCGACGCCGGCCCGCGCACACCTTCGGTCAGATCGATGTCTTCGGTGGCGCTGCGCCCGGCGGCGAAGGCCAGCATCACCACCAGCAGCGTCACGGTAGCCAGGGCGCCAAAGCCGAGGGTCAGCTTGCCGCCGATGCCCAGCGGTTCGAACGGGCCTTCGCTCGGCGCGGACTCGCTCATGTCACAACCCGAGCGACGCCCGATAGGCACGCTTTTGCTGCTCGCGCCCGAGGCGAATGGTGATCTCCTCGAAGTCGACGCTCACCGCCTTCAGCGCCGCTTCCGGGCTCGACCGGCCGTTCACGGCTTCTCCCAAATGCACGTCGAGTGCCTGCCAGTAGCTGAACGTGCCGGGAATGCGCAGGTAGGGCAATTGCAGCTTGTTGGTGAAGTTCTCGAAGTAGGCTTTCGAAAAGTCGCGCACATCGGCTTCAGCCCAGCCGAACCTCACGTAGTCCTCGATCTTCGCATTCCCGTGGGGCGGCAGAAAGTGGAAGCTGCGGCCGGGGTCGATCCCGTCCCAGCCACGCGCCGCATAGACGCGAGACTTTTTCTTGTTCGCCATGAGCGCGAGCAGGTAATAGGCTGCTTCCGGCGCCTTGGAATACTTGGAGATCACGCCGGCCCACGATCCCCCCGTGACATTGCCGACCTGGTTCGGCTGCTCGGTCTTGACCCAGCGGCGCTGCACGACGCTGTAGTGTTCCCGCGTGCCGGGCATAGTCGCCACACCCACGCTGCCCTTGACCTTGCTGCCTTCTTGCTGCGCCAAGGCGCCCAGGTCGCCCCAGGTGAAGGTGAGCGCGGCCCGGCCCGCCAGGAAGTGATCCCAGCTCTTCCCGAGATCCCAGTTGAGCATCTCCTTGGGACCGAATCTGACCAGGTCGATCAGCACCTCGAGCGCACGCACGTGCCCGGGACTCTCGAGCAGCGGCTTCATGGTCTGCGGGTCGAACCAATAGAGTTTCGGATTGTCCGGGCCGATCACGAACGGCGCAGAAAACGACATGAAGTGGAACATGCCCTGGGCGCCGACCTTCAGGTGCAGGGACAGGCCATGGTCGGGGATGCCGTCGCCGTTGAGGTCCTTGCCGTTGAAGTACTCGGCGACATCGCGGAACTGGTCCCAGGTCTTGGGCACGTCCAGCGCGTAGCCGTACTTCTGCTTGAACGCCGCCTGATGCCCGGGGTCGGCGAGCAAGTCGCGGCGGTAGTACATGACCTGGCCGTCGTGGTCGTTGGCGACCATGTATTTCCGGCCCGCGTACGAGAGAAGGTTGCGCGGCGCCGGCAGCACGTCGTCGATGTTCCACTTGGGAAAGCGCGGGTCGTTGTAGTACTTGTCGTAGGAGACGATGTAGTCCCCGGCGACCAGATCGCCGAGCCACCAGGCGCCGGCAAGCGTCGCATCATACTTGCCGGCGCGGTTGGCGACATCGGAAACGAAGTTGTCGAAATGCTCGCTGTACGGCACGACCACCAAGCTGAGCTTGGCGCCGGTGGCGGCTTCGAATTCTTCCTTCAATTCGTAGACAGACTGGGTGATCACCCGTCCCGTATACAGCAGCACCGTCACGGTTTGGCCCGAGAACGCGCAACGGCCGGGCGCGCACGGCGGCGCCACCCGGGGCGGGATGAGCTCGCCCGTCTGCACGACGCTCGCGTCGAGCCCCCCCGCTTTCTGCGCGACCGCCCGCTGCGACTCGGCGCACGCGAGGACCAGCCCCACAGCCATCGCACAGCCGAACCACGATGGCGTCTTCATGGGACTCGCCCGTTCAGAGTCCCAGAGAAGTCCGATACGCGCGCTTCTGCCGTTCGCGCCCGAGCCGAATGGTGATTTCTTCGAAATCGATGGACGCCGCCTTCAACGCGGCCTCCGGACTCAATTGGCCGGTGACGGCTTCGGACAAGCGCACGTCGAGTGCCTGCCAGTAGCTGAACGTGCCGGGAATGCGCAGATAGGGCAATTGCAGCTTGTTGGTGAAGTTGCCGAAGTAGGCGTGGCTGTAGTCGCGAACGTCGGCTTCGGCCCAGCCGAACCTCAGGTAGTCCTCGATCTTCGCGTTCCCATCGGGCGGCAGGAAATGAAATCTGCGACCCGGGTCGACAGCGTCCCAACCACGCGCGGCATAGACCATCGATTTCTCCTTGGTCGCCATCAGCGCCAACAAGTAGTAGGCCGCTTCCGGGGCCTTCGAATACCTGGAGATCACACCGGCCCACGAGGCCCCCGTGACGTTGCCGACCTGGTTCGGTTGCGCGGTCTTGATCCACCTGTGTTGTGCCACACCGTAGTACTCGCGGGTGCCCGGGATCGCAGCGGTTCCGATCTTGCCCCGGACCTTGCTGCCTTCCTGTTGCGCCAGCCCACCCAAATCGCCCCAGGTGAAGGTGAGCGCGGCCTGCCCCTTCAGGAAGTCGTCCCAGCTTGTCCCGATGTTCCAGTTGAGCATCTCCTTGGGGCCGAACCTGACCAGGTCGACCAACACCTCGAGTGCGCGCACATGCCCGGGGCTCTCGAGCAGCGGCTTCATGGTCTGCGGGTCGAACCAATAGAGTTTCGGATTGCCCGGGCCGATCACGAACGGCGCAGAAAACGACATGAAGTGGAACATCCCGTAGCCGCCGACCTTCAGGTGCAGGGACAGGCCGTGGTCGGGGATGCCGTCGCCGTTGAGGTCCTTGCCGTTGAAGTACTCGGCGACATCGCGGAACTGGTCCCAGGTCCTGGGCACGCCCAGCGCGTAGCCGTACTTCTGCTTGAACGCCGCCTGATGCCTGGGGTCGGCGAGCAAGTCGCGGCGGTAGTACATGACCTGGCCGTCGTGGTCGTTGGAGACCATGTATTTCCGGCCCGCGTACTCGAGTTGGCTGCGCGGCGCCGGCAGCACGTCGTCGATGTTCCACTTGGGAAAGCGCGGGTCGCGGTAGTACTTGTCGTAGGAGACGATGGAATCGCCTTCGACGAGTTCGCCCAGCCACCAGGCCCCCGCGATCGACAGGTCGTACTTGCCGACGCGGTTGGTGACATCGGAGATCAGGCGGGCGAAGTGCTCGTCGCTCGTGACTTCGACGATGTTGAGCTTGGCGCCGGTGGCGGCTTCGAACTCTTCCTTGACCTCGTGGAGGTTCAGCCGGACCTGATCTGCGTTCACGATCGCCGTCACGCTCTGGCCCGTGAAGAGACAAGCGCCGGGCTTGCACGGCGGGACAACCCGAGGCGCAGCGAGTTCGCCCCTCTTCACGACACTCGCGCCCCAGCCATCCGTCTTGGGCGCCGCAGCTTCGGGCTGCGCGGGGGCGCCCCCGCTGCACATGAGCGCGAACAGGGCCGCCGCCCCATGCCGGAACCACCGAGTGTTCATGGCCACGGGCCTCAGTTTATTCGCCCCGGCATCGGCTGATCCAGTCGAGGATGGCGCGCGACTGGAAGCGTTCGGCCAGGAACCTCAGGTGCTCGGCGAAGGGGCGATAGCGCGCGTCGAGCGCGGCCACGTGGTCGGCCTGCTCAGCGAGACTGCGCATGTTGCCGATCTTCGCCAGCCGGTAGAGGATTTCCAGTTCGTGCGCCGGCGGAGCGGCGAGGGACGCGACCGCGTCGCTCGCCGCTGCGCCGGTGTCGGGCGCCTCGCTCGCGTAGACCCAGCTCAGCTCGAGCAGGGCTTCGACGTGCTTGAGCAGCGCCTCGAAGTCGACCGGCTTGACGAGAAAGGCCGTGGCCCCGACTCGCATGCTTTTCTCCATGTCGGCGTCCGATGCGCCGGCGGACACCACGATGACAGGAATGTCCTTGCCATGCGGCATTTGCCGCAGACGCTGCGTGGCCTCCAACCCGTCCATCACCGGCATCAGGATGTCCATGACGATCAGGTCGGGCCGCCAAGCCTGGGCCTGATCCAGCGCGTGCTGGCCATTGTCTGCCGGCATGACCTCGAAGCCAATCGAGTCGAGCAGGTCGACCAGCACGGACCGACTGCCGGGGGTGTCGTCAACGACGAGGACCTTCTTGCGTTCGCCGCGGTAGCCGATTGCACGTTGCCGCGGCCGGGTCGGTGAGACGCCGCCGGCCAACACCGGCAGGCTCAGCTCGAACCAGAAGCAGCTGCCCTCGCCGGGTGTGCTTCGGACCGCGATGTCGCTGCCCATGCCGCGGACCAGCTGCCGGCTGATCGCCAGCCCCAGCCCGGTGCCGCCGATGCGCTGCGGCGCGTCGGCCACCTGCTCGAAGGGGCGGAAGATGCGCTCCTGGTGCTCGGCCGCAATCCCGATGCCGCTGTCCTGCACCTCGAAGCGCAAGCGCGCCAGCGCATCGCTGTCGTCCAGGCGGCTCACCCGCAGGCTCACGCCGCCGCGCTCGGTGAACTTCACTGCGTTGTCCAACAGGTTCAGGAGCACCTGGCGCAGGCGCTTCTCGTCGACCAGCACGGTCGACGGCAGGTCGGGGCCCGCTTCGACGCTGAACGGCAGGCTCTTCTGCTCGAGGCGGATGTCGATCGCTGCGGTGAGGCTTCGCAGGAAGGCCGGCAGATCGACGGCCTCGGGATGCAGCTCGAGCTTGCCGGCCTCGATGCGCGACAGGTCGAGCACGTCGTTGATCAGCATCAGCAGGTGTTCGCCGCTTTGGTGGATGGTGTTCAGGCCCACCATCGCGCGCTCGCCGAGGTTCGGATCGCTCTTGAGGATCTGCGCATAGCCGAGGATGGCGTTCAGCGGCGTGCGCAATTCGTGGCTCATGCTCGCGAGGAACGCGCTCTTCGCCTGGTTCGCAACCTCGGCCCGCTCCTTCGCCACCCGCAACTCGGCGGTGCGCTCGCCGATGCGTTCCTCGAGGTGCTCGCGATGGCGCTGCAGCTCCTGCTCGGCCCGGATGCGCTGCTCGATGTCGTCCTGCAGCTGCCGGTTCTTGGCCTCGAGCTCACCGAACAGCCCCTGCAGCGCCTGACGCGTGCGCTCGAGGCCTGCACCCAGGCTGCCCAGCTCGTCGTCGCGGCGCCAGACGAAGGGCTGCGCGAGTTCGCGCCGCGCGAGTCGGTCGGAGTCGCGCATCAGCCGCTTGATCGGCGCCAGCAACCGGACGTTGAGCAGGCCCACGATCAGCAGCACGCTCAGCGCGAGCTGGCCGAGCACGGTGAGGCCGAGGATCTCGCGCCCCTGGGCGACCTCGGCGTCGAAGCGGCCGCTGTCGAATTCGAGCGTCACCTCGCCAATGACCATGCCGTCGTGGACCACGTTGCGCACGAGGACGGACTGCCGTCCGATGCGGCGCTCGGGAAGCTCGCGCGACATGAACACGCCGAGTGTGTTGTCGCGCACCACGGCGCGCACCACGCGTTCGTCGCCGAGCACCGACTCGAACAGCGGGCGGGCCACGTCGGCGCTGACGTTCCACAGCGGCTCGGCCACGCCGAGCGCGAGGATGCTGGTGAGGCGCGCGTGATCGGATGCGAGCCGAGCGGTGAGGACCTTGCGCTGGTAGTCGAGCGTCAACAGGCTTCCCACCGCGGCCGGGATCAGCAGCCCCACCACGACAGCGAGCACAATCGACAGGTGCAGCTTCAGACGCATCGGCGAGCGGCTCCTCCCACCCCGGCGATGCGGATCGGTGTCGGCATGCGGGATCGGCATCGATGATGGCATGACGCCCTGCGCTTGCCTAGTTTCGATTCAGGAGAACCAGCATGAGAACCGATCGCGAATCTCCGGCGCCGCGGTTCATCGCGGGGGCGGCGCTCGCGCTCGCGCTGCTCGCGCCCGGCGCGCGCGCGCAGACCATGACCTTCGTGATGGACCCGTTTCCGCCGTTCACCTACGAAGAGGGCGGCAAGGCCGCCGGGCCGATGTCCGACACCATCCGCGCCGTCTGCGACGAACTCAAGTGGCAGTGCGCGCTCGAGGTCTACCCGTGGCGGCGGGCGCTGAAGATGGCCGAGGAGGGGTTGGTCGACGGCATCTACGCGATCGCCGACATCCCCGAGCGGCGGCAGTTCTTCTACGTCACGCCGACGATCATCGAGTCGGCCTACGCGGTGTTCGCGCACCGCTCGTCGCCGCTCACCTACACCCGAGCGAGCGACCTCGACGGCTACACCGTCGGAGCTTACGGTCCATCGGCCGCGTCGAAGGCGGCCGAGACGATCGCGCAGTCGGCGCCGACGGTCAAGCTCGTGATCGAGGTCGACAACACCACGCTGCTGCGCAAGCTCAGCGGCATGCGCTACGGCGAGCGCGGGGTGGCGGTGGCCAACGTCGACGTCGGCCGCCAGCTGATCCGGCAGGAGAGCATTCCCGACCTGAAGGTTGCCGGCGTCGTCAGCAAGATCGAGTACTGCATCGGCCTGTCACGCAAGAAGGTGAGCGAAAGGCAGGCCGAGGAATTCACCGCCACACTGCGCCGCCTGATGAAAGCCGGCAAGGTCAAGCAGATTGCCGACAAGTACGGCGTGGTTTCGCCGGCGCATTGACCCGGTTCGCTCAGCGCCGCGGCAGCGTGAAGCTGAAGGTCGAGCCCTCGCCGGGTTGAGACTGCACGGCGATGCTGCCGCCGTGGCGCTCGACGATCTTCTTGCAGATCGCCAGGCCGATGCCGGTGCCCGGGTACTCGCCGCGGCCGTGCAGGCGTTGGAACAGCACGAAGATTCGCTCGAAATATTCCGCCGCGATGCCGATGCCGTTGTCGCGCACCGAGAAGCGCCAGGCGCTGTCCCAGGGCTGGGCCTCCACGTGCACCACCGGGGGCACGTCGCGGCGATGGAACTTGATCGCGTTCGACAGCAGGTTCTGGAACAGCTGCAGCAGCTGCGTCGCGTCGCCCATCACGGTGGGCAGCGCGCCGTGGGTGATGCGCGCGCCGCTGTCTTCGATGGGCACGCGCAACTGGGCGATCGCGGTCTGCACGATCGTGTTGCAGTCGCTCGGCTCGAACGGGCGCGCCTTGGTGCCCAGCCGCGAATAGGCGAGCAGGTCGTTGATCAGCGCCTGCATGCGCTTGGCACCGTCGACCGCGTAGCCGATGAATTCGTCGGCGTCGGCGTCGAGCTGTCCCTGGTAGCGCTGCGCGACCAGCTGCAGGTAGCTCGCGACCATGCGCAAGGGCTCCTGCATGTCGTGCGAGGCGACGTAGGCGAGCTGTTCGAGCTCGGTGTTGGAGCGCAGCAGCGCCTCCTGCGTCAACTCGCGTGCCGCGATCTCCTGTTGCAGCCGGGTGTTCTGTGCGGCCAGTTGCTGGCGCAGCGCGTACAGCGCGAGGTGCGTCTCGATGCGCGCCAGCACCTCGGCGCCGTTGAGCGGCTTGGTTACGTAGTCGACCGCGCCGGCGGCGAAGCCGGTGAGCTTGTCGGCGGTGTCGGCAAGCGCCGTCATGAAGATCACCGGAATGTCGCGCGTGGCCGGATTCGCCTTCAAGCGGCGGCAGGTCTCGAAGCCGTCGAGGCCGGGCATCATCACGTCGAGCAGGATCAGGTCGGGGTGGACGAACTCGGCCCGCTCGATGCCCTCGTCGCCGCCCAGCGCCACCACCGCGCAGTAGCCCTGGCGTTCGAGGTGGCTGGTCACCACCTCCAGGTTGGCCGGCATGTCGTCGACGATCAGGATCGTCGTCCTGGATTCGGGTGGCGCGGCCGCATCCATGTGGCAAGTCAGTGCAAGAGTCGCCTTGCAGTCTAAGTCCAATACGGTTCAGTTAAAGCCGCTCGCCCTGAACTCGCTGCGCGGGCGCGACCAGAACGCGCACCAGCAATGGCTCGCGTCTCCGCAATCGTTCATCACCCCCGCGACGTCGTCGCGGCGCTCGGGCATGGCCGGCTCGACGCGAACGCGGGACATGGCGTGCACGCTCAGTGCGGCGCCGCCAGGGCGGCCAGGCGCTCGCGCAGCCCGTCGATGTCGACGTAGCCGTGACTCACCAGATGGGGCTGACCGGCGTGCTCGGCGAGCAGCGCCGGAAAGCCGCGGATGCCCCAGGACTGCGATTGCGCGAAGTCCTGGCGCGTCGCCTCGCGCATCGCCTCGGACGCGAAGGCCGGCGCGAACTCGCTGCGCGGCACGCCTTGCCGCTCGGCGAGCTCGGCCAGCACGTCGGGGCGCGTCACGTTGCGACCCTCGGCGTAGAAGGCCTGTTGCACCGCCTTGAAGTAGCGCCAGACCTGCCTGGGCGCGAGCGTGCGAACGGTGAGGGTGGCGCGGCTGGCGGGCTCGGTGTCGTAGACGAAGCCCGGCTCGTGCAGCGCGGTGTGCGGCGCTGGCGCAAACGGTTGGCCGCTGGCCTCGTGCACATGCTGCCAGTGGCCGAAGATCTCGGCGGCGCGCTGCGGTGCGAGCGGCTCGACGGTATAGGGGCGCAGCCCGCCCATCACCAGCGCCAGCTGCAGCGGTGCCGCGTCGCCGGGTTGCGCGAGCAACGCATCCACGGTCTTGCCGAAGCCATAGCACCAGGAGCACATGGGGTCGGCGACATAGATCAGGTTCATCGCCGAATTTTCGCCGCTCGTCACTGCGCCTGCGTGAAGCTGCTCCAGGGCGTGTCGCGCAGCACCGCGGTCGGCGTCGTCGCGCCGGACGGGTAGAACTCGCGATCGACGAGCAGGCCGTGGGCGATGATGTCGACGCGATCGCCTTGCGCGTCGAGCACGCTCAGCGTGCCGCTGTCGGGCTGGCCGTCGGCCGTGCCGGCGAAGGCCTGGCGCTGGGCGAGCTGGTAGGTCTGGCCCTGCACGCCGAGGCCGCCGTTGATGCTGGCGGTGGAACTGGCACCGGTGCTGACCTCGTCGACGTCGAAGTCGAGGACCACGGTCGTCGCCCCGAACGTCGACTGCATGCCGCTGTAGCGCAACACGCTGTGCGTGCCGCCGCTGCTGACAGGTACTTCCCACAGGCGAGCGCTGCCCGTCAGGCTGCCCAGGCCTTGCACCGACAGCGCGCTGAAACTCACCGTCGCATCCAGCCGGACCGGGTTCTTCGCCGCGTCCAGCTCGACGGCGTTGACGGTGATCGAGAACCCGCCGTTGACTGCCGGTTCGCCCTGGATCTCGACGCAATTGAAGAAATTGATCGTCAGCGAATCGCCGGTGGACAGTTGCTGATTGCCGTCGGCGTCGTTGAGCGTGAACGAAAAACTGCCGCCATAGCTGCAGCCCTCGCTGCCCGAGCTCAGTGCCTGCAACTGCTCGCGTGGCGCCAGGGCGTCGAGCCGCGACTGGGCCTGACCCAGGCTCCAGGTGATCAGGGTCTGTGCCAGTCGATTGCCGGGCTTGAAGCCGGTCGCCGACTGCGCGCCGGTGCGCTCCAGCGACAAGGGCTGCTCGAGCGCGCCGCTGCCGCCCACCGAAGCGAGCAGCGCCTGGATCGCCGGGCTGGTGAGGGCGACGAAGTTCGTGTCGCTCAAGTTGGCGCCGCCGGACGCCGCCACCGAGCGTGCGGCCGGCAGCTCGACCGTCGGCGCGCTGCTGCCGCCTCCGCCACCGCCGCAGGCGCCAAGCACGAGCGTCGAACCGATGACCGCCAGGGTTTCCTTCAGCGTGCTGTGATTCATGTGATTCCTCGTTTCGAGCGACGCGGCGCACTGTAGCCGATTCGCCGCGGTGCCCGCGTGTCGGCTTCGAACGTGGTGATTGACAGGGTTCCTGCGAGTCCTAGACTTGCTCACGACCGGGCGGTTGACCATGCGGGATTTCGAAGACTCCACGCTCTGGCGCATCAGCGCCTTCGAGCGCATGCGCGAGGAGACCGGAACCACCGGCTACACCCGCCCGGGCGGGCTGTCGGTGCTGCCGACCACCTTGATGTCCGACCTGCATGGCATGGACCGCAACGTCAGCGGCGGCGACGTGCTGGAAGTCATCGCGGCGTGCTTGCGCCACCGCGAGCCGGCGCTGCTGTACCTGCAGCATGAGGAGCTGGTCTGGCCGGTGACCTTGTTTCCCGAGCAGGCGCTGTACCACTCGCCGCGCGACATGGTGCAAGCCACGTCCCGGGGGCTCGCCGACCTGAAGCTGATCACGATCGAGACGCCCGGTGTGCGCCCGCCCGGCCACTGGATGCACGAACGCGTGGCGCAGGCCGAACACTACCGGCCGCTCGCGAGCCTGATGTGGCTGATGGCCTTGAAGGGGCCGCGCCAGACGCTGCTGTTGGAGATCGGCGGCACCGCCGCCTATCGCGTGGTCAAGAACCCGGCCGATGAAGGCCTGGTCGTACCCGGCGCACTCGGCCCGGCGGTCGAGCGGTTGCGCCGCCAGTCGGTGCCCTTGCGTGACATCGCGAGTTGGCCAGGCATGAGTCTGGAGCGCGCGAGCCGCCTGCTCAACGCGCTGTACCTGTCATCGGCGCTGCTGGTCACGCGCACCAACCCCGCCGCGCGCACCGAACCGGGCCTCGTTCGCGGCCTGCTCGGGCTGGGCAGGCCGCGCCGTTGAGCGCGGCGCGTTTGTCAAGTCAATCCTTCGAGATGCTCAGGATGACCGGCGCCTTCGACAAGCTCAGTCGGGGCCTGCCTTCCCCTACATCAAGGGGTGCCGAGCCGATGGGCTTTGCGGTACCGTGGATGCGCGACACCAGAAGAACGACTTGGAGAGCGGAGACAAGACGAAACCATTGGCAAGGGACGCGCACATGAAGTTCTTCAGCGGCAAGATCAAGGATGGCGGCCACCCCAGCTGGCTGCCGGTGACGGCTGCAGTCGCGGACAAGGATGCCGGGCCGTCACCGGCATCGGCCGATCCCGACGCCGTGCATGACGACGATACAGCGCGTGGCTGGCTCGCCTCGTCGCTGGAGCTGGCGCACGGTCTGGAGGTGAGCGAAGAGGTCGACACCATTCCCGGCGACCTGCTCGACGCGTTCGCCAACGCGAAACCCTGAAGCGGGTCCTGAGCTGGCGTCAAGGCGTGGCGAAGCGCGCCTTGAACCAGTCGTCGAGCATCCGCTTCTCGTGGGCCAGCGGGTCCGCCGGGCCGTAGCGGGTCGGGCGGCGCAGGTAATCGAGGTCGGTGATCGTTTCCTCGCCCTGCTTGAGCACCTGGCCATGGGCCTGCAGCGTATAGCGCACGCTGATCTTCGGAATGTCGGCGCCACCCCTGGCGACGCGCATCTCGCCGATGCGCCGGCGCAGGAGCTTGTTTTCACCGGACAGATCGACGTCGGTCACCTCGATCTCCAGTGTCCGGTCCGAACTCAAGTAGCGCGGGCCGAGGCTCCGCAGGTGCTGAGCGATCGCCTTCAGATTCGACTCTTCGTCCGATGGCGTTGTGCCGGCGTCGGACATGCGCGCGGCATGGGTGAATGTGACCTCGACGGGCCCGGCCTGGGCCGCGGCCGCGCCGGCGAGCGCGCCACACAGGATCAACACACGGGGATCAAGTCGCATGATGGGCCTCCGGGTTCGAGCGGGGCGGCGCGCTGCCGGCCCCGCTTCATGATGCCACGGCGGACCCTGCGCGCCGGCCGCCGCTGGCCGATGCATTCGAGCGCGTCAGGGTTTAGGCCCTAGGCCGCCGCGCCGCAGGCCGGGGCGATCTCGCCCGGCAGCAGGATGTCGATGTTCGCCGCGATGCGCGCCAGGCGCTCCTCGCGCGCCGCGCCGAGTTGGGCGCGTGCCTGCAGCACGCGTTCGGCCATGTGGCGCGAAGCCCGCTCCTCGGCGTCGACCTCGGCCGTGGGCGCGCAGACAAAGCCGCCGCTCTTCCACCAGACGTAGACCTCGGTGCCGGCGCGAAGCTGGTGGGCGCGCTCGGAGAAGCGCATTTCGACCGGGCCGAGGGCCTGCCCGAAGCGGATCCTTCCCTTCTCGGTGACGACGGTTCGGCTGCGACCGACCTTCAGCCCGTCGAGGAGGCCGGGAACGATGGAGGTGTGCGGCCAGCAAAGAACTCGATTCATGGTGGGCCCCTTTTTTCTTGCGTCGAAGGATTCGCCACCGGTTATCGGAGGGCGCGGCAAGACTTGAAGCTGACTTACGGCTGCTTACCCGCCCGCCGCCGCGGGGCACGGCATTCCTTACGTGGCGCCGGAAGAAGTTACGCACCGGCGGCTCGCGCGATGCAGCGCGGCGGCCAGCGCATCGACCGTCAACGGCTTGAGCAGGTAGCTGTCCATGCCGGCGTCGAGGCAATCGCGCTCGCACAGGTGCGTTCCGCCGGCGGTCGCCGCGACGATCGCGAAGGGCGGCAACGCGCCCTGCGCCTGCAGCCAGCGCAGGCGCCGGGTCGCCTCGATGCCGTCCATGCGCGGCATCTGCACGTCCATCAGCACCACGTCGGGCGGCCGGCGCATGCAGCAGTCGACGGCTTCAGCGCCATCGCAGGCGACCTCGACTTCGTAGCCCAGCAATTGCAGCAGTCCGGTGGCGACCAGCCGGTTCAGGCCGTTGTCGTCGACCGCCAGCGCGCGCGGCCGGCTGGCGAAGGTCAGCGCAGCCGGCCGGGTCTCGCCGGTCGCTGCGGGACTCTGCGCATCGAGTCGGCGCGTGAACAGCAGCAACTCGCGCGGACTGAACGGCCAGGCGCGAACCTCGATGTCGGGCTGCGGCGCGGTGTCCAGCGACGCCGAGCCCCAGGTGGCGGCGAGAACGACCTGCGTCGACGCTGCCATGCGGCCGCGCAGCTGCGACAGGCTCGACGCGGTGACCGAGGCGCCCTCGTACGCGACGACCAGTGCCGGTCCGGCGGACGGGTCGGGTGCCTGGTCGAGTCGTGCGCTGGCGGCGTCGATGCCGAGAAAAGCCCGCGTGGCCCAGCCGAACCGCTGCAGGCCGCGTTCAAGCGAGCGACAGGTCACCGGGTTGTCGCTGATCAGCCAGGCGCGCGCACCGTCGGCGTCGGCCGCCCCGCCGTCATGCGCGACGGCGCCGGGCAGCGCCAATTGCAGGCTGAACAGCGAACCCTCGTTTCGAACACCGACGAAGCTGAGCGCGCCATGCAACGCAGCGCAGACGCCGCTGGCCGCGCGCGAGCCGCCGGTCGGCTCGTCGCTCTCGCGCAGTTGCAAATCGGCCAGCACGGCGTCGATCGCGTCCGCGGGCGCCGCCACGCCGGTGCAGGCCACGTCGACGCTCAGCTGGCAGTCGCCGAAGGCCGGGCACTCGATGTCGGCGGCAAAGTAGGCGAAGCCCGTTTGCAGCACGTCGATGCCGGCGCGGCAAAGCGGCTCGAGCACGGCGCGCAAAGCTTGCGCCTGCGCGTCAACCCACAACAGCGGGCCGCGATAGTCGAGCATGCAGACGATGCCTTTCGCCTGCGCGGGGGCCACGACATGGCGAACGCCTTCGGCGAACAGATCGCCGAAATCGACTCTCGACGGGTCGAGATCCATGCGTCCTCCACTGAACGGCACAACGCGACGTGGCCGATGTGTGCTGGAGCAACCGGTGTACCCGCTTAGCGCCGCGGGCCGGGGGTCTCGGCGTCGCGCCGGCACTGCGCCTGCAGTGCCTCCCAGCCATCGGCGCCCAGCGTCTCGAGCGTGCGGATGTTGTTTTCGTAGATTGTCTCGGGCGCGGGAAACGAGCGCAGCGCGCGCTCGACGCTCGCCTCGCGCAGCAGGTGCAGCGTCGGGTAGGGCGAACGGTTGGTCGCGTTGCCCGGAGCGTCGCTCGCGCTGCCGGCGAACCGGTACTGCGGGTGAAAGCTCGCGATCTGGAACACGCCGCTGTAGCCCAGTGCCTCGACCGCTGCATCGGCGACGTCGAGAAAGTCGTTGAAGTCGGCAAAGTCGGTCAGCACGTGCGGGTGCACGAGCAGCGTGGTGTCGACCTTTGCCGGTTCGGCCGCGGCCAGTCCCCGCAGCTCGTCGCACAAGGCGACGAGCAAGGCCTCGGCGTCGCTCGCATCGCTCACCACGCAGCGGATCTGTCCCTTCAACTGCACCGCCTTGGCGAACGGACACAGGTTCAGGCCGACGACGGCGCGCGCCACCCAGGCGCGGGTGTGGGCTTCGACAACGCAGGGCGGGGGCGCGGACATCAGGCCGCCATTGTCGCCTCGACAGGCTCAGCCCCGAGCTCGTGCCACCCGCATCCGCGGACCCCGCACCCGCGTATGTCTGGGCGTGGAGTAAACCGGCGCGCCTGTCGGCGCGTTGTGGGCTCATGAACCCGGTGCTGTCTGACGAGGTGTTCAACATGCGCGCGTCGAATTCGTTGCCGCGAACTCAGTACGAGATCCGCTATCGACCCTTGCTGGAAGGCGTCGCGCCGCTCAGCTTCCCCTGTGACGCCGAAGGCCACGTGCAGCTCGACGCCTTGAGCGATCGGGCACGCGAGAGCTACCTGTACGCGCGCGCGGTCGTCGGCCGCGAATACGCGGCACCGGCCGTCCTGCCCTGCGAAGCGCACTGAGCCTCGGTTCGTGCACATTGGCACACGACGGCCGGTCGTGTGCATTCCCGGCGGCGCCGCGGTGGTGCAAGGTTCAAGACATCGGCGACGATGTCGAAGACAGCGACACGGCGCCGGTTCCGAGGACGGGTGGCGCTGCCGCGCACCGAACTCATGAGCAACCGAACCCTGCACCGCATGCTGCTTGGCCTGATCGGCCTGACCGTGCTCGCCTTGCTGTGGAACCGCTACGGCATGGACGCGGTGCTCGAGATCAACGCCCATTCTCCCTACGAACTGCGGCACATCGACGACCGCCGCGAATCCACTGGCAGGAGCGTGGCGGCGGTGCGGCGAGAGAACGGCCGGCTCGTGCTCGACTGCACGATCAAGGCCGGCTACGAATGGCCGTATTGCGAGCTCGCGATCGACCTGAAAAAACCGCCGGCGGGAGTCGACCTGACGCGTTACGAGACGGTGCGCTTGTGGGTCCGCAGCGAAGGGCCGGAGCCGCAACAGCAGGTGCGCTTCTTCATCCGAAACTTCAATCCGGCGTTCTCCAAGGTCGGCGACGACCTGTCGATGAAGGTGCAAGAGATCATCTACAACCCCGACCCCGCGGGCGCGCCGATCGAAGTGAAGCTGTCGCAGTTCACCGTCGCATCGTGGTGGACGAGCGAACGCACCGTGCCGGTCCGGTTCGCCGGCACGGAGTTCGACAACGTTCCCTTGCTGGAGTTGTCCACCGGCGGCAACGTGGTGCCGGGCCGGCACCGCATCAGCGTCGAGCGGATCGAGTTTCGCGGCAAGATCATCCCGGCGGCGATGTTCCGGCTCCTCATCATCGGCGCCTGGGTGCTGTCGGTGATGGGCTACCTCGCGATCGACCGCTGGGCGACGCGGCGGCGCCTGATCCGCAGCGAGCGCCACCAGTCGTCGCTCAAGCGGATCAACGAGTCCTTGCGGCTGCAGACCCACACTTTCGCGAAGCTCGCACGCCAGGACCTGCTCACCGGGCTGCTCAATCGCAAGGGCCTGGGCGACGAGTTGGTGCGGGTCGCGCGCGACGGCGACGCCCAGTTGTTTCCGCTGTCGCTGGTGTTCATCGACATCGATCACTTCAAGAAGATCAACGACGAGCACGGTCACAGCGTCGGCGACCAGGTGATCCGCGACCTGGCAACGGTGATCCGCACCCACATCCAGCGCGACGACCTGATCGCGCGTTGGGGCGGCGAGGAGTTCCTGCTGATCTGCCGGCTCACGCGCTCGCACGAAGCCGCACTCATCGCCGAGCGCTTGCGCCACGTCATCGCCACGCGCGAGTGGCCGAGCGGCATCCGCGTCACCAGCAGCTTCGGCGTCGCCGAATCGGTGATGGGCGAAGACCTGAGCGAAAGCATCAAGCGGGCCGATGAGGCCATGTACCGCGCCAAGCAAAAGGGCCGCGACCGGGTCGAAGTGCAGCTCGCCGGTCCCCCGGCGGTGTTGACTGCCCCCTAGCTTCGCAGGGTTCGCGTCCGTTTCGCGGATGCCGTTGCGTACTCCCCAGTAGGTGCTTGTCTTACAACGCCCAGCGCCGCCGCCCGACACGTTGCACCGGCCGCCTCCCATAACGCTTGCGGTTGGCGCGATCTACGCTTGAGACAAGTGAACGCAACAACGCAGAGAAGGAGCAACGCAATGAACGCTTCGATCTCAACAGGGCAACCCAGCCACTACGAACTGCGTTTCCGCTCGCTCTTCGATGAAGGCCGAGCCTACGCATTTCCATGCGACGCCGAAGGCCATGTCGACATGGACGCGCTGAGCGAGCGGGCACTCGAAAACTACCTGTACGCCCGCACCGTGATCGGCCGCGAAGTTGCCATGCCCGCTGTGCAGCTGAGCGCACTTCACTGAGCGTTCGTCGAGGGGTCGGCCGATTGCCGGTAACGCAAGGCCGACCTGCCTCATTCGTGGGGGTCGCAACCTTCATTCAAGGGATGCCCTTGCGGCGGGTCGAGTGCCACGATGAGCCCATCATGAAAACCGTTCCGCTGCGCTTCGCCCGTCTGCGGCCGCACGCGCCGAGCTGGTTGCTGCGCGGGGTGGTCGCCGCGCTCGCCACCGTGATGAGCGGCATCACGTTCGAAGCCCAGCAGCGCAAGTGGATCTTCCAGGCCGGGCTGCGCCCCGAGGTGGCGAGCGAACAGCAGACCACCGACCTGAGCGATCACTGGATCGACTACCAGTCCCAGGAAACCGGCACGCCGGTCCGGCTGCATTGCCAATGGTTTGCGCAGCCGCGCGTCGACGCGCCGGTGTTGCTGTACCTTCATGGCGCGCGCTGGGACCTGCGCGGCAGCACGCAGCGCATGCAGCAATTGCACCAACTCGGTTTCGCCGTGCTCGGCATCGACTACCGCGGCTTCGGGCAAAGCACGCCGGCGCTGCCGTCGGAACGCATGGCCTGCGAAGACGCGCTGGCCGCATGGCGCTGGCTCGCCCAGCAGCATCCACAGGCGCAGCGCTACGTCTACGGTCATTCGCTCGGCGCCGCGATTGCGGTGCACCTGGTGACCGAGATCGACGATGCGGCCGGCCTGATCGTCGAAGGCGCGTTCACCTCGATCCCCGATTTGTTCGAGACGATGAGGTGGGGCTGGCTGCCGTTGACGTCCTTGATCACCCAGCGTTTCGACGCCGCCGAGCGCGTTCCCAGGGTGCGGGTGCCGCTGCTGGTGGTGCACGGCAGCGAAGACGAACTGATTCGCCCCGCGCTCGGGCGCGCACTGTTCGAGCGCGCCACCGCGCCGAAGCGATTCCTGCTGGTCGAAGGCGGCTCGCATCACGACACCCACGTCGTCGGGCTCGCTCAGTACCGCGAGGCGTTGCGCGAGTTGTTCGGACTGGTGGTGTGATCGGTATTCGGATTCGACGCGCCGTGGCGGCTGCGTTGTGGGCCACGCTCGCGGCCACCACCGCGCACGGCCAAGCCGTCAAGCCGGTGACGCTCACGCGCGGCCTGGCGCACCCCTGGGGTCTCGCCTTCCTGCCCGGCAGCGACAACGACATGCGGATGCTCGTCACCGAGCGGCCGGGGCGTCTGCGCGTGGTCCATGCGCGCGGCGCGATCGGCCCGCCGGTCAGCGGCGTGCCGGAAGTCGACGCGGTCGGCGAGGGCGGCTTGCTCGACGTCGCGCTCGACCCCCGATTCAGCGAGAACGGCTGGATCTACCTGAGCTATGTCGAACCGGTGGCCGGCGGCACCAACAGCACCGTGGTGGCGCGCGCCCGGCTCGATGTCGACGGACTGCAAGGGCGCTTGAGCGAGCTGCAGGTGCTCTTTCGCCAGCGGCCCAAGGTCGCAAGTTCGGTGCACTTCGGCTCGCGCCTGCTGTTCGCGCGCGACGGGCGGCTTTTCGTCAGCCTGGGCGAGGGCGGCCAGCGCGACGACGCGCAAACGCTCGGCAACCACCACGGCAAGCTGGTGCGCATCGAGCCCGACGGGCGCGCGCCCGCCGACAACCCCTTCGTCGGACGCGCCGGCGCGCTGCCCGAGATCTGGAGCTACGGCCACCGCAACGTGCAGGGGCTCGCCTTCCATCCGCAAACCGGCGAGCTGTGGGCCGACGAGCACGGCCCGCAAGGTGGCGACGAGCTCAACGTGATCGAGCCGGGGCACAACTACGGCTGGCCCGTCATCACCTACGGCACCGAGTACGGCAGCGGCCGCAAGATCGGTGAGGGCCACGCCAGGCCGGGCATGGATCAGCCGATCGTCCACTGGACACCGGCGATCGCGCCGAGCGGGATGAGCTTCCTCACGAGCGATCGCTACCCGGGCTGGAAGGGCGACCTGTTCATCGGCGCGTTACGCGGCCGGACGCTGTTGCGGCTGCAGATCGATGGCCGGCGCGTGGTCAGGCAGGAGCGGCTGCTGCAAGACTTCGACGAGCGCATCCGCGACGTGCGGCAGGGGCCCGACGGCTGGCTCTACCTGCTCACCGACAGCGCTGACGGCCGCATCGTCCGGCTCGAGCGCTGAGCTGCCGGATCGAAGCACCCATCGCAAGCGTGAATTGATTTGCCCTGTGCGTCACCTATAACTGATTTGCGTCCCGTTTGCGACGAAAGGAGCCGACATGCTGACGAATTCCCACCTGACGACGATTCTCCCGGTGGTGCAAGTGGATCGCGCGCGCCGCTTCTATGAGGAGAAACTGGGCCTGCAGCCCGAAGGCGAACACGCCGACGGCTCGTTCTGGATGCGCACCGGAGCCGGCGACACCGTGGCGCTGATTCCGCGGCCCGATCGCAAGCCGGCGGAGTACACCTCGATGAGCTTCGAAGTCGACGACATCGACTCCGAGATCAAGGACCTCGAGCGCCGCGGCGTGAAGTTCGAGGACTACGACCTGCCGAACCTGAAGACGGTGAACCATGTGTTCGCGACCCCCGACGAAAAGTGCGCATGGCTTACCGACACCGAAGGCAACATCCTCTGCCTGCACGAAAACACGCGGCACTGAGTGGAGACTTCCTGCCACCCGTGCTAAGCCGTCCTGCGGACGGGCCTTAACTCCCCCGCGCCCCCTCCGAGAGGGGGCTCCAGCACGTTGGACGGCTCTCCCCAGCCCCTCTCCGCGAGAGGGGCTCCAGCTTGTTTGACGAACCGGCCTTCGCGAAGTGGGTGACGGTGAAGACGCTGCGCGACATGCGAGGTGTTGCCGGCCGCAAGGCCGGCTCGTCAAACAAGCTGGAGCCCTCCTCGCGGAGGAGGGCTGGGTGGTGTGGTCGAACATGCTGGAGCCGCCGCTCGGAGGGGGCGCGGGGGAGCTGTGTGGTAAGTCCTGCCGTCCGAAGGACGGCCTCACCCGCTTGACTCGCAACCCGCACCCTCCATCGCGGGGCGCGATACTTGCATAGCACACGACCGTGCCGGTCGTGTGCCCATCTCTTACAGCCTTGCAACGCACGGGCGTCACGTGCACCCGGTACACTCGCGCCCTTTTGAGCAGTTGCCCACGCATGGCTGTCGTCCCCAAAGCGAACGCGTCCGAGATCTTCGAGCTGAAGAGCGCCGCATTGACGCTGGTCGCGCTGGTCTTGAAGAGCGCCGACCTGGCGCGGCTCGAACTGGAACTCGTCGCACGCTTCGGTGACGCCCCCGAGCTGTTCGATCAGGAGCCGGTCGCGATCGACCTGGGCGCGCTGCGCGACGCCGCCGACGCGATCGATTTCGAGGCACTGATCGCACTGCTGCGGCGCTACAAGATGGTGCCGATCGCGGTGCGCGGAGGCAACGCGGTGCAGATGGAAGCGGCGCACGCCGCCGGCCTGAGCGACGCGCACGAGGCGGCGCCCGCCGTGCCGCCGGCGCCCGCCATCGAACCCACCGCCGAGGCCCCGGCTGCCTCGCCCGCCCGCGCGACGCTCGTCATCGACAAGCCGCTGCGCTCGGGCCAGCAGGTCTACGCCAAGGGCGCCGACCTGGTGGTGCTGGCGGTGGTGAACTTCGGCGCCGAGGTGATCGCCGACGGCCACATCCATGTCTACGCACCGCTGCGCGGCCGGGCGATTGCCGGCGCGCGCGGCAACACCGACGCCCGCATCTTCACGACCTGCATGGAGCCGCAGCTGGTGTCCATCGCGGGGATTTATCGGACCACCGAGACCGAGTTGCCCGCCGAAGTGCAGTCCAAGCCCGCGCAAGTGCGGCTCGAGGGCGAGCGGCTGGTGGTCGAGGCTTTGAAATTTTGAATCGAAAGGACCTGCATCCGATGGCAAAAATCATCGTCGTGACCTCCGGCAAGGGAGGCGTCGGCAAGACGACCACCAGCGCGAGCTTCGCCTCGGGCCTGGCGTTGGCCGGCCACAAGACCGCCGTGATCGACTTCGACGTCGGCTTGCGCAACCTCGACCTGATCATGGGCTGCGAGCGTCGCGTGGTCTACGACCTCATCAACGTGATCCACAACGAAGCCAGGCTGACGCAGGCGCTGATCAAGGACAAGCAGTGCGACAACCTGTTCGTGCTGGCCGCCTCGCAGACCCGCGACAAGGACGCGCTGACGCAAGACGGCGTCGAGCGCGTGCTGCGCGAGCTGGGCGAGATGGGCTTCGACTACATCGTCTGCGACTCGCCGGCCGGCATCGAGACCGGCGCGCTGATGGCGATGCACTTCGCCGACGAGGCGCTGATCGTCACCAACCCCGAGGTCTCGTCGGTGCGCGACTCCGACCGCATCCTCGGCATGCTCGCGTCGAAGACCAAGCGCGCGATCGACGGCAAGGAACCTGTCAAGGAGCACTTGCTGATCACACGCTACAACCCGAACCGGGTGCAGGGCGGGCAGATGCTGTCGCTCGACGACATCCAGGAGATCCTGCGCATCGAGCTGATCGGCGTGGTGCCGGAGTCCGAGACGGTGCTCGATGCATCGAACCAGGGCGTGCCGGCGGTGCACCTGAAAGGCACCGACGTGTCGGAGGCCTACAAGGACGTGGTCAGCCGCTTCCTCGGCGAGCACCGGCCGATGCGCTTCACCGACGCGGCGCGCCCCGGATTCCTCAAGCGCGTCTTCGGCGGGAGGTGAGCGAATGTCCATGCTCTCCTTTCTGCTCGGGGAAAAGAAGAAGACCGCCAGCGTCGCCAAGGAGCGGCTGCAGATCATCCTCGCCCACGAGCGCAGCGGCCGCGGCGGCAGCCGCAGCGACTACCTGCCCGCGCTGCAGCGCGAACTGGTGGCGGTGATCTCGAAGTACGTGGCCATCAAGGCCGACGACATCAAGGTGCACCTGGAACGACAGGACAACCTCGAGGTGCTGGAGGTCAAGATCGAGCTGCCCGACGCGCTGCGCTGAGCCTCGACATCGGGGCGGCGTATACGACCGGTTTCACGGCAGAACCCCAAAGCGTCGAGAAGTCCCCATCATCGCCTGATCCGCAGCGCCGCGGGGTGCGGTACGCTGGCGACTTTGGCGCGACACCCTGTCTGCGGAGGGCCCCATTTGAAGACCTATGACATCGAGCTTCAGCGCGTGAAGGCGATGAGCCACGGCAACGGACTGATCCTGACGCAGATCGACGCGCTGGTGCTTCCCGCAGCGACCGCGGACGGCCAGTCCCCGACCACCTCGCTCGCGATGACGCCGGACACCGCCCGGGTGTTGCAGGCCTTGCTCAAGACCCAGTTGGCCGAGCTCGATCGGCGCAAGGGTCGCAGCCAGCGGTAGTGCACGATGGCCGGCCCCATCGCCCCCACCAAGACGCCGCAGGGCCACGATGAGCTGCGGCATCGCACGAACCGGCTCGGGCAGCGGCATCGCACGATCTTGCTGCTGATCGACGGTGTGCGCCCGCTGAGCGTGGTGCTGAGCCAGGCGCGCCTGGCGGGCGCCGAGACCAGTCACTTCGAGGACCTGGTTCGCCTCGGCCTGGTCGAGCTGCCGCCCGAGGCGATGGCCGCCGACCCGCGTGAGACCGCGCCCGGCGCGCTCGACACGCTGAAGGTGACGAGCGTCGAGCTGGAGGTACCGCAGCCGGCTGCGGCGCCGCAGGAGGAGCCCGCGGTCCTCGTCGAGCCCGAGGCGCCGACGGCCGCGGTCGAGCCGGTTCAGGCCGATGCACCGCCCGTGCCCGAGGCATCGCCCGTGCCCGAGCCGAGCGTCGAGGCATTGCCGCCGGCGCCGCCGCCCAAGCCGATGCCCGTGCCGGTCGCAGTCGCCGTCGCGCCTCCGCGCGCACCGGCGCCTGCCACCGACGCACCGGTGCTGCAGCAGGTGCGCGAGCACCTCATCGACACGCTGCGCCTGGACGCACCGCTGTTCAGCGCGCGCATGTTCGTGCGCGTGCGCGCCGCGCAATCGACGAGCGAGCTGATCGAGCTGGTGTGGGAGATCGAGAGCCACCTGAGTCGCGCGCGTCATTCGCGCCGCAAGCTGATCAGCCTGCAGCGCGCGCGCGAATTGCTCGGACTCGGGAACACGCTGGTCGACGGCGACAGCTACACGACACTGCCCGGAGACTGAGGCAAAGGACTGAGCTTGTCGAAGGACGCTCAGACCAGCCTGAACACCTGCCAGTGCGTCGTCGCCGAGACGATGTCGGGCTCGATCGCCTTGCTCCACTGCTTGTGCGCCTCGATTGTGGCGAGCTTGGACCAGGCCGCATCCAGTTCGGCAAGGTCGCGAACCGTGACTTCGACCTCGACCGTCGACTCCAGCGCACCGATCGAGCCGGTGGTGATGCGCACCTTGTCGGGGCCCCAGCCGATCTGCTCGCCGATCTCGCGGCCCCAGCGCTGAACCGACTCGATGACGGTCTGCTTGTGCCCGAAGCGGGCGTCGATGTGCCAACGCGCGATCATCATGGTGGAACTCCTTTCGACGCTTGCGTCAGGCCGCGCGCCGCGCCCTGACGTCGAGGTACTCCGATTCGACCCGCGTGCTGCCGCGGGTGCTGGCGCGGTTGTGGTTCGTCCACAGCTGCTCGAGCGCGCTGCGCAGCGCCGTTTGCTTGGACGCGTCGTCAGCGAGCGCTTCGAACGCCCGCTGCGTCGGGCCGTAATAGCGGCGCCAGAACTCGACCACATCGGCCGGCGCGATATTGTCGAAGCGGAACTCGATCATCACCGGCTGCACGCGCAGCTCGGAGACGCCGCTGCCCAAGCGCTCGCGCAGCGTCGCCTCGTCGCCCCACAGCAGCGGTGACGGCATGATCGCCGGCGGGGGCACCAGCGCAGCGATGGTCTTGAACATCTGGCCGATGAAGCTGCGCGCCGTCCAGTTGGCCATCGCGATCAGTCCGCCCGGGCGCGTGACGCGCAGCAACTCGTCGGCCGCGAGCTGCGGGCGCGGCGCGAACATCGCGCCGAACATGCTGACGACCACGTCGAAGCTGCCGGTCTCGTAAGGCAGCTGTTCCGCATCGCCTTCGTCGAACCGGATGTTCAGCCGCGCCGCGGCGGCGCGCTCGCGTGCCTGCTCGACCAGGTTGGGCGCGATGTCGATGCCGATCACTTCCGCGCCCGCCTGCGCCGCCGGGATCGCCAGGTTGCCGGTGCCGCAGGCGACGTCGAGCAGGTGCTGGCCCGGTTGCAGCGCCAGGCGCGCGATGAAGTCCGCCGCACCGCGTTCGTAGGACTGCGCGATCCGGCCGAAGTCACCCGCCGACCAGGTGCCCTTGAGACGGGTTTTCAAACTTTCCATTTCCGGATTCAGTGCGTCCATCGTGCGCTCCGCGTTTGCTCGACCCCTGAAGATCAACATAGCCGGATACGAACGGAAACGCCAACTGGATGCACGGGCGCCGACTTCAGCGCCTTACAGTGCGGGCCGGGCCCTGCAAACGCCGGGGTCGAGGGAGACCCTGAGTGCCGAGATTGCGCTGTTCACCTTTTCGCCGCCGTGCCGCCGTGCTGCTGGCATCGCTCGCACCCCTGGCGGTTCTGGCCCAGGCTGCAGCACCCGATGCGGCTTCGGACACGTCGGCGGGGCAGCCGAAGTGGGAGGCCGGCCTGGTGCTGGGCGGCGGCTGGATCAACGACTACCCCGGCGCGGACCAGAACCATGCGCGCAGCCTCGTCGCACCCTTGCTGATCTACCGCGGGCCGGTGCTGCGCGTCGACCGCGACGGCATTCGAGGGCGCCTGCTCAACAAACGCGATTTCGAATTCGACCTGGCGGCAAGCGCCGCCTTCAATGCCCGCAACAGCGATGCGCGCCAAGGCATGCCGGGGCTGGACTACCTGTTCGGCTTCGGCCCGCAGCTCATCTACAAGGGTCTGCGCAACCACTGGGGCAGCCCGACGCTGCACCTCAAGGCGCGTGCACTGATGTCCACCGACTTCAACCACATCCACGGTCGCGGCGTCGCGCTGGACCCTGAACTGCGCTGGCGCGTGAGCCCGCTCGCCGGCTGGCCGGGCGCGCTGACGTTCGGAGTACAGCCCACCTGGGCGAGCCGGTCGCTGCACAAGTACTTCTATGAAGTCGACGCCTCGCAGGCTACGCCCACGCGTGCGGCGTACCAGGCGCGTGCCGGCTACCTTGGCACGGAACTGAACCTCACGCTGAGTCGGCGCCACAGCGACAGCCTGTCATGGTTCGTCACCGCGCGTGGCATGTCGCTGCACGGCGCGGCCAACCTGCACAGCCCGCTGCTGCGCGACACCAGCACGCTCAGCGTCGGTGCCGGCGTCTTGTGGACGCCGTGGCACAGCGAAGCCCGCGCCGCCGACTGACGAGCAAAGGCAGCGCGCCCTCAGCACCGGCCTTACCGCACGCGGCTGGTCGCCGTCCAGTAGGGCGGCCATTCACAGAACGGCGATCGATCGGCCCGGCCCGATGAATGCACGCGGTACAGCATCGCTTCGACCGGGGAGCGCAGCCGTTCGCCGTACATCGCGTAGGCGTTGACGCCGGCCCGGCATTGCCGTTCGAGACTGGGTGCGAGCGCGAGGGTCACGAACCAGGCGTTGCGGGCGTCGCGGTCGCGGCCCGACAGCGCGCTGGCGATGGCCAGCGTGGTCCAGTCCTCGACGCGCCCGTTCGGGTACTTCGCATCGTGCATGGTCAGGGCGTGCAGTGCGAGCTGGCGCGCAGCGTCTGCCTGCGGGGGGTGTTGCTTCAGGTGAAGGAACGCCAGGTCGCCCACGACTTCGGGGTCCAGCGGGTTGGCGCCGAACGCCTTGATCTGAAGGCTCAGGGCCTCCTGCACGCTGCTGCGGCGCCAGAACGCGACACGCGCCGCTTCGCTCAAGAGCCGCGCGTCGTTGGCGGCAACCCCGATCTCGCGCAGCGGGTCCTGCGGCGCGAGCCGGATCGCGCTTGCCGCGTTGCGAATCTCGTCGTCCTGCGAAGCGTTGTCTGAATGGGATGCGACGAACAGAACACGCAACACCAGGCGCTCGGCGCGTTGCGCGATGCGCGGAATCTGGCTCGTCATCAGCTCGCTCGCCCTCGCAACGAAATCCCTCGGCGTTGGGGCGGGCACGTCGTCCGACTGCGTCGCGGGCAAGGCAGTGATGGCTGCAGGCGCAGGTGCCGGGGCGGTTGCGGCCGCGGGTGCGGGCACAGGTGCGGGCACAGGTGCGGGAACAGGTGCAGGTACAGGCGCGGGTACAGGCGCGGGTACAGGCGCCGGCGCGGGTGCAGGTGCCGCTGCTGGCGCAGGCGTCGACCTCGCACCCGACACCTGCGCGAATCGAGGTGCCGGTCCCCGTATCGATAGAGACGCCATGGCTCGCGCACGTGCGGACACGGTCACGGCAGCACGGCCACGTGGACGGGCCGCTGCATGAGAAATCACGCGAGCCGGCGCACGGGCTGCAGCCGCCGAGGCGGCAGTAGCCGACGCTTGCGGGCCGGGCGCAGCGCGGGGTTCAGGCGTCACGGCTGTGGAAGGGGCGGCGGCAGACGCAGTCTCCGCGGAAGCCGCAGGTGCAGGAGGCGGTTGGACCGTGGCCTCGGCGGCCCGGGCAGGCTCAGCGTCGATCGATGTCTCGCCGATCGGCGCCGTGGGCGCGACCTCTGCCGGCGCGCGCGCAAGCACCTGGCCCGGCTGTCCCGTCGCCTGTGCCGGCGCAGCGCTGCTGCCGGGCGTTGCGTGACGGTCCTGCAGCGCCAACCAGGCATCGCCGAGCAAGGGCGCGCCGATCGCCGCCGCCGCGGCCAGCGCTGAGACCCACAGCATGGTGCGCGTGCGGTCACGACCCCGCCTGGCGCGTGCGATACGCGTGCTCTCGGCATCGCCACGATCGATCGTGATCCCGTTGCGCTCGACACTCGTGCTGATTGGCAGCGCGATTCGGGTCACCGGTGTCGGCGAGTCATCGCAGCAGACTTCGCTGCCCGTCGCGAGTTGCCAGCCGCGTTGCAAGGATGCGGCGAGCTCGGCATCGTTCAAGGTGTGCGATGTCAGCGCGATCAGCTCGGCATGCGGCCGTTGCGCCGGCCGGTCGACGTCATGGGCCTCCAGCAGCCTGCGCACCAAGGCGCGCGCTTGTGCATGTCGCGGGCTGGTCCAGGCGCCGGTCTGCAGCCCTTCGGGGTCGGGCAAGTAGCGTCGCAGCATCGCTGCCAGGCTGAAGACGTCGCAGCGCCAATCGAGTTGCCGCGTCGGCAACAGGTTGCCGCGGCTGCCTGCCTCGAGCGCGTGCAGCAGGCGCGGCGACTGGTAGTCGTAGTCGGCCTGGTGCGCGATCGGCAGCGCGGTGAGCAGGCTCTCGCCGGAGACGAGCGAGAACGCGAAGTCGATCAAGGCGATCTGCTCGAAACGCGGGGTCAGAAATTGGCCCGGCGCGTGCGGGTCGAAATCCGCCGGGCCCAAAGGAATGCAGACGTTGTCGGCCTTCAGGTCCAGGTGCACGAGGTGCAGTTCGTGGATGGCGTCGAGCGCGATCAGGCAGTGGCGTGCCAGCGCCCACCAGTGCGCGCAATCCTCGAACACATGGCGCAGCACCTCACCGTCACGCTCCACCGGCAACAGCGTCGCCCAATGGTCGACGGTGACCCCCGCGTCGTAGGTTTGCACCAGCGCCGGCCGGCCGGCGGCCCCGCGATCGAACTGCACGACATCCGGTACCGGTCCGATGCCATGACCCACCAGCCGCGCCAGGATGCGCCATTCGCGCTCGGTCCAGTGGCGGAAGTCCCCCGCCGGCGTCGCCAGAAAACGCTTGGTGTAGCGCCGCCGTTCACCGGGCAGCGATTCTTCGCGGAAGACCTCGACATGGTCGCCGGTGACCATGCGCAGGCGGCCGCGGCCAAATACGCGGTCGATGTCGGCGGGGCTCATGAAGAAGTACCTCGGTTGTCAGTGCCGCGCAGCCAGCGCGGGCGGGGAAAAGTGAATTCGGCGCGCTGCAGCAGCAGCACGGTGGCGTCGTCCACGCTGCCGTGCACGCGCGCAAGCGCGATCAGTGCCTCGCAGCGCTGCACCAGGGGCGTGCTTTGGCGCAGCAGGCGGGTCCAGTCTTCGGCATCGAGGTGCTTGTGCACGCCATCGCTGCAAAGCACCAGCAGGTCGCCACGCGGCAGCTCGTGCAGCGCCACGTTGGCGCCGGCGGTGGCGCCGTTGCCGACCATGCGCGCCGGGTCGTCCAGCGCGCCGCCGGGCGGGGGCAGCTCCTTGAGATGGCGGAAGGTGTCGTCGCGCGTCAAGGGCTCGATCGGCTGCTGGCCGCGCAGGCCCAGGCGGTAGGCACGGCAATCGCCCACCCAGGCGACGAGCCAGGA
>DASXQQ010000396.1:0-2655 GCA_036507085.1 Piscinibacter sp. | reverse complement strand
CGCGGCGGCCCGTGAAAATGACGACACCCCGATCGCCGGGTACGGCGATCGACCCTCCGAGAGGGTCGGGCCTTGCTTGGGGCGGCCCGGCGCGGCGGCCCGTGAAAATGACGACACCCCGATCGCCGGGTACGGCGATCGACCCTCCGAGAGGGTCGGGCCTTGCTTGGGGCGGCCCGGCGCGGCGGCCCGTGAAGAACAGGTTGGCACCGAAAGTGTCATGCAGCGATTTTGCCGGATGAGCGCGGCCTGTGGTCAAGCTGGTTTCACGAGCTTGAACGCATGCGCCCATTCATTGCGCAGCAGCCCCGGAATGCACCACAGCATGCACAGCGGCTCGATCGCGCGCGCGGCTTCGGCGCGACCCATGTCGGCGGCCTCCCAGCCGAACTGCTCGACGATGCCGCGCACCGCCTGCTTGGCCGCGTCGTCATTGCCACAGATGAACATCGTCGGCGCGCCGCCCTGGAATTGCGGGTCGACCATGAAGGCGTTGCCCACCGAGTTGAAGGCCTTGACGAACTTCAGCGCCGGGTATTCGTGCTGCAGCTGCTCGAGCAGCGAATCGTTGATGCCAGTGAAGAACTGCAGCACGCCATGCACCGGCGCCGCGTCGGCGATCGGGTTGGTGGCGTCGATGACCGGCTTGCCGGCCAGCCGCTCGGCACCGGCGGCGCGAACCACCGCCAGCGCGGCCGTGCCCTTGACGGCGAGCACCGCGAGCTCGGCGAAGCCGGCCGCGTCGGCGAAGCTGCCGGTCTTGGCGCCTGGGTGCTGCGCCGCCCAGTCGGCCAGCTTGGCCGGCGTGCCGCTGCCGAGCATGACCGGGTGGCCGTGTTGGAGGAAGCCCGCTGCCAAGGCCTGCGCGACAGCGCCCGAACCGAGGATTCCGATCTTCATGGTGTGTGCCCTTTCGTTGACACGTGCCGCGAACGCGGCGTTGAACATGGCACCACTCTAGGCGCTCGGGATCGCAACTTGAAGTCACCATCGGTTGATTGATTCGTGACATGCGGTTGATAATCAGCCATGAAGCAACTGCAGGGCCTGCTCGCATTCGTCGAGACCGCCGACAGCGGCAGCCTGAGCGCAGCGGCCGAGCGGCTCGGCGTCACGCCGGCGGCAGTGAGCAAGAGCCTGGCGCGGCTCGAAGAGCAGCTCGGCGTGCGGCTGCTCCACCGCAGCACGCGCCGGTTGTCGCTGACCGAAGAGGGCCGCGGCTTCCTCGCCAAGGCGCGGGCCGCGCTGCGCGCGCTCGACGAAGCGGTGGCCGAGGTCTCGCAGGCGGCACGCACGCCGGCCGGGCGGGTGCGCATCTCCGTGGGCATGGCCTTCGGGCGGCGCTGGGTGCTGCCGCTGCTGCCGGCGCTGACCGCGCGCTATCCCGAACTGGCGATCGAGCTCGACCTCGACAACCGGCCGGTCGACCTGGTGGCCGAGGGCTTCGACATCGGGATCCGCGGCGGCGTCATCGAAGACAGCAGCCTGATCGCGCGCCGCATCTGCCGCCTGCCGGTGGTGCTGGTGGCGAGCCCCGCCTACCTGAAGCGCGCCGGCGTGCCGCGCAAGGTCGACGAATTGGCGCAGCACCGCTGCGCAGTGACGCGCTTTGCCGGCGCCGCGCCCAGCCCCTGGCGCTTTGCGCGGCCGGGCGGCAAGCGCGTCGAGTTCACGCCCGAGGCGCCGCTCGCGGTGAGCGACCCCGAGGCCTTGATCGACCTGGCGCTCGCGCATGCCGGCATCGTCCAGGCCGGGCTGCACCACGCCCTGCCCTACTTGCGCTCGGGCCGGCTCAAGCTGCTGCTCGCCGACCGGCACGATGCCGGCGACCGCGAGATCGTGCTGCACTATGCGCACCGCCAGTACCTGGCGCCGCGGGTGCGGGTGGTGGTGGATGCGCTGCTCGCGCACCTGGCGGCGGCGAAGGACTTGCATCTGAAGCCGGCCGACGTGATGGCGTTCGCGGCGGCGTAGCCCGCGCTATCGAAAGTCGCGGCTGCGGCTGACGAGGCCGTGCAGCAGATGCGAGTGGTCGATGAGCTTGCTCGCGAGCAGATGCATCACGTCGCCTTCGCGCTGCCACTGGCCGAAGACGGTGAGCAGGGTGGCGCCGAGCAGCGGCTGGCGCTGCGCTTCGGCGACGGTCGGCCAGACGATGACGTTGACCGCGCCGGTCTCGTCTTCGAGCGTGACGAACACCGTGCCCTTGGCCGTTTCGGGCCGCTGGCGGTGGGTGACGAGGCCGCTCGCGCGCGCCAGGCGGCCGCTCGGATAGGTGCGCAGCACGGCGGCGGGCTGCACCTTGAAGGCGCTCAATCGATCGCGCAGCAGCGCAACCGGATGGCGATTCAGCGTGAGGCCGAGCGCGCGGTAGTCGGCCAGCATGTCTTCGCCCTCGCTCGGCGCGGCGAGCTGCGCCGGGGCTTCGTGCAGGCGCGTCGCGCGCAGCATCTCGGTCGGGCGGGTGTCGACGCCGGCGACCGCCCAGGCGGCCTGGTGGCGATGGCCGCTCAAGCCGCGCAGCGCATCGGCCTCGGCGAGCACGCGCAGGTCGTGCGCGTTCAACTCGGCACGGCGGGTCAGGTCTTCGACGTTCGTGAAGGCGCCTTGCGCGCGGGCGGCGACGATGCGTTGCGCGGCGTCTTCGGACAGGCC
>DASXQQ010000395.1:0-16802 GCA_036507085.1 Piscinibacter sp. | reverse complement strand
TGTGGTCAGCAACGATTCGGGCCTGATGCACGTCGCCGCCGCGTTCGGCGTGCCCCAGGTGGCGGTGTTCGGCTCCACCAGCCCCGAGCACACGCCGCCGCTGAACCCGCAGGCGAAGGTGGTGTGGCTCAAGCACGAGATTGGACTCGAATGCTCGCCGTGCTTCGATCGGACCTGCCGCTTCGGCCACACGCGCTGCCTGGTCGAAGTGACGCCGCAGCGGGTCGAGGCCGCGCTCGCTCAGAGCTGCAGCTTGCCCACGTAAAGCACCGGCCCGGTCGGCGCACCGGTGGGCGATCCGCCCGCCGGCTCCAGGCTCACGGCGAGGCCGGTGGCGCCCTCGAGCACCTTGGCCTTCTTCACGACGGTCGCGCCACTGGCCGAGATGAGGCCGAGCGAGCGCGGCGCGCCGCTGCCCGGCAAGGCCCACAGTTCGAGCGCGCGGTCGGCTTCCAGGCTCACGTTGACCAACGGCCGCGTGACCATCGCACGGCCGTCGCCGCTGATGCTGGCGACGAACGAGGCCGGAACCACCGCGCCGGCGGCGGCGCCGGTGGCGCTGAGCACGACGACGACTGGCGGCTGCGCTGGACCGGGACTGGCCAGCAGCACCGCCAGGCCGATCGCAGCGATGCTCGCAAAGGCCGAGACACCGCGCCACAGCGCAAGCTGGCTCCACCAACTTGTTCTTGCCGGCGGTCGGGTGGCGCCGCCGATGCGCGCCTCGATGCGCTTCCACACCGCGGCCGGCGGCTTGCGCGGCTCGACGCTCACCGTCAAGGGCATCAGGCGCGACTGCCATTCGCGCACCGCGGCGAGCAGCGTCGGGTGCGCCGGCAGCAACGCTTCGAAGCGGCGCCGCGCCGGGCCGCGCAGGCTGCCGCTGACGTACTCGGCGGCAAGGTGGTCGGCGAGGGCGGCGCGGCTGTAATCCATCTCAGGCACCCTTCCCGGCGGACGCGTTGTCGCGCTCGCTGGCTCGCTCCAGGCACGCCTTCAGCGACATCAGCGCGCGCCGCACCCACGACTTGACGGTGCCCAGTGGTTCGCCCATCTTGTCGGCCACCTCGGCGTGGCTCAGGCCGTCATAGAAAGCGAGGGCGACGCTTTGCCGCTGCGGTGCGCTCAGGTCCTGCATGCAATTCGACAGCGCGCGTGCGTCCGCGGCCCGGCTCAGCAATTCGAGCGGGCCGGGGTTGTCGTCGGCGGTGGCGTCATACACGTCGCTGTCCTCGTCGTCGGAAATCGAGCTGGTCTGAAACTGCGGCTGGGTCTGGGCTCGGCGCAGGCTGTCGATCGCGCGGTTGCGCGCGATGCTCGTCAGCCACGTCAGTGGCTGGCTCTGCGCCGCGTCGAAACCACTGGCCGCGCGCCAGACGTTGACGTACACCTCCTGCAGAATGTCTTCCGCCTGAGCCTTGTCTCGACAGATACGCAACACCACGGCGAACAGATGCGCGCTGCTGCGCTCGTAAAGCGTGGCGAATGCCGCACGGTCACCGGTTCCCGCGCGCGCCAGCAGCTGCGACAGATCGCGGCTGCGCTCGGACCAGTCTGATGAAGGCGGCGGCATCGGCGAGAAGGGTTGGTGTGCCGGCGATTCTAGGGGCGGTTCGTACAATCGGCGTCTTATGCCGTCGCCCCATGAATTCGTCCTGACCCTGTCGTGCCGCGACGCGAAGGGCATCGTCTACGCCGTGTCGGGCCTGCTGTACCAGGCCGGCTGCAACATCGTCGACTCGCAGCAGTTCGGCGACGTGCAAAGCGACGACGGCACGGGGCTGTTCTTCATGCGGGTGCACTTCGAGGCACCGCCGCACCTCGCCGCGCCCGGCACGCTCGAGCAGCTGTTCACCCATGTGCGCGAGCAGTTCGGCATGGACGCGCAGTTCCATTCGCTGGCGCGCAAGCCGCGATTGCTGCTGATGGTGAGCAAGCACGGCCACTGCCTGAACGACTTGCTGTTTCGAGCCCACTCGGGGCAGCTCGAGGTCGAGATCGCCGCCATCGTGTCCAACCACACCGACTTCGCCGAGCTGGCGGCGAGCTACAAGCTGCCCTTCCATCATTTCGCGGCGCCCGCCGGCGCGAGCGCCGAAGCCAAGCGCGCGCAGGAAGCGTTGGTCGAGGCGCTGGTGCGCGACGCCGGCATCGACCTCGTTGTGCTCGCGCGCTACATGCAGATCCTGAGCCCCGAGTTCTGCGCCTTCCTGAAGGGCCGCGCGATCAACATCCACCACAGCTTCCTGCCCAGCTTCAAGGGCGCCAAGCCCTACTACCAGGCGCACGATCGCGGCGTGAAGCTGATTGGCGCGACCGCGCACTACGTCACTGCCGAGCTCGACGAGGGGCCGATCATCGAGCAGGACGTCGAACGCGTCGATCACTCGCTGAGCCCGGAGGACTTCACCGCGGTCGGCCGCGATGTCGAAAGCGTGGTGCTTGCGCGTGCGGTGCGCTGGCACGTGGAACACCGGGTGCTGATGAACGGCCACAAGACCGTGGTGTTCAAGTAAGGAGACCGGCATGCCGAGCGCCAAACCGCCCCACGCCCCGCTCGCTTCGCCCGACGACATCGAGCAGCAGTTCTACGAGGCGCTGCAACAGGGCGACATCGAGAAGCTGATGGCCGTGTGGTCGGACGACGACGACATCGCCTGCGTGCACCCCGGCGGCCCGCGGGTGATCGGCGCGGCGGCGATCCGCGCCAGTTTCGACGCGATGTTCGCCAACGGCGCGATCAACGCCCATGCCGAGAAGGTGCGCCGCGTCGTCACCCTGTCGAGCGCCGTGCACAGCGTGCTCGAACGGGTGCAGGTGATGACCAAGGAGGGGCCGCAGTCGGCCTGGGTCATCGCCACCAACGTCTACATGAAGACGGCGCAGGGCTGGCGCCTGGTCGCGCACCACGCGAGCCCGGGCACGCCGCGTGAGGTGCAAGAGATCGTCGAGACCGCGTCGGTCCTGCATTGACTCACCGATGAAGGGGTATCAGGCACCCGTCTGGTTGATCGGCGGCCACGCGCAAACCATTTGGCCGGCACTGTTCGCCAAGCGCTTCGCCGGCCCGGCGCCGAGTTTCGTGCGCGAGCGCTGGACCGCGCCCGACGGCGACTTCATCGACGTCGATTGGCAGATGTCCGCCCCCGGCGGCGGAGTACCACCGCCACCCCCCGGGGGGGTGCGGGCCGGCCCTTCGACACAGCTCAGGACAGGCTTGGGAGCGGCCCGGCGCTCGGCCCGCGACGACCCTTCGCCCGATGTCGACGCGCCGCTGCTGGTGCTGTTCCATGGTCTCGAGGGCTCGTCGTCCAGCCACTACGCGCAGGCTTTCGGCGACCGCGCCAGAGCCGATGGCTGGCGCTTCGCGGTGCCGCATTTCCGCGGCTGTTCGGGCGAGCTGAACCTGGCGCCACGCGCCTACCACTCGGGCGACTTCGAAGAGGTCGGTTGGATCCTGCAGCGCTTTCGCGCGGAGCACCGCGGCCCGATCGTCGCGATCGGTGTTTCGCTGGGCGGCAACGCGCTGCTGCGCTGGGCCGAAGAGGCCGGCGAGTCGGCGGCGCAGACGGTGCGCGCGGTCTGCGCGGTGTCGTCGCCGATCGACTTGACGGCCGGCGGCCACGCGATCGGCCGCGGCTTCAATCGCATCGTCTACACGCGCATGTTCCTGCGCACGATGGTGCCCAAGGCACTCGCCAAGCTGGCCCAGCACCCGGGCCTGTTCGACCGCGACCGATTGCTCGCCGCGCGCGACCTGTATGCCTTCGACAACGTCTTCACCGCGCCGCTGCACGGCTTTCGCGACACCGACGACTACTGGTCGCGCGGTTCGGCCAAGCCGCACCTGCACCGCATCCGCGTCCCGGCGCTGGTGCTGAACGCGCGCAACGACCCCTTCGTGCCGGCGAGCTGCCTGCCCGCGCCGCACGAGGTCGGCAAGCACGTCACGCTGTGGCAACCGGCGCACGGCGGCCATGTCGGATTCCCCGCAGGCGGTTTCCCGGGCCATGTGCTGGCGCTGCCCGCGCTTGCGATGGACTGGATGAAGTCGCATCTCTGAACGAAACTCCAGCCATGGACGAAATCGTCAAGGCGGCGTTGAAGAAGTGGCCCAACGTGCCGCACTGCTACGGCTGGCTCGCGCTCGACGCACGCGGCGACTGGTACATGCGCGACGATCGCACGCAGGCGGCGGGGCCATTCCCGCGCGTCAAGGGCAGCCGCATCCTGCATGACAAGCTGCGCGAGTTCATCGCTCGCAACTACGCGAGCGACGAGGCCGGCAGTTGGTTCTTCCAGAACGGACCGCAGCGGGTCTATGTCGAGCTCGAAGCCGCGCCCTGGGTATGGCGCCTGCAGGAGACGGCGGGGGCGCCGGGGGTGCGCAGCCACACCGAGCTCGCCGCGACAGTCGAGTCGACTTGGCTCGACGAGCACGGACGCCTGTTCCTCGCGACCGACCGGGGGCTCGGACTCGTGCACACGCTCGACATGGAGACCGCGTCACGCGCGGTCGAGAGCGGCGCCTGGAAGCCGACCGAAGCGCGCTTTGACGAACTGCCGCAGCGCTTTGGCTATCGGCTCAGCCCGGCGGCCGCGCGCTGAACAGGCGAGGGCCTTACTTGGCCGAGTTCACCATGTAGGTGACGACGGTCTTGATCTCGGCGTCGCTGGCGGCCGAGCCACCCTTCGGCGGCATCGCGCCCTTGCCCTTGACGACGCTGGCGGTCAGCGCGTCGACGCCCTGCCCGACGCGCGGCGCCCAGGCGGCCTTGTCGCCCAGCTTGGGCGCACCGGCGACGCCGGCACCGTGGCAGGCCGAGCAGGTTTGCGCGTACAGCGCCGGTGCAGCCGCGGTGCTCGTGGTCGCGGTCGCGGCGGGTTGGGTGGCCGCCACCGGTGCCGGTGCGGTCGCGGGGGCCGGTGTCGCCGGAGCGGCCGCGACGACGGCCGCCGGCAGCTTCGGTTCCTCGAGCTTCGCGCCACCCTTGTTCGCCATGTAGACCACCGCGCGGCCGATCTCCAGGTCGCTGAAGTCGCCGCCGCCTTGCGGGCCCATCGCGCCCTTGCCCTTGAGGGCGTGGCTCAGCAGCGTCTCGTAGCCCTGGCCGAGGCGCGGCGCCCAGGCCGCGGAGTCGCCGAGCTTCGGCGCACCGGCGACGCCGGTGCCGTGGCAGGCGATGCACTGGGCGCTGAAGACCTGCTCGCCGCTCTTCAGCGCCGACGGGTCCGACAGGTCCTTGACCTCCACATGGCCCACCGGCTGGATGCGCCGCGCCACCGCCTCGGCGGCGAAGGCGTCGCTGCCGGCGGCCGGCTGCTTGTCGGCGGCCACGAAGCTCACCAGCAGCACGATCGCGATGATCGGCACGATGAAGGCGAAGAAGACCGCCAGGATCAGTTGCTTGGGCGTCTTGATGGGGCCTTCGTGCGGGCCGTCGGCGGCATGGTTGTGGCTGGCGTCGCTCATGGAGTCCTCGACTCGGAATGGGGGTGGGTTGGCGCGGGGGTCGCGTGCACGCCCGCGCGGGGCAGCGGGGAACGCAAAACCGGTCGATTATAAAGGGCGGGTTTGCCCGGGGGGCGTCGGCCGGTTCACCCCTTGACGCGGGGCATCGGCCTCTCGACATTTACGTGCCTCGCGCGCCTCGCGGCGCGACAGCGGCGCCATCTGAACGGAGAACATCCCCATGCACCACATCGACCCCGCCCTGCTGAACACCTGGACGCCGCGCCTGCTGTCGGTGCTGCGCATCGTCAGCGCCTTCCTGCTGCTGCAGCATGGCAGCACCAAGCTGCTCGGTGTGCCGCACATCGCCTACTTCGACAACCTGCAGGTCTTCTCGCTGTTCGGCATTGCCGGGATCATCGAACTCACCGGCGGCGTGCTGCTGCTGATCGGCTGCTTCACGCGGGCGGTCGCCTTCGTGCTGTCGGGCGAACTGGCGGCGGTGTATTTCATCGGCCATGCGCCGCAGGGCGCGTTCTTCTCGCCGATGTTGAACGAGGGCGAATCGGCGGTGCTGTACTGTTTCATCTTCCTCTACCTCGCCGCGGCCGGCGGTGGCCAATGGTCGGTCGACGCGGCGCGCAAGTCCGGCGGCTGAACGCCGCGGGGGCGGGTGCGATAATCCGCGCCGAGCGCCCGTAGCTCAATGGATAGAGTACTGCCCTCCGAAGGCAGGGGTTGCTGGTTCGATCCCAGCCGGGCGCGCCAAGGGCGATGAAGGAAGCGCCGATGCTGCTTGTCCCGCGCTGGCGAAGCTTGCCGCGCCACGCCGTCTTCGGACTGATCCTCGCCGTGCTGGCGGGCTGTGCGTCCGCCCCGCCCAAGTCTTCGGCGTCGGGTTCGCCCGGCGCCCCCTCACCCCGGACCGGACCCGCGCCGCCGTTCGAGCGCGACGGCCCCGACGCGCATCCGCCGGCCGACCTCGCGAGCGTGCCGGACGCCGAGCCGAAGATCGAGCCGATACGCGCCGGCGGGCCGAACAAGCCCTACGGGGCGCTCGGGCGCGAGTACGTGCCGCTGACCGGCGACCGGGCGTTCAGCGAGCGCGGCCTCGCCTCGTGGTACGGCAAAAAATTCCATGGCCGCCGCACGGCGAGCGGCGAGCCCTACGACATGTACGCGATGACCGCGGCGCACCCGACGCTGCCGATCCCGAGCTATGTGCGGGTGCGCAACCCCGCCAACGAGCGCGAGGTGGTGGTGCGGGTGAACGACCGCGGCCCGTTTCATTCGGGCCGCGTCATCGACCTGAGCTACACCGCGGCGCTCAAGCTCGGCGTGCTCAGGGGCGTCGCGACGGTGGAGCTCACGCGCATCACCTTCGACGATATTCGCACGGGGTCCTGGCGCAAGGGCGCGCCGGTCGATGGGCTGCCCGCCGATCGCGCGCCGACCGCGGTGGCCGCAGCCCCGGACACGCTGATGCCTGAGCCGCTGAGCGCCTCGGCACCGGCGCCCGTGGCGGCGCGCCCTGCGCGCGGCTTCTGGGTCCAGCTCGGCGCGTTCCGCCAGCGCGAAGGCGCCGACAGTTTCCAGCGTCGCGTGAGCGCCGACCTCGACTGGCTCGCGCCCCTGCTCGCGGTGTTCAGCGAACCGAGCGCATTTCGGCTGCAGGCCGGTCCGTACGCGACCCGCGATGAAGCGCAGGGCGTGGCGCGGCGGATCCGCGAGGCCTTGCAACTGGTGCCGACGATCGTCGAGCGGCGCTGACGACAGCGCGGCCCGCCCCTCGAACTAGGTCTTTCGGCGTCGCGCCGGCGCGCTGATAGTCGGGCCTGCCGTATCCGAGGAGGCTGTCATGCTCAACCTGCTGGTGGCTGGCACCTTCAACGTGCCGAACGTCGATGTCCACGCGTTGCGCGAATTCGTCTCCCGCCTCGCCGAGGAAATCATCGCGCAGGGGCACACGCTGCTCAACGGCTGCATGAACGAGTTCGACCGCACGCTCGCCGAAGCAGCCGATCGTGCGCTCGCCGCGCGCGGCGACGCCGACCGCGAGCGACGCGTTCGCGGCTATGTGCTCGCCGGCTGCCAGCCGGTGCACCGCTGCGGCACCATCATCCGCTCGCGCCTGTCGGACTGGGAGCTCGACAAGGAAGGCCTGTACGTGCCCGAGCAAGTGGCGCAGGCCGATGCGGTGCTGCTGGTCGGCGGCGGCGACGGCACGTTTCGCGCCGCCAACTGGGCGCGCATCTGCCGCAAGCCGCTGCTGCCGGTCACGCTGTTCGGCGGCGCGGCTGCTCCGGTGTTCGCCTGCGAGATCGAGGCCTTCGACAGCCGCTACGCCGACCGCGTCGAGCGCTCGCGCTACGAGGAGCTCAACAGCGTCACCAGCGACTGGGGCCAGCTCGCGCGCAGCGTGGTCACGCTGGCCGAGGCACTGTCGGTGCCGCGCCAGGTCGCGGTGCTGATGTCCTATGCCGCCGACCCCGCGCTCGACGCGGTGTACGAGGTGATCTGCCACGTCTGCAGCAACTTCAAGTACCGGGCGCGCCGCGTCGAGGAGGAGAACACCCTCGGGCGCATCGTGCCGGCGATCATGAAGCAGATCGAGCAGTCGGCCTTCGTCGTCTGCGACCTGACCGGCCTGCGCCACAACGTGTTCTACGAGTTCGGCTACGCCGAGGGCCTGCACAAGCCGGTGGTGCTGAGCGCACGCGAAGGCACGTCGCTGCCTTTCGACATTCACGACCATCCGACGCTGTTCTGGAGCGGCGTGCCGCAATTCCGCAGCGACCTCACCGACAAGATTCGCCTGATCGCGCGCGAGCACGGCCGCGTTTGAGCCGCGTGCGTGCGGGCCTCACTGCGCGTACCAGAGCGCGGCGAAGAAGTGGCAGGTGCTGCCGCCCATCACGAACAGATGCCAGACGAAATGCGCGTAGCGAATGCGCGAGTCGAACAGGAACACCACCGCCCCGGCGGTGTAGGCCAGGCCCCCGGCCACCAGCAGCGCCACGCCGCGCGCGGCCACATGCTGCACCAGCGGGCCGGCGGCGATCAGCACCAGCCAGCCCATCGCGACGTACAGTCCGGTGGACCAACCGGGATGGCGCAGCCGGCTCAGGCTCTTCAGCAGCACGCCCAAGGCGGCGCAGCCCCACACCAGGCCGAACAGCGTCCAGCCCCAGGCGCCGCGCAAGGCGCCGAGCGCAAACGGCGTGTAGCTGCCGGCGATGAAGAGGTAGATCGCCGAATGGTCGAGCGTGTTGAAGACGCGCTTGGCCCGGCCGGGCGGCAGTGCGTGGTACAGCGTGGACGCGAAGTACAGCAGCATCATCGTGACCGAGAAGACGCAGGCGCCGACCACGCTCGCCGCGCTGCCGCGCTCGGCGGCGAACGCGACCAGGATCGGCAGCGAGGCGACGGCCAGCAGAAACGCGAGGCCGTGGCTCAGGCTGTTGGCGAGCTCTTCGGTGAAGGTTTGGGGGCGCTCTTCGGTCATGGTGTGTCCTCAACGCCCGCCGGCCACATCGAGCAGCGCGCCCGTGGTGTAGCTCGCCGCATCCGACAGCAGCCAGACGATGGCCTGCGCCACTTCGTCGGCGGTGCCGGCACGTTGCATCGGCAGCTGCGGCAGCTGGTCGCGCGCGCGCTCGGCCATGCCCGATGACGCATGGATCTCGGTGTCGATGATGCCCGGCCGCACCGCGTTGACGCGGATGCCTTCGGCCGCGACCTCGCGCGCCAGACCCAGCGTGAAGGTGTCGATCGCCGCCTTGCTGGCGGCGTAGTCGACATAGATGTTCGGCGAACCGAGCCGCGCCGCCGCCGACGACAGGTTGACGATCGCGCCGCCCGCGTGGCCGTAGCGCGTCGACAGGCGCTTCACCGCCTCGCGCGCGCACAGCATGCTGCCGAACACGTTGATCGCGAACATGCGCTGCCAGCGCTGCAGGCTCATCGCGTCGAAGCGCGACGCGAGGTCGACGACACCGGCGTTGTTGACGAGACCGCCAAGCGGCGGCAGTTCGGCGTCGATGCGCGCGAACATCGCGCTCACCTGCGCCTCGTCGGACACGTCGGCCTGCAGTGCGAGCGCGCGACCGCCGGCGGCGCGAATGCGTTCGGCCAGCGCGTCGGCGGCGGCCGCATCGCGCGCGTAGTTCAGCGCAATCGTGTGGCCTTGCTCGGCGCACAACCAGGCGGTCGCCGCGCCGATGCCGCGGCTCGCGCCGGTGACGAGCACCGTGCGGTCAGTCTTCATCGGCCGCCGCGGCACTGCCGCCGTCGCCCGAGTCGGGCTTCTTCGCCTTCTCGTCGAGCACCTGCTGCAACGGCGCGAGGCCCTTGACGAAGTTCGCCGTGTCGACCGCGCGGGCCAGCCGCAACGCCGGAGGAAACAGGTGATTCATGTACAGCTCGTCGCCGAACTGGTCGCGGCCTTCGTGGTTGAACCACAGGCTCAAGCCGGTGGCGAGGAAGAACATGCCGACGGCGATCCCCTGCAGCCGGGTGCGCCGGCGCGGCTCGAGGCCGAGCACGTGGAAGTACAGCATCGCCGCAGCGATCGCGTAGCTCAGAACGAAGGCGAAGTCGCTGATCCACGGCCACGACAGCGCGAAGCCGAGCAGGTGCGCCGCCGCGCCGGCCAGTTGCAACCCGAGGAAACCGATCAGCAGCACCCGCACATGCCAGAGGAAATGGCTGCGCCGGGTGAAGATCTTCGACAGCAGTGCCCAGGCCGAGCACCACGCGAGGCCGGCCGCCAGCGCGCCGGTCAGCATGCCGCCGAGCGAGCGCACGAAGTCGTCGGGGTCGGTGTCGAGCCAGGTGCCGAACAGCAGCGCGGCGAGCACCACCCCGCCGGCGGCAAGTGACGGCCACAGGTTGTGCCAGACGCCGCGTGGCGTGCGCAAGGGCAGCTCGGGCGCGAGCGCATGCTCTGCCAGGCGCAGGCACAGGTGCGAGTCGCCGACGTCCAGCCGCAGCGCCTCGGACCCCACCACCAGCCGTTCACCGGCGTTGAAGTGGCGGTGACCGGTGCGCACCCCGTTGACGGTGTCGCTGACCTGCACGAAGGTGCCCGCATCGTCGGCATCGACGCTGAAGTGATGCGCTGCGATGTGCGCGTCGTCGAGCACCAAGTCGTTGTCGAGCGCGCGCCCGACACGCACCGGCCAGGCGGTGATGCGCAGCGCCTGGCGCACATGGCCGTCGCGGTCCAGCACCTCGAGCAGCCCGATGGTGCCGGCGCTCATTGCGCCGCCTCCGGCTTCAACAAGCCGTAGGCGTCGAGGTAATGCTGGCTCAGTTTCATCGCGTTGGCGAAGCTCACCCCCTGCGCGTCGAAGCGCCCCTGCACGCCGGCCTGCGGCTGGTCGAGCGTGGCGACCAGCACCGACACGTCGTACAGCTGCGGCAGCTTCTTGTACGCGCGCAGGCAGACCACGGCGCGCATCGGCAGCCCATCGCGGTCGATGAAGTCCTCGTGGCACTGCGGCTTGGTCATGTGCTCGCGGCGCAGGCGCGAGAAACTCTCGTTGCGAAAGCTCTGCGAATAGCGCGCGGCGAAGCGCAGCGTGCCGAGCTTGCTGCCGTCGTAGCTTTCGTGGCGCACGCTCAACGCGCCGGTGGTGAAGGCGCCGACGAAGATGCGCGTGTCCATCACGCAGTCGGAGCGCTCGAAGTCGAGCCCGCCGGTTTTCGACTGCTCGGTCGAGCCCCAGCAGCGCATGAAGCGATCCGGCGGCACCGGCACCCGGTAGCGCGGGTGGGTCGCGCTCTTCCAGCCCTGGGCGATGAAGCGCTCGGTCAGCGCCGCCTGGTGCGCCATCAACTGGCGCGTGATCTCGGCATGCGCCGGGCCCTTCATCGGCGGCGCGTTGCGCCCGGCCTCGAGCAGCGCGCTGGCGAAGGTCCCCGGCACCAGGAAGCTCACCTGTTCGCCGTCGACGCGGCGCGCCACGTTGACGCCGATCACGCGGCCTTCCTGGTCGAGCGCCGGGCCGCCGCTCATGCCGGCCGACAGCGAGCCCGAAAAGAAGATCTGCGGGTAGAAGCTGCGCTCGACGAGGCCGTTGTAGTTGCCTTCGATCACCGCGAAGCCCACGTCCAGCGGGTTGCCCAGCGAGTACATGCGCTCGCCCTGCGACAGCGCCTGCTTGGCCGGACGGAACGCGAGCGCGTCGAAGCTCTTCGCGTCCTCCTTCGCATCGGCCACCTTCAGCAGCGCGAGGTCGTGCAGCACGTCGAGCATCAGGATGTGCAGCCGCGCCTCGCGGCCGTCGGCCGTCACGTACACCAGATCGTGCGTCGCCGGTTCGAGCGCGACCTCGCTCACCACGTGGAAGTTGGTGACGATGTGGCCCTGCGGCGAGACGATGAAGCCCGAGCCGACCGAGGTCTGGCTCGCCCGGCCCTTCAGCACGGTGCGGATCTGCAGCAGCTGGGACCGCGCCTGCTCGTAGACCTTGCGCGCCGACATCGAGACCGGCGCCGACGCAGCGGGCTCGGCGGGCAGCGGCGGTGGCGGCGTCTGGGCCACGGCGCTTGCGCAGGCGAGTGCGCACAGCACGCCGCACCAGCCGCCCCGAGGGCGAGAGAAGCATGTCATCCGGTTCATTCTACGGGCGGGGTGCGTTTCCCCGATGGCCGGCGGGTTCGGGCGCGGCTAGATTCAGCGCATCCCATTCGCTGGAGCACATGGCATGCAACGCCGCACCTTCACCCACGCTGTGCTCCTGGCCGCAGCGGCCCCCGCCTGGGCCTTCGCCCAGACGCTCGAGAAGCCCAAGCTCACCCTCGCGGTCGGCGGCAAGAACCTTCTGTACTACCTGCCGCTGACCATCGCCGAGAGCCTGGGGTACTTCAAGGCCGAGGGGCTCGATGTGACCATCGCCGACTTCGCCGGCGGCTCGCGTGCGCTGCAGGCGGTGGTGGGCGGCAGCGCCGACGTGGTGTCGGGCGCGTTCGAGCACACGCTGAACATGCAGGCCAAGGGGCAGAAGCTGCGCGCCTTCGTGCTGCAGGGCCGCGCGCCGCAGATCGTGATGGGCATCAACCCGAAGACGATGCCGAACTACAAGACCGTGGCCGACCTCAAGGGCAAGAAGATCGGTGTGACCGCGCCGGGGTCGTCGACCAACATCATGGCGAATTTCGTGCTCGCCAAGGCGGGGCTGAAGCCGAGCGACGTGTCCATCATCGGCGTCGGCGCGGCCAGCGGCGCGGTGGCCGCGATGCGCTCCGGCCAGATCGACGCGATCAGCAACCTCGACCCGGTGATCACGCTGCTGCAACGCAGCGGCGACCTGAAGATCATCTCCGACACCCGCGTTGTTGCCGAGGCCGAGAAGGTCTTCGGCGGGCCGATGCCGGCCGGCTGCCTCTACGCGCCGCAGGCCTTCATCGACAAGAACCCGGCGACCGTGCAGGCGCTCGCCAACGCCATCGTGCGCGCCGACAAATGGATCCAGGCCGCCGGCGCGGCCGACATCATCAAGGCGGTGCCCGAGAGCTACCTGCTCGGCGACCGCGCGGTCTACATCGACGCCTTCCTCGCGAGCAAGGGCGCGCTGTCGCCCGACGGCATGATTCCCGAGGCCGGCGCCGCCACCGCGGTGCGCGCGCTGAGGAGCGTCGACGATTCTTTGAAGGACGTGAAGTTCGATCTGGCCGCGGCTTATACGAACGAGTTCGTGAAGAAGGCGAACGCAAAGGTCGTGAAGGCCGGATGAGCCGCCGGGCCGCTCCCAAGGCGAATACCGCAGCGCGAAGCGCGGAGGTTACCCAATGAGCGCGCCCGCATTGGCGCTCGACGAGGTCAGCTGCACCTTCATCTCGCGCGACGACCCGGGCCAGCGTTACACCGCGGTGCACGACGTGACGCTGACGGTGGGCGCCGGCGAATTCGTCTCGGTGGTCGGCCCGACCGGCTGCGGCAAGAGCACCTTGCTGAACGTGGCGGCGGGTCTCTTGACGCCGAGCCGCGGGCGCGTCGAGGTGTTCGGTGCGCCGCTCGCCGGCATCAACGCGCGCGCCGGCTACATGTTCCAGAGCGAGTCGCTGATGCCGTGGCGCACCGCGCTCGGCAACGTGATGGCGGGGCTGGAGTTCCGTGGCATCGCCAATGCGCGCGCGCAGGCCGACGACTGGCTCAAGCGCGTCGGCCTCGGCGGCTTCGGCGACCGCTATCCGCACCAGCTGTCGGGCGGCATGCGCAAGCGCACGAGCCTCGCGCAGACGCTCGCGCTCGACCCCGACATCATCCTGATGGACGAGCCGTTCTCAGCGCTCGACATCCAGACGCGGCAGCTGATGGAGAACGAGGTGCTCGCGCTGTGGGCGGCGAAGAAGAAAGCGGTGCTCTTCATCACACACGACCTCGATGAAGCGATCGCGATGAGCGACCGCGTCATCGTGCTCTCCGCGGGCCCTGGCTCGCACCCGATCGGCGAGTTCACCATCGACCTCGCTCGCCCGCGCGACGTGGCCGAGGTGCGCGCCACGCCGCGCTTCGTGCAGCTGCACACCGCCATCTGGGACGTGCTGCGCGAGGAAGTGCTCAAGGGTTACCAGCAGCAGCTGCAGGTGAAGGCGGCCGCATGAGCGCCGCGCCGGGCCGCCCCAAGCAAGCTCACCCCCTCGGGGGGCGGGCGCGGTACTCCGCGATCTGGGGGCACCAATGAGCAGCACCGCCGCGCTGATTGCCACCTTGAAGGCCGAACTCAAGGCCGCGGGCCTGACCTATGCCGACCTGGCGCGCGAGCTGCGCATGGCCGAGTCGAGCATCAAGCGCATGTTCGCCAAGGGCGACATGCCGTTGACGCGCATCGACGAGATTGCACGCGTGCTGAAGACCGACTTCGCCGAACTGGCGCGCCGCGTCGCCGATGCGCAGCCGCTGCGCCGCGAGCTGTCCGACGAGCAGGAGCGCGCGGTGGTGGCCGACCGCAAGCTGCTGCTGGTGGCAATCTGCTGCCTGAGCCAATGGAGCTTCGAGCAGATCGTCTCCAGCTACACGATCAACGAGGCGGAGACGGTGAAGTGCCTGGCCAAGCTCGACCGCCTCGGCATCATCGAGCTGAAAGCCCTGAACCGCTACCGCCTGCGCGTAGCGAAGACCTTGCGCTGGCGGCCCAACGGGCCGGTGATGCGCTATTTCCGCGAGCATGTGGTCGGCGACTACTTCTCCGGCGGCTTCGATGGCGACGGCGAGATGCTGACGCTGGTGCACGGCCAGATCGGCAGCGGGCTGGCGGAATCGTTCAACCAGCGGCTGGCACGCATCGCGCAGGACTTCGCGCAGCAGCATGTGGCTGACCAGAAGCTGCCGCCGGAACACAAGCGGCCCTACACCATCGTCGTCGGCATGCGCTCGTGGCTCTTTTCAGTGTTCCGCGACTTGAAGAGATAAGTCTTACCAGTACGCCCACTGCCCCGTGGCGATCACCCACGCGCCGAGCACGCCGTTGGTCACCGCATGCGCGACCACCGGCACCCACAGCCGCCCGGTGCGCCGATACAGCCACGCATAGGCCAGGCCGGCGACGATCGCCGCCAGCCACAGCGTGTGGGCCAGCATGAAGAGGAAGGTGCTGAGCACGACAGCCTTCGCGCTGGTCTGCCGCGGATCGACCGCCTCGAAGCGCGCGCTGTCGATCCAGCGCATCACGAACGAGCGCCAGAACAGCTCCTCCATCAGCGGCACCAGCAGCGCGGCGCCGACCCAGCGCACGGCGATGCGCGGCCACAGCAGCTCGCCGTTGCCGCCGACGGGGATGAATTTCGCCACCGGCGCGCCCAGGCGCATCCACGGCGCGTCGAGCGTGATCCACAACGCGAACACCGCGACGCCGACGCCCACCGCCAGCAGCAGCTCGCGCGCATCGGGCGCCAGTTGCTGCGACAGCTCGCCGTACTCGCGCCGCCAGCGCCACATCAGCGCGCCGACCGCGAGCACCGCCAACGCATAGATCCAGCGCGGATCGAAACCCCACGCACCGTCGGGCGGTGCGGCGCCGCGAATGGCGAGCAGCACCATGAACAGGGCAAACGGCAGCACGCGCACGGCTGCGGCGCGCGTGAGCCTCATGAAGGATCGAACCCTTGGCCGTTGTCTTCGCCAAGTCGCGGCGCGCGGCGGCGGATCGCGCCGGGCGTGTCGCTCAAGCACGGCACGACGCCGGGCACGTCGAGCGCGAGGCCCTCGGCCGACGTGATGCGCTGGATCATGCCGCGCGCGCGGTAGTGCGGGTCGGCGGCGATGTCGGCCACCGTGTAGATGCGCCCGACCGGCACGCTCGCGGCCTGCAGCGCAGTGACCACGTCCGCCACCGGCCGCTGCACGGTCCACGCGGTGATGGCCGCATCGATCTCATCGACGCGCTGCACGCGCAGCGCGTTGTCCGCGAGGCCGGGGTCCTGCGCCAGATCGTCGCGGCCGATCGCCTGCATCAGCCGCCTGAAAATCGAATCACCATTGCCGCCGATCACCGCCTGGCCGTCGGCGCAGCGGTAGGCGTTGGACGGCGCAATGCCGGGCAGCGCCGAGCCGGCGGGCTGGCGCACCGCGCCGAACGCGCTGTATTCGGGCAGCAGGCTTTCCATGCAATTGAAGACGGCCTCGTACAGCGCCACGTCGACGACCTGGCCGCGGCCGGTCTTGGCGCGCGCCTGCAGCGCGAGCAGCACGCCGATCACGCCGTGCAGCGCGGCCAAGGTGTCGCCGATGCTCACGCCGCAGCGCACCGGCACACGGCCCGGCTCGCCGGTGAGGTGCCGCAAGCCGCCCATCGCCTCGGCGACGACCGCGAAGCCGGGCAGATCCTTGTAGGGGCCGCTCTGCCCGTAGCCGCTGATGCGCAGCATGATCAGGCCCGGGTTGGCGGCGCTCAAGGCCTCGTAGCCCAGGCCCCATTTCTCCAGCGTGCCGGGCTTGAAGTTCTCGATCAGCACGTCGGCTTCGGCGGCCAGCGCGCGCACCGCGTGGCGGCCCTCGTCGCTGCGCAGATCGAGCGCGACGCTTTTCTTGTTGCGGCTTTGCACCTGCCACCACACGCTGGTGCCGTCGTGAAGCAGGCGCCATTTGCGCAGCGGGTCCCCTTCGCCGGGCGGCTCGACCTTGATCACGTCGGCGCCGAAGTCGCCCAGCGTCTTGCCGGCGAACGGGCCGGCAATCAGTTGGCCCAATTCGAGGACCTTGAGACCCTCAAGCGCCTGGGTCATGACTCGCGCTGCTCCAGCAGAAAGTTCGCGCCGTCGTATTGGCCGAGCACCTCCACGAGATACGGCAGCGTCTGCTGCAGCGTGTCGTGCAGCGTCCATGGCGGGTTGATGACGAACATGC
>DASXQQ010000394.1:0-7009 GCA_036507085.1 Piscinibacter sp. | reverse complement strand
GCGTCGGGGGTGTGGAATCGTTCAAGGCATGCTCCGTGGGGGTGGACGTCCGCGCCGGTCAGCTCGATGCCGGCACGGGCTCACCGGTCGCGCGCCATCTTCACGCTGACACTCACCGGCACTGATGTCTTGTTGGTCCACGGACGCGGCGACCAGGAGTGCGTTGTGCTTCATGGTGTCTTGGTGTCGATGCGCGTCGTGTCGGCGCCGAAGCGACCATTGTCATGTCGGTGGCTGCGCCGGACAACCGAAGGTTCTTGGCGATGCAGCCCCGGCGTGCGTGATCTTGAACCGCAACTGAGCACCTCGTTACCGTTTCGCGCCGGCCGGCTTTGATTGCCTGCGATAGACTCCGCCCCCATGTGGCGCGCCATTCGAATCGCTGTGATGTGGCTTCTCGCCGCGGCAATCCCCGCGCAGGGCTTCGCCGCGGTGACGGTCCATCGATGCGATGCCAACCATCATCAGCGCACCGCAGCGGCAGCGGCGCTCGTCCACGCCGACTCCGTCGCACACCAGCACGCCAGCCACCACCGCGCCGCCGCAACGGCGTCCGATGCGCAGGAGGGTGACGACTCTGCGCAGCCCGTGAAGGCCAAGGATGGCGTGCAGGCGTCGTCCAAGGGCAGTTGCAGCCTGTGTGCATCGTGCTGCACGGCCGCGGCGCTGCCGGCGACGATCGTCGCCTTCGACGCTCCCATGTTCGTCGAGTCGCTGTGCGCGGCCGCCGTGGGCGGCGTTGCTCCGTTTCTGACCGACGGCCCCGAGCGGCCGCCCAGACCCGTCCTCGCCTGACGCGTCGCACGGCGCGGCGGCCGGGCCTTCGTGCCCGCGCCGACCGCGTCTCCAACGATCCGCCAACGCTTGCCGACCGCAAGTCGGCCGCAGGCTCGCAGTTCGCGAGGATTTCCATGACTTTTCTCACCCGCAGCGCCGGCTGGGCGGCGCTGCTGGGCCTGATGGTGCCGTGCGCCATCGCCCAGCCGATCCCCCCGTCCCCGGCCACGCCGGCGTCGCAGGCCAGTGGCTACCGCTCCGTTTTCGACGGCCGTCGCGGCTTCGATGACCAGCCGCTTCGGCCCTGGCGCGAATCGAACGACCTCGTCGGCCGCATCGGCGGCTGGCAAGCCTATGCACGCGAGAGCCAGGGAATCGCCGCCCCGGCGCCAGCGGCTTCCGCGCCAAGGACCAACCGATGAGTTCGCTCGGGGTCCATCGCAAACGTCCGCTGCTGGCCGTCCTGGCCGCGTTGGCGCTGGGCGGCTGCGCCAGCACCGCGATCGACGACAACGTCCGCAGCGTGCAGGCACTGAGCCAGGAGCGGCTCGGCGCGCCGCTGCGCTGGCTGACGAGCGACGAGGCACGCCGGCAGGCGCAGGCCGAGGTCGATGCGGCGCTCGCCAAGCCGGTCGGTGCCGACGATGCGGTGCGCCTGGCGCTGGCTCACAGCCCTGCCGTGCAGGCCATGCTGTTCGAAGGCGCCGCCGCATCGGCGAATGCCACTCAGTCGGCGCGGCTGCCGAACCCGGTGTTCACCTTCGAGCGGCTGCTGCGCAACGAAGCGGGCGGGCGTGAAGTGGAGATCAACCGGATGCTCGGCGTGTCGGTGTTCGACCTGCTGCTGTGGCCGGCGCGGACGCGGCTGGCCGACGCGCAGCAACAGCAGACGCGTCTTCGCTTGGCGAGCGAGGTCGTCCGGGCCGCGACCGACGCTCGGCAGAACTGGGTGCATGCCGTCGCGGCGCAACAGTCGGTGCAGTACTTCGAGCAGGTGAAGCTCGCCGCGGACGCGAGTGCCGAGCTCGCGCGTCGCATGCAGGCGGTCGGCAACTTCAGCAAGCTGCAGCGTGCGCGCGAGCAGGCGTTCTCGGCCGACGCGGTGGCCGAGCTCGCCCGCGCCCGCATGCATGCGCAGCGCAGCCGCGAGGCGCTGGTTCGCAGCCTCGGTTTGAACGGCGCGCAGGCGCAGGCGCTGACGCTGCCCGATCGGCTGCCCGACCTGCCTGCGGCGGCGAAAGACGAAGCGACTGTCACGCAAGCCGCGCTCGACCAGCGGCTGGATGTTCGGCTGGCCCGCGTCCGTCTGGAGTTCAGCGCGCGCGAGCAGGGCCTGACGCGCGTGAGCAGCATCGTCAATGGCCTCGAGATCGCCGCCGTGCGCAACACCGAGACCGGCCGATCCGCGCAGCGAGGCGTCGAGTTGCAGCTTCCGTTGCCGATCTTCGATACCGGCGACGCGGCGCGCGCCGGCGCCCAGGCAAGCTACATGGCCGCTGTGAATCGGACCGCGCAGGTCGGCATCGATGCCGCGTCGCAGCTGCGCGAAAGCTACGCCGGCTACCGCACCGCCTACGACCTGGCGCGCCACTACCGCGACGAGATCGTGCCCCTGCGCAAGACGATCTCCGACGAGAACCTGCTTCGCTACAACGGGATGCTGATCGGCGTCTTCGAGCTGCTGGCCGACGCGCGCGAGCAGGTCGCAAGCGTCGTGCAGGCCATCGACGCGCAACGCGACTTCTGGCTCGCCGACGCAGCGCTGCAAGCCGCGTTGATCGGCGTCCCTCGAACCCAGGACATGGAAACCCAATGACCAACGACAGAAGGCGATTCATGCTCGGCGCGGCCGGCGCGGTGAGTGCCGCCGCGGTCAGCAAGGTCGCGCTCGCGGCCCTGCCCGAGCCGGTGCTGCAGACCCGGCCGGACACGATGGCGCCGCTCGTGCCTACCAGCGGGCGCCCCTACAACCCGGTCGTCACGCTCAACGGCTGGACCTTGCCCTGGCGCATGAACGCCGGCGTCAAGGAGTTCCATCTGGTCGCCGAGCCGGTGGTGCGCGAGATGGCCCCCGGCTTCAAGGCGCACCTGTGGGGTTACAACGGCCAGTCGCCGGGACCGACGATCGAAGTCGTCGAGGGCGACCGCGTGCGCATCTTCGTCACCAACAAGCTGCCCGAGCACACCTCGATCCACTGGCACGGCCAGCGCCTGCCCAACGGCATGGACGGCGTGACGGGGCTGACCCAGCCCGGCATCCAGCCCGGCAAGACCTTCGTCTACGAGTTCGTCGCGCGGCGCCCCGGCACCTTCATGTACCACCCCCACGCCGACGAAATGACGCAGATGGCGATGGGCATGATGGGCTTCTGGGTCACGCACCCGCGGGCCAAGCACCCGCTGATCGACGAGGTCGACCGCGACTTCTGCTTCCTGCTCAATGCCTATGACGTCGAGCCGGGCGCCTACACGCCCAAGATCATGACGATGCTCGACTTCAACCTGTGGTCGTGGAACAGCCGCGTCTTTCCGGGCATCGACTCGCTCAACGTGCGGCAGGGCGACAAGGTGCGCATCCGCATGGGCAACCTGACGATGACCAACCATCCGATGCACATCCACGGCCACGAGTTCACCGTCACCGGCACCGACGGCGGACCGACCCCGAAGGCCGCGCGCTGGCCCGAGGTGACCGCCGACGTGGCGGTGGGCCAGATGCGCCAGCTCGAGTTCGTGGCCGACGAAGAAGGCGACTGGGCCTTCCATTGCCACAAGAGCCACCACACGATGAACGCGATGGGGCACGAGGTGCCGACGATGATCGGCGTCGATCACCGCCAGGTCGTCAAGCAGATCAACCAGCTGATTCCCGACTACATGGTGATGGGCGAGCGCGGCATGGCCGACATGGGTGAGATGGAGATGCCGCTGCCCGACAACACCGCCCGAATGATGAGCGGCGAGGGCCCGTTCGGCAGTGTCGAGATGGGCGGCATGTTCAGCGTCATCAAGGTACGGCGCGAGCAGAAGCGCGGCGACTACAAGAACCCCGGATGGTTCAAGCACCCCGCGGGCAGCGTGGCTGTCGAATGGACAGCCGGACTGGCCGAACCGGCGCGCTCGAAGTCCGAGGGCCACCCGTCGATGCCGCTCGCGCGGCCAGCCACCCAGGAGATCGAAGTCCAGGTTCGCAAACCGGCTGGCAAGAGCGGCCATGACAAGCACTGAACGGCCGAAGGGCCATCACACACCACCGAAAGGAAACCTCCGTTGAATACCCTCAAGCATTGCGCGCGCGCGCTATGGCTCGCTTCGCTCACCCTGGCCGCCGGCACGGCACTCGCTCACGGCGACGAGAACCACGACAAGCCCAAGTCGGAAGCGATCAAGAAGGAGCAGAAGCCCTGGGGCATCGCCGGCGACCCGAAGGCGGTCCAGCGCACGGTGGAGCACAAGATGCTCGACTCGATGCGCTTCACGCCGAACCATGTCGAAGTGGAGGCGGGCGACACCGTCAAGTTCGTCATCAAGAACGATGGCAAGGTGATGCACGAGTTCGTGCTCGGCACGAAGAAGGAACTCGACGAGCACGCCGAACTGATGAAGAAGTTCCCGAACATGGAACACGACGAGCCGTACATGGCGCACGTCAAGCCGGGCAAGACCGGCGAGATCGTCTGGACCTTCAACCGCCCCGGCGAGTTCGAGTTCGCCTGCCTGATCGCCGGTCACTACCAGGCCGGGATGGTCGGCAAGGTTTCGGTCGTGGATCGAAACCAGGCGCGACGCGACGCCGTGCCGGCGAAGCTGGTCGCTCAGGTCGAGGGCGCGATGACCGACGGTGAAGTGCGCAAGGTCGACAAAGAGAGCAGGAAGATCACGCTCAAGCATGGCGAGCTCAAGAACCTGGGCATGCCGGGCATGACGATGGTCTTTCAGGTGAAGGATCCGGCGCTGCTCGACAAGCTGAAAGCGGGAGACAAGGTCCGCTTCAACGCCGAGAAGTCGGACAGCGGGTTCGTCGTCACTGCGATCGAACCGGTGAAGTGAACTCCCCCAGCCGCGCGGCGCTGGGCACCTCTGTCGACCCACTCACTTACTTCGAAGGATTCACATGAAGCGTCACATCGTCACCTGCGTTCTCGCGCTTGCGCCATTTGCTGTCGCTGTGTCGGCCGCCCCGCAAGTGTCAGCCTATGCCGGTCAAGAAGTGCGCGAGATCAAGTCTCTGTCCCCCGAGGACGTCAACGCCTACCTGTCCGGCAAGGGCATGGGCCTGGCCAAGGCGGCGGAGCTCAACGGCTATGCGGGCCCGGCCCACGTGCTCGAACTCGCCACGCAGCTCACTCTCACGCCCGAGCAGCGCACCCAGACCGAAGCTCTGTTCGCCGCCATGGAATCGAAGGCCACGTCGCTTGGGCGTGAACTTGTCGAGGCAGAGCGCAAGCTTGATCGACTGTTCGCAACCAAGGCGGTGACTCCCGAGTTGCTGGCAAGCTCGCTCAATGAGATCGGCTCGCTCCAGGCCAAAGTGCGTGGGGCGCATCTCGAGGCTCACCTTGCCCAGGCCCGGATCCTCACGCCAGAACAGAACGCCCGCTACGCCCAGCTTCGTGGCTACGGCGGCTCGGATGCGAACCCGGGCCACGGCGGCCAACACAAGCATTGAAGTCGGCGTCAGCTGTGTTTGACCGCGCGATACAGCGTGACGGTGCCGAAGATCGTGTCGAACGTTTGCTGCTGCGAGACCTCACCGAAGCCAGCATGCTCGAAGAGCTCGATCAGCCGACCGGACACGTTGTCCCGGGTGTTCTTGAACCCATCGAGAAGCTGGACGAACAGGAACAGCCCGCGCATCAGGGCGTTCGTGGGGCGGCCCCAGTCAGCGACGTGCAGCTCGGCGCCGGGCTTGAGAACGCGGAACAACTCTTGCGCGGTGCGTTGCTTGTTTTCCCAGGTCAGATGATGAAAGAACAGGCTCGAGACCACGCGATCGAAGCTGGCCGCTGGATAGGGCAGGTCGTAAGACAGCCCATGATCGAATTGCACCGCGACATGGGCTCGTTGAGCCTTGTCGGCGGCAATGGCCAAAATGGCCGGGTCACCATCAACGCCGGTGACGTTTGCCGATTTGTGCTCCTGTTTGATCCAGATGGCGAGCGTGCCTGTACCGGAGGCGAGGTCAAGTACCTGATGGCCGGCCGCTATGCGAGCTTGTGCGATGAGGGCTTGCTTGAACGCACGCTCCCGCGTGGTCGCGCCCACGACGGCATCGTAGTAAGGCGTGAGCCAGCGAAACCGCAGCGCAGGAACATAGTTGGACGATGACGGACTGGACATGGCGTCTCCGATGTAAAGAGGCTTGACGGATCGATCCTGAACCTTGCCACCATGGCAAAGTCAATGCGGCAGCCGCGGAACCCTTCCAGATCGCATGGATTTCGGATTCCCCCTTGACCTTTCCATCGTGGGAAGGTCGAGACTGGCATGCCTTGCTCGAAACGTTTTCATCGCACCCATGAACACCAGCGTTGCTCTCCCCGGCCCGAGCGCTGACCAGCGCGACTGGACCCTCGGCATCGAAGGCATGAGCTGCGCGTCCTGCGTGGCCCGCGTCGAGCGCTCGCTGGTCGGCGTGCCCGGCGTCGCCGAAGCCAGTGTCAACCTCGCGACGGAGGCGGCCCGCGTGCGCGCCAGCGCGGCGGTGCCGCTGGCCGCGCTGCGGGCGGCGGTCGAAAAGGCCGGCTATGCGCTGGTGGAGCAGACCGTTCGCCTGCGGATCGACGGCATGACCTGCGCCTCGTGCGTTGCGCGTGTCGAGAAGGCGCTGGAGCAGGTGCCGGGCGTCGCGTCGGCGCAGGTCAACCTCGCGACCGAGACCGCCGAGGTGACGCTGGCAAGCCAGGAGATCGACGCGCAAGCCCTGCTCGCTGCCGTCGACAAGGCGGGCTACACGGCGCGCCCGGTGAGCGACGCGACACCCGCCGACGCGGCGCCGCGCGCGCGCGCCGAGGGGTGGCCGGTGGCGCTGGCCGCCGTCTTGTCCGCACCGCTCATGCTGCCGATGCTCGGCCTGCTGTTCGGCGCGCACTGGGGCCTGAACGGCTGGCTGCAGCTCGCGCTCGCGACGCCGGTGCAGTTCTGGCTCGGCGCGCGTTTCTACCGCGCCGGCTGGAAGGCATTGAAGGCCGGCACGGGCAACATGGACCTGCTGGTGGCGCTGGGCACCAGC
>DASXQQ010000393.1:0-10964 GCA_036507085.1 Piscinibacter sp. | reverse complement strand
GCGGCTTGGCGGCGGCATCGCGACGATCCAGCAATACCTGCGCGCTGCCCCTGGTGGACGAGATGCACCTGGCGATCGCCCCCACCCTGCTCGGCTGCGGAGAGGCGTTGCTCGCCGGCATCGACCTGCCAAGGCTGGGCTACCAATGCACGGAGCATATCGGCACGCCGAACGCGATGCATGTCGTTCTGACGAGGCAGGGGCAGCAGAAGCCGTGATGCGGCTGGACTCGCGCATCACCCGGGTCACCGCGATGCGATGAAGCCAAAGTGACTGCTGCCCCGACGCCGTCAGGCAGGCCAACCCGCATCCCTACCAAGCCATTCACGGCGGCGAGCTTGTTGACTTGCTCGACCCGGACCGGGAGGAAGTCGACCTCGCACAAAGCGCTTGCCATGTTCCATCTCGGCTCTCTATACTAAGCTGAATGGCTAACCAATATGCCCACCTGTCGGAAGTGTTCTACGCCCTGGCTGATCCCACACGCCGCGCGATCGTGGGCGTACTTGGACGGGGACCGGCGTCGGTTTCGGCGCTGGCCGCACCCTTTGCGATGGCGCTGCCGTCCTTCATGAAGCACCTTTGCGTGCTGGAGCGCAGCGGTGTGATCCGCTCGAACAAGGTTGGGCGAGTACGGACCTGCGAACTCAGGCCAAAGACGCTCTCGCGTGCAGAGCAGTGGATTGCCGAGCAGCGTGCGGTATGGGAAGCGCGAACCGACCGCATGTCAGCCTTTGCCGAAAGGCTTCATCAGGAGGACCTGTCCCGTGACAAACGCAAGCATCGTCAACCCTGATCAACAAGATCTCGTCATCTCCCGTCTCGTCCGCGCTCCGCGGGCCACGCTGTGGAAGGCGTGGACCGACCCCAAGCTCCTGAAGGAATGGTGGTGCCCCAAGCCGTGGACGACAGAGGTGCGAGCATTTGACCTCCGCCCTGGTGGGGCGTTCTACACCTTCATGCGGGGCCCCGACGGGGGCACCAGCGACAACCCCGGTTGCTTCTTGGAGGTCATCCCGCAGGCCCGGATTGTTTTCACGTCGCTACTGACCGAAGGGTGGAGGCCCGCCACCCCCTGGCTCGCATTCACGGCCGTCATCTCGATGGCCGACGAGGGCGTTGGCACGCGCTACGTCGCCACCGTCATGCACCCGGACAAAGCGACGAGAGACCGGCATGAAGAGATGGGGTTCTTCGAAGGCTGGAACACCTGCATCGACCAGCTCGAGGCGTTCGCTCAGCAGTCTCGCTGACGGCCGACTCAAGCACGCTGCACGCTCGGAGTGCCGCTGCGCGATGGCGTGCGCGAGAACCCGACGCTGCGGGAAGACTGCCATGGCGGCAGAGGGTTGAAAGCGACTGCCCACGACATCCCTTTCGAACGCCGACGCGCTTCTCACTCAAGACCCCGCCACCCCGATGAACTGCATCAACCGCTCCCGCGACCGCTTCATCGCCTGCGCATTGCCACCGACGTGAACGCCCCTCCCCGGATTCACGCCGCCCGGCACATCCGTCCTCACGCGCACCGTCGCCGTCGAATCGAACCCGTGGTACGCGCCGGCGTAGCTTTCGATCTCCGGTGGGTGCCCCTGCGCCTGCGCGGCGAGCCGCTTGCACGGCTCGGCCGCAGTCCAATCGTCCGCTTCGCCGACGAGCATCAGCAGCCGGGTCTGCGTCTCGTAGCCGCGCTTGAGTTCCGCTTCACAGCCGGGATAGAACGCCACGGCGAACGCTGGCTTCGGCTCGGCGCCGGCGACTTCCTTGTGGCGCATGTTGGTCGCGGCCAGCACCGTGCTGCCGCCATTGGACCAGCCGAGCAGGCCGAGCCGCGATGCGTCGACGTCCGGCCGCGTCGCGAGCCACGCCAGTGACGACAAGGCGTCGAGCCGGCGGTGGGCCCGGGTGATGAGGCGGCTGCGAACCTTCTGCGTGCAGATCTGCTTTTCGCCGCGCGGCGTCAGCGAATCGACGATCAGCGCATGCAGGCCGTGCCGATTCAACAGCGCCGCGTAGTCGCGCATTCGCTGGCTGAGCACGCCGCGCGCGTCGTAGGCGCCGCCGCAGCCGTGCAGCAGAACGACCGCCGGCGCCGGCGCCGACACCGGCGCCTCGAACCAGAAGGCCTTGAGCATCAGTCCCGGCCCGCCCGAGGTGTCGAGGCTCGGAAAGCTCAACTCGACCTCGGCCCGCGCCGGCGTCGAACCCCACAGCCACGCCATGAACAGGCCGGTCAGCGCACCGCGAAGCAGCCTCCTCATGTCGCTGCGGCCACCCCGCTGATCTGCGGCGGATTCGGGTGCAATCGCGCCATCGCGTAGGCGTCGACATAGCAGCCGTCGCGCATCGCATAGCCGCGGTAGGTGCCCTCGATCTCGAAGCCGAACTTGCGATACAGCGCGATCGCCGCTTCGTTGTCGGTGTAGACCGACAGCTCGATGCGCAACGCGCCGATCCAGCGGTCGGCGTAGTCGCACATCGCAGCCATCAGCGCCGAGCCGACGCCGCGGCCCTGTGCCGCGCGCGCGACCGAGATGCCCAAGGTCATTGCGTGGCGTCGCCGCGTCGCCGGACCCACCGGGTGCAGGCCCGACGAGCCGACCACGTCCCCATGCAGCTCGGCGGCCAACGGCAGGTCGATCTTGCCCGGCGCACAGGTCTCGGCGAGGCGCATGCGCCACAGTTCTTCATCAGGATAGGGCATCTGCATCAGGCCGCCGAACACCGCCGGGTCGCTCATCAAATGCGCGTACGCCGCCGCGTCGTTGGGCGAGGCGCGCCGAATGGTGATCGTCATGGGAAGGACTCCTGGAGGTCGGTCACGGCGGAATCTTCGCATGGGCGATTCCGCCCCGCGGGAAACGACTGTCCCGATCGCGATAGCGCGAACCACCGAAGCCACGCAAGCTGTGGCCCTTCGTTTCCACGCTGCAACCCGACCATGGCTCACTTCGCCACCGAACGCGTCCTGCATGTCCACCACTGGAACGACACCCTGTTCTCGTTTCGCACCACGCGCGACCCCGGTCTGCGTTTTCGCAACGGGCACTTCGTGATGCTCGGGCTGCCGGTCGACGGCAAGCCGCTGCTGCGCGCGTACAGCGTGGCCAGCGCCAACCACGACGAGCACCTCGAGTTCTTCAGCATCAAGGTGCCGAACGGCCCGCTGACCTCGCGGCTGCAGCACCTGCAGCCGGGCGACGAGGTGATCGTCGGACGCAAGCCGGTCGGCACCCTGGTGCTAGACGACCTGCGCCCCGGCAAGCGGCTGTACCTGCTGTCCACCGGCACCGGGCTGGCGCCGTTCATCAGCGTGATCCAGGACCCGGAAACCTACGAGCGCTTCGAGAGGGTCGTGCTGGTGCACGGCGTGCGCCAGGTCGACGAGCTGGCCTATGCGAAGTTCATCGAGCACCAGTTGCCGGCGCATGAATTCCTCGGCGAGCTGCTGCGCGACAAGCTGATTTACTACCCGACCGTCACGCGCGAGGCGTTTCGCAACCAGGGCCGCCTGACCGACCTGATCGAAAGCGGCAAGCTGGCGACCGACATCGGCTTGCCGCCGCTCGACCCCGCGACCGACCGCGTGATGATCTGCGGCAGCACCGCGATGCTCGAAGACAGCTGCAAGCTGCTCGACGCGCGCGGGTTTCGCATCAGCCCGCGCCAGGGCGAGCTCGGCGACTATGTGATCGAGCGCGCCTTCGTCGCGAAGTAACACCCTCTACCCAATGGATCGCGACGACGCTAAGCTGTCGCGATGCACTCGAAGCCCGCCCCGGCCGCGTCGCGTGCCGGTAGCGGCCGCGCGCTGCTGCTGGGCATGGCGCTCGCGCTGGGCGTCACGGCCCGCGCCGCGCCGAGCGACGAGCCCGATGCCGGCGAGGCGCCGCCGTCGCGCAGCGACTCACTGCCCGCCCTCGAGATCATCGGCTTCGACATCCTGCTGAACCGCTTCAACAAGCTCACCAGCGGCAGCCGCGAGTACGACGTGAACCTGTCGACGATCCGGCGCAACCTGCGCAGCGGCTGGGTGGTCGACAACGATCCGTTCAAGGTCAATCAATTCCTCCACCCGATCCAGGGGTCGATGTACCACGGCTTCGCCCGCTCGACCGGCCACGACTTCTGGCAGTCCTTCGGCTACACCTTTGCCGGCAGCGCGCTGTGGGAGATTGCCGGCGAGAACACGCCGCCGGCGAAGAACGACCAGGTCGCCAGCGGCATTGCCGGCAGCCTGCTCGGCGAGCCGCTGTACCGCATGGCCAATCTGGTGCTCGAAACGAGCCCCATGCCGCGCTTCTGGCGTGAGCTCACGGCCGCGGCGATTTCTCCGTCGTCGGGGTTCAACCGCCTCGTCTACGGCGAGCGTTTCGGCCCTGTCTTCGCGAGCCACAATCCCGCGCACTACACCCGCTTCCAGATCGGACCGAGCTCGCTCACGCAGAACCGGTCGGGCACGTCGACGAAGGTCAAGCGCAACGAGTTGCTGGCGGACTTTTCAATCGACTATGGCCTGCCGGGCCAGCCCGGCTACGTCTATCGGCGACCGTTCGACTACTTCACCTTCCAGGCCACCGGTTCGAGCGCAAGCGTGTTCGAGAACATCATGAGCCGCGGGCTGCTGTATGGACGCGACTACGAGCTCGGCCCGGACTATCGGGGCGTGTGGGGCCTGTACGCCAGCTACGACTACCTGGCGCCGCAGGTCTTTCGCGTGTCGAGCACCGCGCTGTCGCTGGGCACCACCGGCCAACGGTGGCTGTCCGATTCGATGGCCGTGCAAGGCACCGCGCTCGCGGGTGTGGGCTATGCCGGCGTCGGCACGCTGCACGGTGCCAACGAGACCGACTACCACTACGGCGTCACGCCGCAAGCCCTGCTGGCGCTGCGCTGGATCTTCGGCAACCGGGCCTCGGCCGACGTGGCGGCGCGCGAATACTTCGTCAGCGGGGTCGCCAACCCGCGCGGCGGGCACGACAACATCGTTCGCGCCGAGGCGGGGCTGACGCTGCGGATTCACAAGCAGCACGGGATCGCGATCAAGTATTTGTGGACGCGCCGCGAAGCGCGCTACCCCGATCTCGGCAACCGCACGCAAACGCACGGCACGCTCGGCTTGTACTACGCGCTGATCGGGCGCGAACTGTTCAGCACAGTCGAGTGGCGGCAACGCAGCGAACCGTAGCTACGCCGGCATCGCCTGCTTCACGCACTGCAACCAGTACAGGTTCAGCCGATACGCCGCCAGCGCCTGCGGCAAGCTGCCGCGCTCCGAAGCACTCTCCAGGCACTTCTCGAGCCAGGCGAGCACCGGCACCAGCTTGTTCGCACCGAGCGTCGACGCGACAACGCGCTGCGTCTTCACCGCGACCTTCAGTTCCTGGAACATGCGCTCTTCCTGCGCCTTGACGGCGCCGGCCAGTCGGTCGGCCAGCACCTGCCCCTGGGTGACGAGGGCCGCCACATAAGCGTCGAAGCGGCACGGATCGACGCCAAGCCGGCTCATCGCCTGCGTGTTGCACTCGACCAGTGCCTGGCGGAACCGATCCATCACGTGGCGCACGCGCTCCAGGGCACCGTGCGTCACCGGCTTCAGCACGAAGCCCTGCACGCCGGCCTGCAACGCGCTCTCGACCGTCTCCCGGTCGTTGGCGCTCGACACCAGCATCACCGGCAACTGCTCGAAGCGCGGGTCGGCGCGCAGCCGCGCCACCAGTTCGACGCCGCTCAGGCGAGGCATGCGGATGTCGCTCAGCACCAGCCCCACCGCCTCGCCGCCGTCCAGCCGCGCCCAGGCGGCGCGACCGTCGGTCGCGACGCTCGGCGGCTGCCCCGACGCCGCTTCGGCGAGCTCAACCAGTGCCTCGCGCGACACCGGCTCGTCTTCCACCACCAGGATCCTCATTCGACCGCCTCCTTGTTGCTGTTGATTTCAATGATTGCCTGTTGCAGCGAGCGCGCGCTGGCCCAGGCGGACGGCACGCGCCCGGCCCGGGCGTGTACTTCGGTCTGCGCCGCCAGTTGCGTCAGCACCGGCAGGCCGGCATAGCCGCTGGCGCCCTTCAAGGCATGCGCCACTTCGGCCAACTCGGCCAGGTCCGACACGTTGCATGCCCGCTGCAGGCGCCTTGCCTGCGCCGGCAGCTCGTGCATGAAGCGGGCGCGAAAGCGCGCGCTGCGCTCGGCGTCGCGAACCGATGCCGGCATCGCGAGCAACTGGTCGAGTGCATCGCGCGACAGCGACGCAGCACGCGGGTTGGGCGCGAGCGCGATGCCGCGCGCTTGCTGGTGGTCGATCGCCCCTTGCACCACCCGGTGCAGCAGCGGCGCGTGCACCGGCTTGGCGACGAAGGCCTGCGCCCCGCGCTGTTCGAATTCGGCACGGTCTTCGGGTGCGCTGTTGGCGCTGACTCCAGCGACGAAGACATCGCGGTTGAACGGCGACGCGTCCGCCTCACCCGGCTGGCGCAGTCGCTGCAGCACCTCGGGCCCGCAGAGCCCCGGCATGAAGCCGTCGAGCAGGACCAGGTCGAAGTGCCGCTCGCCACAGGCGGCGAGCGCCTGGCAGCCGTCTTCGACGCATTGCACCTCGTGGCCCCAGCCCTGCAGGTAGCACGCGATGACGAACTGGTTGGTCGCGTTGTCGTCGGCCAGCAGCACCTGCAGCGTCCAGGCGTGCGCCGGCAGGGGCTCGTCGCCGGACGCGGCCGACGCGTCGCGCGTCGCCACGCGGGCGCGCAGCGTCAGCGCGTGCAGGTCGGCGTCGGCCGGTGCGCTGCCGAAGCGGTCGGTCTCGGTGTGCCTGAGGTTCAGAACGTCGTTGACCCGCGCCAGCAGCGCCTCGCCGCTGGCCGCCGCCACATCGAGCAGCGAGCGGACCCGTTCGCTGTGCTCGCCCTCGTAGCGCAGCAGGTCGATCACCCCGATCACGCCGGTCAACGGCGTGCGCAATTCATGGCCTGCGGCAGCGAAGAAGCGGCTCTTGCTGCGGTGAGCGCGTTCGGTCTGCGCCCGCGCGGCCTCGGTGGCCGCCCTCTCTTGCGTGAGCTGCAGCTTCATCTGCGCAACGCGGTCGAAGGCGTCTCGCAAGCAGTTGCGGATCGCCAGTGCCGTCATGCCGAAGACGAGTGTGACGATGCCGGCCAGCGCCAGCGCCTCGTGCGTGCCGTCGAGCGCGATGCGCGCGATCGTCAGGACGAATGCGGCTGCACCGATTGCGAGGAGCAACCCGAAGCGGCCGCCCAACCGAGCACCCGCAGCGCTGTCGGGCCACAGCGCGGGTTCGGGGGGGGCAGCGGGTTCGGCGGCGGCAACGGCAGAGCCAGCGGACGGTTCGACCATCCCCCGTCATCGGCGGCCGCGCGGATTTCTGAACCGGGGTTTGCCCGCGTTGCGCCGACCCCGTCAGGACTGCGACATTGTTCTCACGCGCGCTGCGCCACCCAGGCCTGCACTGAATCGAGCGCCGCGCCGAGCTTCGACGGGTCGGTGCCGCCGGCCATCGCCATGTCCGGCTTGCCCCCGCCCTTGCCGCCGACCTGCTGAGCGACGAAGTTGACCAACTCGCCGGCCTTGAGCTTGCCGACGCTGTCGGCGGTGACGCCGGCGGCGAGCTGCACCTTGTCGCCGTCCACCGCCGCGAGCACGATCGCCGCGGTCTTCAGCTTGTCCTTCAGCTTGTCCAGCGTCTCGCGCAGCGCCTTCGCGTCGGCGCCGGCCAGCGTGGCGGCGAGCACCTTGATGCCTTTCACGTCGACCGCCCGGGCGAGCAGCTCATCGCCCTGCGACGACGCGAGCTTGCCTTTCAGCGCGGCGAGCTCCTTCTCGAGCGAGCGCAGCTGGTCGAGCACCTGGTTCACGCGCGCCGGCACCTCGGCCGGCGCCGCTTTCAAGGTGCCGGCGAGCCGGTTGACGGTGCCTTCGAGGCCCTGCACATAGGCCAAGGCGTTGTCGCCGGTGATCGCCTCGACGCGGCGCACGCCGGCCGCGACGCCGGTCTCGGCGACGATCTTGAACAGGCCGATGTCGCCGGTGCGCTGAACATGGGTTCCGCCGCACAGCTCGCGGCTCGTGCCGATGTCGAGCACGCGCACCTCATCGCCGTACTTCTCGCCGAACAGCATCATCGCGCCGAGCTTCTGCGCTTCGTCGATCGGCAACACGCGCGCTTGCGTGGCGGCGTTGGCCAGGATCTCGGCATTCACCAGCGCCTCGACCTTGGCGATCTGCGCGTCGGTCATCGGGCCGTTGTGGGCGAAGTCGAAGCGGGTGTGCTCGGCATTCACCAGCGATCCCTTTTGCTGCACGTGGCTGCCCAGCACCTCACGCAGGGCCTTGTGCATCAGGTGAGTGGCCGAATGGTTGCGCACGGTCTTGGCGCGGCGCTCGGCATCGACGCGCGCTGCCAGCGCATCGCCCACCTTCACTTCACCCTCGACCACGCGGCCCTGGTGGCCGAACACCGCGGCCTGCACCTTGATCGTGTCTTCGACCACCACGCGCGAGCTGGCGTTGCGCAGTTCGCCGGTGTCGCCCACCTGGCCGCCGCTTTCGGCATAGAAGGGTGTCTGGTCGAGCACGATCACCGCGTCGTCGCCGGCTTTCGCGCTCTGCACGGGCGTGCCGTCGATGTAGATGGCCGTCACCTGGGCGCCATCGCGCACCAGGTGCTCGTAGCCGTGGAATTGCGTGTCGGCGCCGCTGTAGGCCAGGCCCTGCGCCATCTTGAACTTGCCGGCGGCGCGGGCTTGTTCGCGCTGGCGGGCCATGGCGGCGTCGAAGCCGGCGTTGTCCACCGTCACGCCGCGTTCGCGGCAGACGTCGGCGGTCAGGTCGAGCGGGAAGCCGTAGGTGTCGTGCAGCTTGAAGGTCACCTCGCCCGACAACTGCCGTGTACCGGGGTAGAGCAACGGGTTCGGGTAGTTCGGCGGAACCATCTTCGCAAGTTCGCCCTCCAGAATCTCCATCCCGTTCGCGATGGTCTGGAAGAAGCGCTCTTCCTCCTGCTTCAGCACATCGGTCACGCGGCGCTGGCTTTGGCGCAGCTCGGGGTACGCGTCACCCATCTCGCCCACCAGCGCGGCCACCAACGCGTGGAAGAACGGCTTGCGCGCACCCAGCTTGTAGCCGTGGCGGATGGCGCGGCGGGTGATGCGGCGCAGCACGTAGCCGCGCCCTTCGTTGCCGGGGATCACGCCGTCCACCACCGTGAAGCTGCAGGCGCGGATGTGGTCGGCAATCACCTTCAGCGAGGGCGATTCCTTGTCGCAGTTGCCGGCGCCGGCTGCATCGACCACTTGCTTGGCCGCGGCGAGCAGCTTCACGAACAGGTCGATCTCGTAGTTGCTGTGCACGTCCTGCAGCACCGCCGTCAGCCGCTCCAGGCCCATGCCGGTGTCCACGCTCGGCTTGGGCAGCTTGTGCATCACGCCCGCGTCGTCGCGGTTGAACTGCATGAAGACGATGTTCCAGATCTCGATGTAGCGGTCGCCGTCTTCATCCGGCGAGCCCGGCGGGCCGCCGGGGATCCCGGGCCCGTGGTCGTAGAAGATCTCGGTGCAGGGACCGCAGGGGCCCGTGTCGCCCATCATCCAGAAGTTGTCCGACGCGTAGCGCGCGCCCTTGTTGTCGCCGATGCGCACGATGCGCTCGGCCGGCACGCCCACTGTCTTGTTCCAGATCTCGTAGGCCTCGTCGTCCTCGGCGTAGACGGTGACCCACAGCTTGTTCTCGGGCAGCTTGAAGACCTGCGTCAGCAGCTCCCAGCCGTAGCTGATTGCGTCGCGCTTGAAGTAGTCGCCGAAGCTGAAGTTGCCCAGCATCTCGAAGAAAGTGTGGTGACGCGCGGTGTAGCCCACGTTCTCGAGGTCGTTGTGCTTGCCGCCGGCGCGGATGCACTTCTGCGCCGTCGCGGCGCGCGTGTAGGGGCGGCGGTCGAAGCCGAGGAACACGTCCTTGAACTGGTTCATGCCGGCGTTGGTGAACAGCAGCGTCGGGTCGTCGCCGGGCACCACCGGGCTCGACGCCACGACGGCGTGGCCCTTCGATTCGAAGAACTTCAGGAACTGGGAACGGATGTCGGAGGCTTTCATGGGTTCGACTCAATCAGGAGAGGTACAGGCTCACGCCGATGCGCTTGGCCGCCGCAGCGAGCGGCTCATCTTTGGTGGCGAGCGGCAGGCGCTGTTGACGGGCCAGTTCGAGGTAGCAGCAATCGTAGGCCGTGAGGCTCCACTCGACGGAGCGTTCCGCCCAGTAGCGCGCGTCGTCCAGCGTCGCGACGACCTGAATGCCCAACGCGCACAAGCGCTCCCAGCTTAGTTTCAGATCGGGTGCAGTGATGCGTCCGCCCTTCAGAGCACGGCCGAGTATGTTGCCGAGTTCGAGATGCCACAGGGAAGGCACCACCGCGGTGGCGCCTTCCAGGCTCCCGAGCACGGCCAGTGAGTAGGCATCCTGTTCGTCCTTGAACAGCGCACCCAGAGTCACCGACGTGTCGAGCACGAAGGTGGTGGCCGTCACTTGCGGCCCTCGTCGCGAAGGGCTTTCCAGTCCATGCCGAGCTTGCGTTGACTGGCCGACTGCAGCAGCGCCTTCAACGCTGCACGACGCGCCGCCGGTGCGGCGGTTGCCGCGACAAACGGCACGATGCGCGCCACCGGCTTGTTGTGCCGGGTGATGATGACTTCATCACCCTGCTCGGCGCGGGCAACGAGTTCGGACAAATGCGTCTTGGCCTCGAACAGGCCGATGGTCTGCGTGCTCATGCGCGTCAACGTTTTGGTTGATTCAACCAGATTCTAGACGATCGGCGCGGTTTCCTCACGCCGCCGCGCCGCGCTCCTGCAACTCGATCTGCCGCGCGAGGAAGGCATACAAGCGCGCGTCGTCGCTGAACGCGACGTTGAAGCGCAGCCAGCCGGTCGGATGCGGGTCGACCCGGAACAGGTGGCCCGGCCCGA
>DASXQQ010000392.1:0-2622 GCA_036507085.1 Piscinibacter sp. | reverse complement strand
GGCCCGTACCGCGTCGTGCGACATCCCATCTACCTGGGTTACCTCGTCACGCACATCGGCTTCCTGCTGAGCAACTTCTCCGTGCGCAACCTGCTCGTGCTGGCGCTGCTCTACCTCGCGCAGGCCGTGCGCATGCGGCGCGAGGAGGCGATGCTGCGGGCCGGCGATCAGCAGGCGGCCTACGTCGCCTACTGCGCCGCGGTGCGCTACCGCATCGTGCCGTTCGTGTTCTAGGCCCAATACGGTTCAGTAACCCCGTTCGCCCTGAGCTTGTATTTCCGATCGTCCTGAGCTTGTCGAAGGAAGGGCAGCGCGGTCAGCGAGCGGGGGCTTCGACAAGCTCAGCCCGAACGGATGGTTGGCTCAGGCTGCCTAACTGAACCGTATTGCTTCTAGGCCGGGACAAAGCTCCTGCCGCGCCCCGGCGCATCCGCCCTCGCGCCTGCGCGCCAGCCACCCTAGGCTTTGCGCGTCGGTTCCCCACCGGGGTGAGAGCCGGGTTTCAAACGGATCGCTGCCATGCCCATTGAAGGCCCTGTCAGGGTGCTTGTCGTCGACGACCACGCCGGCATCCGCCATGGCATTGCCAACCTCATCGATGCCGAGCGACCGCGCATGCTCAGCGTGGGGGCGGCGGCGACCGTGGACGAAGCGCTGGCGCAAACGCGAGAACAGCAGCCCGACGTGGTGGTGCTCGACGTCAACCTGGGCGGCGAAGACGGGCTGGCGCTCATCCCCGCGCTGCGGCATGCCGCTCCCTGCGAGATCGTCGTGCTCACCTGCCTGGTCGACCCGCATGTGGCAGTGCAGGCTCGACGGCTGGGGGCGTGTGCCTGCCTGCACAAGACAGCGCCCGCGGCCGAGCTGCTGGCCTGCATCCTTGCCGCGGGTCGCGCCGATGAGCAAGCGGCAACAGCCCCCCCCGCGAACGGGGGAGGCGCTCTGTCCTATGCCCCGGGGAGCAAACACCCATCGGCCATGGGCGACACCGCCGATGCGGACCCCGGCACGGCTGCCTAGAGTCGGCTCCATGAACCGCACCCCACAACGCAACGCACCGAGGACGGCCATGTTGAACGCCTGCAACGCCTTGGGCCGCTTGGCCGCCCGTGTTCAGCGCGAAGACGACGGCGTGACCGCCATCGAGTACGGGCTGCTCGCCGGGTTGATCGCCGTGGTGTGCATCGCGGCATTTCAGGCCACCGGCACGTCGATGGCGGCCATGTACACCACGTGGAGCAATGCCGTTTTGGCGGCGCTGGCGCTGTGATGAAAGACAAACAAGGACTTCAAGGTTTCAGCCCGGCTCCGGGCTGATGGGTGGAGCCGGTAACGGCATTTTTCTAAATCTGAGAGGAAGCATCATGAAACTGGTTCAGTACATCAAGAACTTCGCACGCGAAGACGACGGCGTCACCGCGATCGAATACGGCCTCATCGCCGCGCTGATCGCGGTCGTGATCATCGGCGCCGTCACGGTGGTCGGCGAACGCCTGTGCGCGACGTTCGACACCATCGCGGAAAAGCTCGGCGGCGTCCCGACTGGCTGCTAAAGCAGCGAAGCAACGGCACGCAAGTACGAAAGCGACGGAGGTCAAGCGATGTCCCCCTCGGAGCTGTTGTGTATGGCCTCTCTCGCTGCCGTACTCGGAGTCGCTGTTTTCGGCGACCTCCGTACCCGACGCATCCCGAACGCACTCGTGGCGACGGGAATCGCGCTGGGCTTTTTCTTCCAGGCCGTGGCCCCCGCGGGCAACGGTCTCTTCGCCCGCTGGTGGGGTGCGATCGGGCCGCTGCAGGGCCTGTACGGCCTGCTCGCCGGCCTCGCGCTCTTCATGCCCTTCTACATGCTGCGCGCATTCGGCGCCGGCGACGTGAAGCTGCTCGGCATGGTCGGCGTGTGGTTCGGACCCAAGCCGATGATCGGCGTGTTCCTGCTCACCCTGCTCGCGGGCGGTGTGCTCGCCGTGGCGGTGGCACTGTGGAACCGTTCGCTGGGCCAGGCCCTCGGCAACATCCGCTTCATGGTCACCGACACCGTGGTGCGCGTCGCCACGGGTGGCAGCGGCCAGGTCACGGCGCCTGCACGCACGAGCGGTCGCCTGCCGTACGCGCTCGCGGTTGCGGTCGGGACAGCCCTCGAAGTGGTGCTGATGCAGGGCTGGTGGCGTTGAGCGCCCACATTCAATGAGGCTGTCGATATGAGCTCCACCGTGATTCCACTTCCCACCCTCAACGAGGCGCTGGCCCAGACCGGCGCGGTGCACGCGGCCGGCTTGCCCGCCGCACCGCGCACGCCCGAAGAAACGGGCTTGCCGCTGCTGCTGATCGGCGAACTGGCGCTCAAGGTGATGCACCAGCATGGCATCACGCATCTGCAGGACCTGTCCGCCCAGCTCAAGCTCAGCCCCGCCCTGCTCGAGACACTCTTCCTGCACCTGCGCCGCGAGACGCTGGTCGAAGTGCGTCGCCGCGGCGCCTTGGACGGCGACGTGCTGTACGAGCTGACGCAGGCCGGTCGCGCCCGCGCGGGCGAGGCGCTGGCACGCAATCTCTACAGCGGCGCCGCACCGGTGCCGCTGGAAACCTACGCGGCAAAGGTTCGCGCACAAAGCGTGGCCG
>DASXQQ010000391.1:0-8181 GCA_036507085.1 Piscinibacter sp. | reverse complement strand
CGCGGCCAGGTCGACCTTGTCGTTGGCCCCTGGCTTCAGCGCGACCTCGACGCCGCGCGCGGTGAACGCGGCGCGACGCGCTTCGTCCGGTGCTGCGGCGTAGATCAGCACCGACCCGGGCGGCTGCAGGATGCGGGCGTCGGCCGGCGTCTCGAGGCGCGAATCGACCACCACGCGCAGCGGCTGGTGAGCCGTTGCCACCAGGCGCACATCGAGCCGCGGGTTATCGTCGCGCACGGTGCCCACGCCGGTGAGCAGCGCGCCGGCGCGCTTGCGCCAGGCATGGCCGTCGCGCCGCGCCGCTTCGCCGGTGATCCACTGGCTTCGTCCGTCGGGCAGCGCGGTGCGCCCGTCCAGCGACGCCGCGATCTTCATGCGCACCCACGGGCGGCCGCGCAGCATGCGCGAGAAGAAACCGATGTTGAGCTCGCGCGAAGCCCGCGCCGCGTCGGCGTCGGCCATCACGACCTCGATGCCGGCCGCGCGCAGGCGCGCGATGCCTTGGCCGGCGACGAGCGGGTTCGGGTCCTCCACGGCGACCACGACCTTCGCGATGCCCGCGTCGATCAGCGCGTCGCAGCAGGGCGGGGTGCGGCCGTGGTGCGAGCAAGGTTCCAGCGTCACATAGGCGGTGGCGCCGCACACGCTCTCGTCGCGCGCGCTGGCGTCGCGCAGTGCCATCACCTCGGCATGCGGGCCGCCCGCCTGCTGGGTCGAGCCTTCGCCGATGATCCTGCCGTCGGACGATTCGATCAGACAGCCGACGCGGGGGTTGGGCTCGCACAGGCCGATGGCCTGCTGCGCCTGCGCCAGGGCGCGGCGCATCAGGTCCGGGGACAGGGTCATTCCATCGTCAGATCGGTGGACAGGGTGCTCGGCTCCAGCGTCGTCTTGTTCGCGCCGGAGCACGAAGAGTTCGCACACTGGAACGACCGCTCGCCGGTGGGTTGGTGGCTCGCGGTGCTGTTGTTGACGTAGGTCGCCGGACTTCCCAGGGGGTTGGCCGCCACATCGGTCGGGCAACTGTTGTTTCCCGTGATCACCACGAAGTTCTGGCTGTCCAACGCGCCGGTCACGCCTCGATACCACAGCGGGTGTTCGCTGTTGGCGATGGCGTTGTCCACGTTGTAGTCCGCCGAGAAGCGGCAGATTTTCCAGGTGCTGCTCGTCGTGCCGATCGACCATGTCGTGCCATTAGCGGAATCGCTGTTCGGCACCAGCGTCACTTCGCCCCACCAGCGTTTCGCGGTGGTCGAGTTGCTGTCGTGATCGACGGGCGCCACGATGCAGGCATAGGCCACGAAGCGCGCCGTGACCAAATAACCGCTCTCGCTCGCGGTCTCCGCGACGGTGGTCTCGACCCCGGTCGAATTGTGGCGCAGCGTCTTCTGGCGCTGCGAAAAACACGTATATGTGGGATCGCCGGGATTGCTCGGCGAGAAGTTCGAAAAGTCGAAGCTGATGGGGGTCGTGGCGGGACTCGAAGCGGCATTCGTAGCGGCCAACGGCAGCGTCGTGTCGGTGGTGTTGTCGATCGTGTTCCGCGTCGGATTGGCGCTGGTATCGAAGCGGACATAGCCGCTGAGCAGATAGGCGAAGATGTCGCTGCAGGTCGCGCCGGTGGAGTCGAGCGTCGCGCCGTCGGACGTCGGCATCGTCCCGCCGGTGCAGCTCTTGACCACGTTGCCGGTCACGTTGTCGAACACATAGAAACCCGTCGACGGGGGCGGCTGGAACGCGCTCTGCGTACCTCCGCTCAAGGTGACGGCGGGGTAGGGCACGTTGATGCTCCGGTTCTTCGGCTTGCGCACGCTGATGCCGCCCGGACCGGTCGCCAGCGTACCGATGTCGGCGGGGTCGAACTTGGAGATCACCGACAGCAGTTGCACGCTCTGGCTCTGGCCGGTGCGGTCGGTCCAGGCCACGTTCACGTTGAGCCACTTTTCCGTGTTGGCGGCGTTGCTGGTGGCGGTCCAGGTCGTCAGGTAGGTCGCGTTCGTCGAGTAGGTCGAGCTCGCCGCGTGCGTTTCCTGCGTGGTCGAGCTGCTGCTGATCACATCGTCGGTGTAGTTGGTGACGTGCGGCGTGCTCGAGCTGGTGGCTACCTGCGCGTACGCGCGCAGCGACTCCATCTTCTGCTGTGCCAGGCGCATCGCCTCGGTGCGCTGCTTGGCGAGGTCGGAGTTGCGCGACAGGGTCGTCTGGAATCCGGCGACCGCCAGCATGCCGAAGGCGAGCACCAGCAGCGCGATCAAGGCTTCGACCAGCGTGAAGCCACGCGCTTTGGATCGGGCCGCAGTGGAGGGTTTCATGACGCGATGCTCCGAGACAGTTCGAACAGATGGGCCGTCAATATGCGGATGATTTGTCGCGCCAGCTTCCAGGCACCGGAACCAGAATGCCGGTGGGCTTGCCCTTGCCGCCGAACAGGTTGCCGTTGTAGATGATGTTCAGGGTCCCGGCGCCCTTGACGAAATCGCCGCGCGAAACCAGCGAGCCGAATATCGTTGCCCCGCCGCTGCCAAAAAAGTCCCAGTTGTCGTTGGCCGTGGCCGTGGCCGCGTACAGCATGCCGAAGGCGACGATATCGGCCTTCAGCTCCAACTGCCCCGCGCCCGCAATCGCGATGGGCTTGTCCGCGGTTCCGAGTGTGCCGATCGATGGCAGGTTGGACCCGTTGAAGGTCACGTCCGGCTCGACCCAAAACTGGGTGAAGCCTTGGTCGTACCACGACGACACCAGGGTGCCGCAGCTGGTCGCGCTCGCGCAGTCGCTGGCCGTGATCACCTTGGTCAGAGGGTCGCTGTACTTGTAGGCGTCCATGCTCTCGCCGAAATAGCTCGAGAAGAACAGATCGCCGCTGGCGTCGGCCTGCGTCAGGGCCAGCAGCGAGGGGTCGTTGTCGAGGATCGAATTGCGCGGCGGCGTGCCGGGCAGGCTTTCCACGGTGGTGCCGCTGCCCTCGCTGATCGTGCTGCCGGTGTTGATCGTGATGCCGTTGCTCGCTGTGTCGGTGTTGACCACGCGCAGGTTGCCGCCGGTGACGGTCGATGAGCCGCTGATCAGACCGGCGCCCGGGATGGTCGGGAACGTGGGACGAATCTTGACCAGCACGCGCACGATCGCCGAGCTGTCGGACGAGCCGGCCGCCACCGAGGGGTTGCAGGGATCCGCGTTCGTGCACCCACGCGACACGATTTCCACCGCCAGCGTGTCTAGGACACCGGCGACGGTGACGGTGTTGAACTGGACACGGAATCGCGGCTGAGTGGTCGAGGCCGACAGGTCGGCCTCGCCGGACGCCGGGCAGGCACAAGTCGCCGAACCGGTTGTCGGATCGATGCGGCAACCCGGATAGACCGTACTGAGCGGGTTGAGCCAGCCCGACGTGTGGGTGCCATCCGCAGCGGTGGGTCGGACATAGCGGTCACGGAACGACACCAGCGTCGAACCGCTCGACGTCGTGCACGCCGGCGCGGCGGCGAGGACATACGGGTCGTTGAGCCTGGCGATGGCCCACTCGACGCCGGCGTCGGCCATCTCGAAGGCCTTGGTCGAACGGTACTGGTTGGCCGAGGTGCGCTGCTCGAAAATCATCCCGCGGTTGGCGAAGAACGCGACCAGCGTGATGCTGAACAGCAAGATCAACGAAACCGCCAGCGAAGCGGCGCCGCGTTGATTGAAACGGGTCGTCATGGCGTGATGTCCGGGTTCAGGCGGGGCAGGTGCCCGTCAGTTGATCGTTGCGCACGCGCACGGTTTCTTTGATCGTTCGTTTGATGCTGTCGTTGACGACCGACTTTCCGTCGAGCTGAAACTCGTACTGCCTGATCCACAGCGTCGGGGCATTACCGGTGGCGGCGATGCTGGTCAGGGTGCAGGTCAGCGTTTTCAGGCAATTGCAGTACGAGGACAAGTCACGCGACTGAGGGGTCATCGTCACGCTGAAGCCGGTGATGTCCACCGTCGTGGGGTCGGTGAGCGACTGCCACCCACTGTCCAACCCATCCTGAATCTGCAGCACACCGACTCCGCTCACGGTCGCCAGCTGGAACCCGACCTTTTCGTTGTTATCGACGGCGTTGTTGGTGTCGCGCGCGTAGGCATAGTTGACACTGGTGCTGGTGCTGGTGGTGCTGGCGGCGCCCCAGGCCGAATAGCTGTTGGCCGTAACGCTGGTTGCACCTGTGCCCCACACGCCCGACGTGGCACTTTCCCAGTAGCCTGCCCGACGAAGATCGCGCGCGATGATGTCGGCCGCGGCTCGCAGGTCCTGGTTCACGCGCGTCTCGAGCAGCAGCACGCGATTGCTGGCCAGGTTGTCGACCATCAGTTTCGTGGCGCCACCGACGATGAGCAGGCCGATTGCCACGCCGACCATGAATTCGATGATCGACAGGCCTCGCTGTCGGCTCGAGTGGGAACGGGTTCGCACGCTGGTCATCCTCATGTGCAATCGCTGGACACGCCAGTCATCGACGAGTCGGGGCTGCAAGTCTTCACGCGGCCGATCTTGGTCACCACGGCGCGCAACGTCCAACTGCCGCTGCTGCCGGTCACGTTGATGTAGCCGGAGTAGTCGACGCTCGAGGCGTTGGTCGCCATGCCGCGCACCGGTTCGAATTCGATGAATGCCTTGGAATTGTTCGACGTGAAGACCAGGGTGGCGGAACCGGTGGCCAGCTGCACGGTCTTCAATTCGACCGAGCCGGTGCCCCGGCTCGTGCAGCTTGTCGCGTCGGTCGTTCCAAGCACGTAAACCGAATAGCAGCTGGATTCGACAATCACACCGACATTGGCGTTGCGCTGAACCGCCTCGCTGCGGGCGTACTGCAGGTCGGTGACCAGCTCCGAAGCCACGCCCTCGACGCGTCTCTTGGCAAGAAAGTTCGAGAACGACGGCGCTGCCAGGCTGAGGATGACCGCCGTGAGCGCGACGACGACCATCAGCTCGATGAGCGTGAAGCCTCGAGCGGTGGATGGGCGCAAGTTCGTGCGGCTCATTGCTTCCAGCACAGCTTGTTGGCGGAGGTGCCGTTGCCCAGCGAACTGGTGCTGCCGGACTCATAGAGGGTATTGCCCGAGTAGGTCGGGGAGACCGACATCTTCATGTACTTGCAATTGGTGTCGCTGGCCTGCGTGCCTTGCGCGGTGGCGAGGACGCTGTATGTGGTTCCGGTGGGGGTGTCCGGCGCTGTCAACGCGTAGTAGCCGCTCGACGTGGTGTAGGTCGTCGCGGCATTCGTGTCCGCGGACACGCCCATGCCGGTGAGGTTGCCGCTGGAGACGATGAAGTGCGTGCCGTAGGTGGTCTGGTTGGCTCGGTATCGTTCCTGCGCCTGTTGCGCCTGTGCGATGGCGGTGATCGCATCGGAGCGCCGGGTCTTGCGAATGGTGTCGAAGTACGCAGGCAGCGCGATCGCGCCGAGCAGCGCCACGATCGCGACGGTGATCATCAGTTCGATCAGCGTGAACCCACGCGCGCGGGCAATGTTTCGGGTGGCGATGCCGGCGGGGGACGTGGGCGATTTCTCCATGGCCGGATTATCGAGGGCGGGGTCGCGCAGGCAACGCATCGAGCTGCCCGTCTATCAGGCGCCCCCGGCCGTTCGTCCGGTCGCACGGACCCGACAGGCTGGTTCAGCAGGCCTTGTAACCTGGGACCGCACCCCCCGGCGAACACGAGCGAAGGCGGCCCATGATGTTCACGATGTGGTGGATGGCGCGGCCTTGGCGGTCGATGAGCCGCAAGGTGCCCGCCGGCGTGCTGGTGCCGTGCACGGGATCGAACACCATCGAGCCGACGTTGGACTGCAGCCGAACCGGCCCCGCAGCGGGCAGCGCGACGGACTTGAACGACTCGGCGCCCGCGGTGCACTGCGCGGGACCGTCGGCGCTGCAGTCGCAGCTGCCCGCGACGCCGCTGTGGATCACGTAGCACGAGCCGCTGGTGTCGCTGCGGAAGCTGATGCGCAGCGTGCGGTTGCTCGCCACCACCTGTGACCGCAGGTACTGCACGTCGCCGGCCAGCTCGGCGGCATGCCCTTCCAGCATGCGGCGCTCGATCGTCGCCTTGTATGACGGCAGGGCCGTGCCGACGAGGGTGGCGGCGATCGTGCAGACGATGCACATCTCGATCAGCGTGACCCCGTGTTGCGCCTTGCGGCTGGCGGTGTGCGCAGCTTCCATCGTGTCCTCCCTTCGTTGTTGATGGAGGCCACTGTAGAAAGCGACGCATGATCGCGCGCCCCTCTTGCGGGGGGTGGGGACGGCTCACCCCAATGGGGGAGCGTCGCGCCCGTCCGCTCAAATATCGCGGATCAACTGGCGGAATTCGTCGACGTCTTCGAAGCTGCGGTACACCGACGCAAACCGCACGTACGCGACCTTGTCGATGCGCTTCAACTCGCGCATCACCAGCTCGCCCAGGCGGGTCGACGGCACCTCCTTGGCGCCGCTGTTGAGCAGCTTGTCCTGGATGCGTTCCATCGCGGCGTCGATCTGTTCGACGCTGACCGGGCGTTTGCGCAGCGCGAGCGTCATCGACGCGCGGATCTTCGAGGCGTCGAAGTCGGCGCGCGTGCCGTCTTTCTTCACCACCGACGGCAAGGCGATTTCGGCGCGTTCATAGGTGGTGAAGCGCTTGTCGCAGCTCTGGCAGCGGCGTCGGCGGCGCACCACGTCGCCCTCGTCGGACTCGCGCGTCTCGACGACCTGGGTGTCTTCGTAGCTGCAGAAAGGACAACGCATAAAGAGAAGGGGTCGCAACGCGACCCCGCCCTCCTGTTTACCTATAGACAGGATAGTCGCGAGTCAGCGCCGCAACCTTCTCGCGAACCGCCGCGATGGTGGCCTCGTCGTGCGGCTTGTCGAGCACGTCGGCGATCAGGTTCGCCGTCATGCGCGCCTGCTCTTCCTTGAAGCCGCGCGTCGTCATCGCCGGCGTGCCGAGGCGAATGCCGCTCGTGATCATCGGTTTTTGCGGGTCGTTCGGAATGCCGTTCTTGTTGCAGGTCATGTGCGCCTGGCCGAGCAGGGCTTCGACCTCCTTGCCGGTCAGGCCCTTGGGGCGCAGATCGACCAACATCACGTGGCTTTCGGTGCGGCCGCTGACGATGCGCAGGCCGCGCGCGGTGAGCGTGTCCGCGAGCACGACGGCGTTCCTCACCACCTGCTGCTGATAGGCCTTGAATTCGGGCGAGAGCGCCTCCTTGAACGCCACCGCCTTTGCTGCGATGACGTGCATCAGTGGGCCGCCCTGGATGCCGGGGAAGATGGCGCTGTTGATGGCCTTGGCGACCGGCTCCTTCATCAGGATGATGCCGCCGCGCGGGCCGCGCAGGCTCTTGTGCGTGGTGGACGTGACGACGTCGGCGTGCGGAACCGGGTTCGGGTAGACGCCCGCGGCGATCAGCCCGGCGTAGTGCGCCATGTCGACCATGAAGTGCGCGCCGATGTCCTTCGCGACCTTGGCGAAGCGCTCGAAGTCGATGCGCAGGCTGTAGGCCGAGGCGCCGGCGATGATCAGCTTGGGGCGGTGCTCGTGCGCCAGGCGCTCCATCGCGTCGTAGTCGATCGCTTCGCTGGCGTCGAGCCCGTAGCTCACGACCTTGAACCACTTGCCGCTCATGTTCAGCGGCATTCCGTGGGTCAGGTGGCCCCCTTCGGCCAGGCTCATGCCCATGATGGTGTCGCCCGGCTGCAGCAGCCCGAAGAACACCGCCTGGTTGGCCTGCGAGCCCGAGTTGGCCTGCACGTTGGCGTGCTCGGCGCCGAACAGCTGCTTGATGCGATCGATCGCCAACTGCTCGACGATGTCGACGTACTCGCAGCCGCCGTAATACCGCTTGCCGGGGTAGCCCTCGGCGTACTTGTTGGTGAGCTGGCTGCCCTGCGCCGCCATTACCGCGGGCGAGGCGTAGTTCTCCGAGGCGATCAGCTCGATGTGTTCTTCCTGGCGCTGGTTCTCGCGCTGGATGACGGACCAGATTTCGGGGTCCACGTTGGCGACGGTGGATTGGGTGCGGTCAAACATGGTTGGCAGTCCTCGCAAGCGGAAGACCCGCGACTGCAAGCGTGCTGCGCACGCGGTCGACGGGCTGCCCAGGCGAACGGCTGAAGCGGCACCCCGGGTCTGCAGGCACCGACCGCGCTTCCCGGTGGTTCACCACCTCAGGCCGT
>DASXQQ010000390.1:0-9016 GCA_036507085.1 Piscinibacter sp. | reverse complement strand
ATCCCCGACGATGTGCGCGACATCGCACAGTTGCTCAACCTGTCGGACGGGGCGACCGTGCAGGTGCTCGACGAGCTCGACACCTGAGCCCCCGAATCGAGGCGCGCGCGGGCCCGCTCACACCGGCACGGCGGTGGTGTTCTTCACCCGATCGAGCACGAAGCTCGTCTTGCAGTCTTCGACGCTCGGGTGCTTGAGCAGCGTCTCCATGATGAAGCGCGAGTAGTGCGCCATGTCTTCGACGACGACGCGCAGCAGATAGTCCATCTCGCCGGTCAGCGCGGCGCATTCGACCACCTCGGGCCAGGCCTGCACCGAAGCGCGAAACAAGTCCATCGGGTTGCGCTTGTGGACTTCGGAGTGCTTTTCCAGCCGCACATTGATGTAGGCCGTCAGGCCCAGCCCCACGCGCTCCGGCGGGATCAGCGCGACGTAGCCGGCAATGACCCCGCTTTCCTCGAGCCGCTTGACTCGGCGCAGCGTCGCCGACGGCGACAGGCCGACCTGGGCAGCCAGGACGTCGTAGGTCATTCGACCGTCGGCCTGCAGCGCTCGAAGAATGCGCCGATCGATCGCATCAAGCTGAACTCCGGATTCCATGTTTGCAATTTTGCATCTTTAATGCGCAAACTGCCATCCCGGCAGCGAAACTTGCAGAAAACCTGCAGGTCAACGAACTTAGAGTGTGGGGCGAGATTGATCCAGCTCAAACAACCGCCACGACACCGGAGCGCGCCATGCAGTTCACCCCCTGGGACAACCCGATGGGCACCGACGGATTCGAATTCGTTGAATACGCCGCGCCCGACCCGGTGGCGCTGGGCCAGCTGTTCGAGACCATGGGCTTCAAGCCGATCGCTCGGCACCGCCACAAGAACGTCACGCTGTACCGGCAGGGCGATGTGAACTTCATCATCAACGCCGAGCCGAACTCGTTTGCGCAGCGCTTCGCGCGGCTGCATGGGCCGAGCGTCTGTGCGATGGCCTTCAGGGTGAAGGATGCGAACCAGGCCTATGAACGCGCGCTGGAGCTCGGCGCGTGGGGCTTCGACAACCAGACCGGCCCGATGGAGCTCAACATCCCGGCGATCAAGGGCATCGGCGACAGCCTGATCTACTTCGTCGATCGCTGGCATGGCAAGGACGGCGCCCAGCCCGGCGCGATCGGCAACATCAGTATCTACGACGTAGACTTCATGCCGATCACCGGCGCCGAGGCCAACCCCAAGGGCAATGGCCTCACCTACATCGACCACCTCACGCACAACGTGCATCGCGGCCGGATGAAGGAGTGGGCCGACTTTTACGAGCGCCTGTTCAATTTCAAGGAGGTGCGCTACTTCGACATCGAAGGCAAGCTCACCGGGCTGAAGAGCAAGGCGATGACCAGCCCCTGCGGCAAGATCCGCATCCCCATCAACGAGAGCTCCGACGACAAGAGCCAGATCGCCGAGTACCTGGACCTGTACCACGGCGAAGGCATCCAGCACATCGCGCTCGGCACCGACAACATCTACGCGACGGTGGACGCCATGCGGCGCCAGGGCGTGGTGTTCCAGGACACGATTGCGACCTACTATGACCTGGTGAACAAGCGGCTGCCCAATCACGGCGAGAACGTCGACGAACTGAAGCGCCTGCGCATCCTGATCGACGGCGCCACGCACCAGGGCGCGCCGAACGAACTGCTGCTGCAGATCTTCACCCAAACCGTCATCGGCCCGATCTTTTTCGAGATCATCCAGCGCAAGGGCGACCAGGGTTTCGGCGAAGGCAACTTCCGTGCGCTGTTCGAAAGCATCGAGCTCGACCAGATCCGCCGCGGCGTGCTGGCCGACAAGACCCACGCCTGAGGCCACCACCATGCTGGACAGTGCCGACAAAGCCGTGAACCAGGGCATTGCCCCGGTGACCTACGGGCAGGGGGAGCGTCCGCCACGCGGCGACTACGCGTCGGCGCGCGCCGACTACACCTGCGACCAGCGCTGGTCGGACCACACGCCCCAAGAGCACGACCTGTACCGGCGCCTGTACGAGCGGCAGGCCTCGCAGCTCCCGGGCCTGGCTTGCGCCGAGTTCATCGAAGCGGTCGAGCACCTGGGGCACCCGGCGCAGATTCCGCGCTTCGACGATCTCTCGGAAAAGCTCTACCGCACGACGAAGTGGGAAGCGGTCGCCGTGCCCGGCCTGATTCCCGAGGAAGCCTTCTTCGCCCTGCTGGCGCGGCGCAAGTTTCCGGTGACCCGCTGGCTGCGAACCCCGGAAGAGTTCGACTACATCGTCGAGCCCGACGTGTTCCACGACCTGTTCGGACATGTGCCGCTGCTGTTCAACCCCGTGTTCGCCGACTACATGCAGGCCTACGGCGCCGGCGGCCTGAAGGCGAGCCGGCTCGACGCCTGCGAGCTGCTGGCACGCCTGTACTGGTACACGGTGGAGTTCGGGCTCATCACCACACCGCAGGGCCTGCGCGCCTATGGCGCGGGCATCCTGTCGTCGGCCGGCGAGCTGCAGTACAGCGTGCGCAGCCCCGAGCCGAGCCGCGTTCACTTCGACCTGCAGCGCATCATGCGCACGCGCTACAAGATCGACAGCTACCAGGCCTCCTACTTCGTCATCGATTCCTTAGATCAGCTCTTCGCGGCGACCGCGCCCGACTTCACGCCGATCTACCGAGCCATCCGCGCCCAGCCGGAGATCGAGGCCGGCGCCGTGCTTCCGGGCGAGCGGCTTGCGCAATAGCCTACCGCGCCGCCGTCGCTGAGGCCTGCGAAGTCCCGTCCGCCGCGGTGGGCGACCCGACCCGGCGCAGCACCTCGTTGAACACCTCTTCGTGATGCGCCATGTGCACATGAGCACAGCCCGCGATATGTCGGTTGTCCGAACCGGGGAGCGTGGCAGTCGACGCCGGGAACACGATGTTGTCGCAGTGACCGTAGAAGCAGGTGAAGCGGCCATAGCGTTGCGCCGGCTCGCGTGCGGCGAGTTCGCGCAGCCACTCGCTGTCCAGTCGCATTTGCCGCGAGTTGGGCGTCTGGGCAAAGCGCCCGAGGAAGGTGCCGCGGTGCGGCGTGCCGATGGTAACGACACGGTGCACCCGATCGTCGGCGCGATGAGCGGCGAGCCAGGCGCGAACCGCCAGCCCACCCATGCTGTGCGTGACGATCACCGGCGGCTGGTGCGTCGTCGATTCGATGCGGCGCACCGCCGCGTCGACGATGTCGACGTAGTCGTCCATGGAGCCGAACACCGGCTCGAGATTGACCGCGATGAACGGCACGCGCTGCGCCCGCAGGCGCGCCATCAGCGGGTTCCACAAGCCGCGGTTGCACACGAAGCCGTGCACGAGAACGACGCCCCGCCGGTCACCGTCGGCAGGCAGGAAATCGCGAATCGCATTCGATCGGAACGGCTGGCGCCAGCAGAAAACACGCGGTGCCGTGAGGACCTCGCCCCACCAGGCCGCGATCAGCTGTGCCACGCTGGCGCGCGGCACGGTGTCGTTACGGTTGACGAACCACAGCAGGACGAATTCGGTAGCGAGGAAGAGCGCGTAGCCGAACAGGATCAGCAATGCGCCGCCCGCCGCCCACGCGGGCCGCCCGGCGCGCAGGAAGTATGCGGCCCAGGCCACGGCGGCCAGAGCCAGTCCGATGGTGATGGCCTGCTGGAGGCGCGCGAGCATCGACCCGTGCCAGCGCGGCTTACGCCAGCGTGACCTCACGCCCAGTCAAACGCTTGGCGAGCCGGGCCGCAAGCAGGTTCACCAGGCCATAGATCGACAGTTGAGGATTGGCCCCGATGCTGGTGGGGAACAGCGACCCATCGTGCACCGACAGGTTGTCGAGTTGCCAGTGCAGCCCGTCCGGCCGCACCACGCCCTGCCGCTCGGTGCTGCCGAGGCCGCAGCCGCCCATCACATGGGCGCTGACGACGCGCGTGAGCAACGGCTTCATGGGCAGGGCATGGATCGCTTCGCGCGCCTGTGGCCACGAGGTGTAGCGGCCCGCCATTTCATGCACCGGCGCGACGATCCGCGCGCCGGCGGCAAACTGGATTTCGGCCATCGAGAGGAACGCGCGGCGCGCACCGTCCATCACGAAATCGGTCAAGGGGTAGTCCAGCACCGGCGTGCCGTCGGCGCGCAACCTGACCGTGCCGCCCGGCGACTGCTCATGGAAACCATCGCGCAGCAATGCGAGCAGGGTGTGCGTGTTCGGAAAGCTCTTGAGCAGGTCGGCTTGTTCCTGACCGTAGCCCGGCAAGGTCGACGCGAAAATGACCGGGTGAATCGGTGGCGCTTCGAGCTTGTAGCCGATCGGTCCATCGATCGGCTGGGTGTCGAGGAAATGGTCGGAGTAGATGGTCTGCGGCGCGCCGCTCCAGCCTTCCACCTTCTGCTCGAACGTGGCCGCGGTCAGCACGACCGGGTGCAAGAAGGTTCGCGTTCCAAGCAGGCCGTGCGGGTCGGGCGCGTTCGAACGTTTGAGGAGGGCGGGTGAATTGATGGCGCCGCCCGCCACCACGTAGTGCTTCGCAACGACACGCGTGGCGCGCGGCGATGCGGGCGTGCCGTCGACGTTGACCGGAACGCACAGCAGTGCCGACACCCTGCCGCGCGCGAGCTCGAACTCGCTCGCCCGGGTCTGGGTGAACAGCCGCGCGCCCTTGTCGAGCGCCACCGGGATCGTGGTGACGAGCATCGACTGCTTCGCGTTGGTCGGGCAGCCCATGCCGCAGGAGCCGAGGTTCAAGCACCCCTTCACGTTGCGGTGGATCGCTGCGGCGCGGATGCCGAGCTTCTCGGCACCCCGGCGCAACAGGTCGTTGTTCTCGTTCGGCGGGGTCAACCACGGGGCGATGTTGAGGCGCCGCTCGGCCTGCGCGAACCACGGCGCCATCGCGTCGTCGGTGAGCTCGGCAAGGCCATACCGGTCGCGCCAAAAGCGCAGCGTGCCCGATGGCGTGCGAAACGAGCTGGTCCAGTTCACCGTCGTCGAACCACCGACGCAACGCCCCTGCAGAATGTTGATCGCCTTGTCGGCCGTCTTGCGTGCGGCACTCTCCTGGTAAAGGCTCGGATAGGCCTCGCTCTCGCGCTGGTTGAAGTCGCTGCTCGACCTCAGTGGCCCTTCTTCGATCAGCACCACGTCGAGCCCGGCTTGCGTCAGGAGCTCGGCCGTGATGCCGGCACCGGCCCCGCTGCCGACAATGGCCACGTCGCAGCTCAGCTGGGCCGGCAAGGCGCCACGCGGGCCGCCAAAGACACGCCAGCCTCGCGCCAGGCCATCGCGGATCGGATCGGGTTGTTGGCTCATGGAAATGCCTGACAGACAGCGGTGATCAAACGACTTGGGGACCGGGATAGCCCATCAAGGACCAGGACGCCGGGTCGGCGTAGAACGCGGCGTTGGTCAGGTCGCGCAGCGCATGGTAGATCTGCTGGCGCATCGCGAGCCGGGATGTGCGCATGCCTTGCAATGCATGCTGCAGGTCGACGACGCTTGCGTCGGCCCAGTCGGTACCCAGGCCTGCAAGCATCACGCGACCCGGGGCACTGGCGAGCAGCGCCAGCAGTTGCGACAGCTCGGCCTGAGTCGCCGCGGGGAAAGCGCCCAGCACACCGTCGAGTCGCTTGAGGTGCGCATCGAGCGCGGCTTCGCGATCGGCGGCCGCAGTCGGCAAGCTTCCGTCGAGCACGGCGCGCGCCACAGCGCGGAAAACCGATCGCGACGGCGGCGTGAGTCGACCCTGGACAAGACCCGGGCGCAACATCGCCAATCCGCCTCCGCCGAGCGCGAGCACGGCAGAGGCACCAAGGCCGAGTTTGAGCAGGGTTCGCCGTTGCATCGAGGAGTGTGAGAGTCGCGACCGCGCCGAGTGTTGCATCATTCAGCCCTTCGCCTTAGGGTCCAACGACTAACTCGACTCATGAGAAACCCGGGGCGGCACACACTACAGTGGGCAGCTAATTTTCCAGCCGCATCCTGACGATGAGCGACGCGAATTCCATTCTCGGGCACCTCCGCGCCGTTGCCGGGGAACGGCAACGGCGTGCCGAGTCGCTCGATCTGGAGGCCTGCGTTCGCGCGCTGAAGTCTTACCAGCAACAGCGCTTCGCACGCACCTATGCGGATCTGCTGGCCACCACGCGCTACGGCGCGGCGTCGCGCTTCTTTCTCGAAGAGCTCTATGGCCCGACCGACTTCGCCGAGCGCGACGCGCAGTTCGCCCGCGTCGTTCCGGCCTTGGTGCGGCTCTTCCCGCAAGACATTGTCGCGACAGTGAACGCGCTGGCGCAGTTGCACGCGCTTTCGGAGGCGCTCGACAGCGCGATGGCGACGCAGCTTGCGGCCCGAACGGTCGATCGGGCCGCGTATGTCGCGGCGTGGCAAGCCACCGCCCATCCGGAATTGCGCGAACAGCAGATCGCGCTGACGGTTTCAGTCGGTGAGGCGCTCGATCGATTGACGCGCAACCCGCTGGTCCGACACAGCCTGCACATGATGCGAGGCCCCTCACGCGCAGCGGGGCTGGGCGAACTCCAGCGATTTCTCGAAACGGGATTCGACACCTTCAAGGCGATGCGCGGCGCACAGGAGTTTCTCGCGACGGTGGGTACACGTGAACGCGCATTGGCCAGCAGCCTGTTCAGTGCGAACCTGCAGGACGCAGTCGATGAAGGACGCCTGTGCGACACTCCGTTAGGACAATTACCGTAGCGAGCCGCGGACCACGCCATGACCATTGAACTTCGGTGAAATGGAATGGAGATGCTGTGCTGCAAGCCGTCGCGAAACCTTGGCTGAAGAACTATCCGGAGGGTGTTTCGGCGGAGATCGACGCCACCCAGTGCGCGTCGCTCGTGGATCTGCTCGAAGAGTCGTTTCGCAAGTTCGCGGGGCGCGACGCGGCCACGTGCATGAACAGTCGAATCACGTTTCGCGACATCGACGACATGTCCGGCGCGCTCGGAGCGTGGCTGCAGTCCAAGGGCTTTGCGAAGGGCACTCGAGTCGCCCTGATGATGCCCAACCTCCCGCAGTACATGGTGGCGATCGCCGCGGTGCTTCGTGCCGGCTACACCGTGGTCAATGTGAACCCGCTGTACACGGCGCGCGAACTCGAGCACCAGTTGAACGATTCCGGCGCGGAAGCGATCGTCGTGCTCGAGAACTTCGCGCGGACGCTCGAAGACGTCATCGACAGGACGCAGGTGCGCCATGTCGTCCTCGCGTCGATGGGCGACACCCTGGGCTTCTGGAAGGGCGTGTTCGTCAATTTCGCGGTTCGTCACCTGCGCAAGATGGTGCCCCCGTTCAGTCTGCCGCTCGGCCCGGGTCGCACTGTCACGCGATTCAACATGGCGATTGCCGAGGGCACGCGCATGAGCCTGCGGCGTCCCGACCTCGGTCCCGACGATGTGGCGTTCCTGCAGTACACCGGGGGTACGACCGGTGTGTCCAAGGGTGCGACGCTGCTTCATCGCAACGTCGTCGCCAACGTCATCCAGTCCGAGGAATGGTTCAAACCCATGCTGCAGAGGCTGGGCGACAAACAGATCGTCGCGGTCTGCGCGCTCCCCCTGTATCACATCTTCGCTCTGACCGCGTGCTACCTGTTCGGCGCCCGACGCGGCATGATGAACATCCTGATTCCCAATCCGCGCGACATCCCGGGCTTCATCAAGACGCTTCAACCCCATCGCGTCCACATGTTTCCGGCGGTCAATACGCTGTTCAATGCGCTCGCCAACGAGCCTGAGTTCGCACGGCTCGATTTCTCGGAGCTCGTGATCTCTAACGGCGGTGGCATGGCGGTGCAAAAGGCGACCGCCGACAAGTGGCTGAAGATCACCGGCTGCCCGATAGTCGAGGGCTACGGATTGTCGGAGACCTCGCCCGCCGCGACGGTGAATCGCCCCGATCTCACCGAATTCACCGGGACCATCGGCTTGCCGCTTCCCTCCACCGACATCAGCATCCGCGACGACCAGGGGCGGGAGGTCGCCTGGGGTGAGCCGGGCGAGATTTGCATACGCGGGCCGCAGGTCATGGCAGGTTACTGGAACCGTCCCGACGAGACTGCGAAGGTCATGACCGACGACGGGTTCTTCAAATCAGGCGACGTGGGTGTGATGGACGAGCGCGGCTACATCCGGATCGTCGACCGAAAGAAGGACATGATTCTCGTGTCGGGCTTCAACGTGTACCCGAACGAGCTCGAGCAAGTGATCAGTCTCCATCCGGGTGTGCTCGAGTGCGCCGCCGTTGGCGTGGCGGACGAGAAATCCGGCGAGGCCGTGAAGTTGTTCGTGGTACGGCGGGATCCGACCCTGGCCGAGCAGGATCTGTCGGAATATTGCCGTGAGAACTTCACCGCTTACAAACGCCCCAAGTACATCGAATTTCGCGACGACCTTCCGAAATCGAACGTCGGAAAGATTCTGAGACGCGAGCTGCGCGGAAACTGATTTCCGCTCGATCGCTGGGAGCCGGGCATGAAAAAAGCCCCCGTCGATTCGACGGGGGCTTCTTATTAATAGCCTGACAATGTCCTACTTTCACACGGGAATCCGCACTATCATCGGCGCTGAGGCGTTTCACTGTCCTGTTCGGGATGGGAAGGAGTGGGACCACCTCGCTATGGTCATCAGGCTTAACCGGTCACCGTCATGCTCTGCGGCATGACGGCCAATTCGTAGAGTCGGCTGCTCTCGCAGCAAATCAGCTTCTTGATTGCGCCTTGAATCTTCAGATGAAGACAGGCATAACATGCATTGACTCACCTCGACCGGTCAATCTGACCGTCAAAGTTATAGGGTCAAGCCTCACGAGCAATTAGTACTGGTTAGCTTAACGCATTACTGCGCTTCCACACCCAGCCTATCAACGTCCTGGTCTCGAACGACTCTTCAGGGGGCTCAAGGCCCCGGCAAGACTAATCTTGAGACGAGTTTCCCGCTTAGATGCTTTCAGCGGTTATCTCTTCCGCACTTAGCTACTCGGCAATGCCA
>DASXQQ010000389.1:0-14705 GCA_036507085.1 Piscinibacter sp. | reverse complement strand
TGGGCTTCGACGCCGGCGGCGATCAGCCCGAGGATCTGCTCCTGCAGGCGTTGGCGATAGACGTCGTGCTCCTCGTTCCAGATCACCAGGTCGACCGCCAGGCCCTTCAGCCGCCACCAGGCGTGCGCCTGCACCAGCTGGCGCACGAGCTCGATGTTGCTCGCTTCGCCGACCTGCAGCAGCACGATCGGCAGGTCGCCCGAGATCGCGTAGCCCCACAGGTTCGACTGGCTGCGCCGGTTGCGCAGCAGCAGCGCGCTGTCGGCGCGCAGCGTGGGCTGCGCATAGGTCACGGCGCTCGCCAGGCGCGCATAGAGCTCGGTGTCGGACTCGGTCGCATTGAGCTGGCGCAGCACCACCTGGCTGTGCGTCCAGGCGAGTTCGAACACCCGGTCGCCGAGCCGCCGATCGGCGTATTTTCCCAGCAGCGCGAGGCAGGCCTCGCGCGTTTCGGCCATGCCGTAGACGATGTCGATGGTGGCCGTCTGCTCGGCTTCGAGGGTGATCGTGCGGCGCGTCGCGGCGATCGGGTCGAGCACCGAGCCGGCGCTGCCCGACAAGGGCCCGATCGCGGCGCGCATCGCGCGCGGCGCGTTGAGGCTGCGCCCCCGGCCGATGAAGCGCGAGCGGTCGGTCTCGTGCGAGGCCGGGCCGGCGCGCGCGCCATGCACCGCCATCAGGTGGCACATCCACGGCACCGGCTCGTCGGGGGCGCGCGGGCGCCGCGTGCACAGCAACGCGGGCAGGTCTTCGAGCAGCTCGGTCTGCACGAACAGCTTGCTGAAGGCCGGGTGTTGCGCATCGGCCGCCGGCGGCGCGAGTACGACCTCGGCGTAGCTCGTCACCTCGATGCTGCGCCGCGTGCGGCTGAGGTTGGTGATGCGAAGCCGGCGCAGCTCGATGTCGTCCTCAGGCGAGACGACGATCTCGGTGTAGGCGTCGATGCCCTGGTCGCGGCGGCGGAACTCGGCGCGGCCCTCGGTGAAGATCGCTTCGTAGGAGTCGGGCTTCCAGGTCGTCGGCTGGTGCGCGGTCGACCAGTAGGTGCCGGTCTCGGTGTCGCGCAGGTAGCAGAAGCTGCCCCAGGCGTCGCAGGTGGCGTCTTCGCGCCAGCGCGTGACCGCCAGGTCCTTCCAGCGGCTGTAGCCGCTGCCGGCGTTGGTGAGCATCACGTGGTAGCGCCCGTTGGACAGCAGCTGCACCTCGGGTGCCGGCGTGTCAGGCGTGGTGATCAGGCGCAGCGGCGTTTCGGCGGCGCCCGCTCCGGCGCGCATCTCGGCACGGTCGGCGGTGTGCGGATGGAAGGCCACCACCTTGGGAACGCGCTCCTGCAGCAGCAGCAAGGTCGCCTTCAGCTGCGGGTCGGCTTCGAAGCGGCGCTGCATCGGCTGGCCGAGCAGCAGGTGGGCGATCGCGAGCAGGCTCATGCCCTGGTGGTGGGCCATGAACGAGCGCACCACCGCGCCGGTCTGGCCGCGCGGCACGCGCGACGGCGTGTAGTCGATCGCCTCGTAGTAGCCGAAGGTGCCGGTGAGGCCCTCGCTGGCGAGGCGCTGCAGGTTCTGGCAGGCGGCCTTGGGCTCGACCATCAGCGCCATCACGGTCGCGTACGGCGCGACCACCAGGTCTTCAGCCAGGCCGCGCTTCAAGCCGATCCCCGGCACGCCGAAGGCACGGTACTGGTAGTTCAGCGAGGTGTCGGTGGCGTTGTACCCCGACTCCGAAATGCCCCAGGGCACGCCGCGCTGGCGGCCGTAGTGGATCTGCCGCTCGACCGCGGCGCGGATGCTCTGGTCGAGCAGGGTGTTCTCGTAGCTCGGCATCACCAGCATCGGCATCAGGTACTCGAACATCGAGCCGCTCCACGACAGCAGGATCGGCTCGCCGCCGGCACTGGTGAGCAGGCGGCCGAGCGCGAACCAGCTCTCCTGCGGCGCGTGGCCCTGCGCGACGGCGACGAAGCTGCACAGCCGGATCTCGGACGCGAGCAGGTCGTAGTGGCCGCTGTCGCGGCGGTGCTCGTCGACGTTGTAGCCGATGGTCATCAGGCTGCGCGCCGGGTCGTAGAGGAAGCCGTAGTCCATCTCGGCCAGGGCGCCGGCGCGCGCCCCGAGGTGCCTGAGCGTCGCGCCGCGCGCGAGCCGGGCCGACCCGTCCCAGCCGGCGCTCCCGTTCGGCACCGTTGCCGCGGGGGCGAGCAGTTGCAGCTCGGCCAGCGCGGCGCGGCATTGCGCGTCGAGTGCGATGGCCCAGCGCTGCGCCTCGGTCATCGCGCCGACATCGATCGTCGCTGCGGAATCGGGGGCCACCCAGTCGAGCACCTCGGCGGCGCAGGTGGCGAGGTCGTTGAACACCGGTTCCAGCGCGCCCGGCTCCGACAGCGAGGGTTCGGCAGCCTGCGCGTTGGCCAGCAGCACCTCGAAGCGGATGAGCGGGTTGCCGGCGTGTTCCTTGCCGACGGCACGCTGCAGCAGGGTCAGCGTGTCGCGCAGGCCGGCGAGCAGGCGCGACAGCTGCGGCATCTCGTCGGCCAGCGCCTCCAGGCCGGCGCGCAAGGTCAGCAAATGGCCGGCGAGGTTGCCGCTGTCGACGCTGGAGACGTAGGCCGGCCGCAGCGGCTGCAAGGTCTGGGTGTCGTACCAGTTGTAGAAGTGGGTCTGGTACTTCTCCATCCTCTCGAAGGTGTCGAGCGCGTTGCTCGTGCGCGCGATCAGCTGGCCGAGCGTGATGTAGCCGAAGTCGTGGGCCGACAGGTTGGCGAGCAGCGAAAAGCCCATGTTGGTGGGCGAGGTGCGGTGGGCGATGCGCGCCACCGGATGCTCCTGCACGTTGTCGGGCGGCAGCCAGTGGTCCGCCGAGCCGACGTAGGTGTCGAAGAAGGCCCAGGTGCGGCGCGCGAGCAGGCGCAGGAACAGCGTCTGCTCGGCGCTGACGGCCGACACGCGCCGCTGCAGGGGCCGGTCCAGCCACCAGACGATCGCCGGCGAGGCGAGCCACAGCAGGAGGATCGGCCAGGCCACCGCCAGCGACTCGGGCCGCCAGACGGCGAGGCCGACCCCGCTCGCGAGCGCGAGTGCCGGCGCGATCGCCATCGTCTTCAGCGTGTGCAGCAGGTCGGCGAGGCCGCCCGGCTCGACGCGCGGCGCCACGTCGGCCGAGGCCTGCCATTCGAGCAGTCGACGCCGCGTGATCCAGAGGCGGGCGAGCGTGCGCAGCACGGCGTCGAGGCTGAACGCGGCCTCGTAGGGCAGGCAGGTCAGGGTGAGCGCGGCCTGGCCGAGATGGCGCAACGCGGACGGGACGCAGGCGCCCAGGTGCTGGCGCGGGCCCAGCGATTCGGGCTTGCGCAACACGTCGACGACGAACGCGATCAGCGGCGGCACGAACAGGATCGCGATGCACCACAGCGTCCACAGCCAGGCGGGCTGCAGCACGCTCCAGCCGAGCAGCAGCAGCAGGGTGAGCGCGGAGGGCGCCAGGCTGCGCCGCAGGTTGTCGAGGATCTTCCAGCGCGAGAGCGCGGACAGCGGGTTCTTCCCGCGCGTCGGCCAGCGCAGCCTCGGCATCAGCCACGCCATGATCTGCCAGTCGCCGCGCATCCAGCGGTGGCGCCGGCTCACGTCGGCGTCGTAGCGCGTCGGCGACTCCTCGAACAGTTGCACATCGCTGAGCAGGCCGGAGCGCGCGTAGCAGCCTTCGAGCAGGTCGTGGCTCAGGATGCGGTTCTCGGGGAGCCGTCCGCCCAGCACGTACTCGAAGGCGTCGACGTCGTAGATGCCCTTGCCGATGAACGAGCCCTCGCCGAACACGTCCTGGTAGACGTCGGAGACGGTGCGCGTGTACGGGTCGATGCCGGGTTCGCCGCCGAACAAGCGCGCATAGCGCGAGCGGGTGGTGCCCGGCAGGCTCACGCCCACGCGCGGCTGCAGGATCGCGTAGCCCTCGACGACGCAGGGCGTATGGTCGTCGGCGCTGAAGCGCGGCCGGTTCAGCGGGTGCGCCATCGTGCCGACGAACTGCCAGGCGGCGTCGCGCGGCAGCTGGGTGTCGGTGTCGAGCGTGATGACGTAGCGCACGCCCCACAGCGGCGCGGTGTCGCCGACGATCAACGAGAAGCGCTCGCCCGGGCCCGCGGCGACGCGCCCGCGCAGCAGTGCGTTCAGGTCGGCGAGCTTGCCGCGCTTGCGCTCGTAGCCCATCCAGACGCGCTCGCGCGCGTTCCAGCGTCGCGGCCGGTGGAACAGGAAGAAGCGCTCGGCGCTCGGCGCGCGCGACGTGGCGGGCGCGTACTTGCGGTTCAGCGCCTCGATCTTCTCGCGCGCCAGGCGCAGCAGCGCCTCGTCGTCGGGCATCGTTTCTTGCGGCGCGTCGTGGAAGTCGGTGAGCAGGCCGAAGTGCAGCTGCGCGTCGCGGTTGGCCAGGAAGCGCACCTCCAGCGCCTCGACCAGGTCCTCGATGCCTTTTTCGCTGCCGAGCATCGTCGGCACCGCCACCAGCGTTCGCGACGCCGCCGGGATGCCGAACGAGAAGTCCATTCGCGGCAGTGCGCGCGGCCGCGTCAACAGCCCGGCCGCCCAATTGGCCAGCGCCATCGCGAGCTGGCTGGTGGCCAGCAGCAGCACCCCTGCGGGCACCAGCAGCCAAGCGCCGGGCCGCAGCGCGGTCACATCGGTCTGCAGGCCCTGCGTCGCCCACAGGGCGGCGCCGGCGCCGAGCAGCAGCGTCAGGCCGATCACCGAGCCGGCGTACACGCGCAGCGGTCGGCGTGCCGCGGCGCGGCGCCACTGCGGGCCGACTCCGATGCGCACGCGCGCCGCCTGTTCGAGCTCGCCCTGGCCGGTGCCGATCAGGTAGTGGCCGACGTGCGCACGCCGCGGGTCGTCGCCGGTACCGCGGGCGGCTGAGTCGCCGGCCAGCCGCACCGCGACCCGCGCGAGCTCGACCTCCGACAGCGCGCTGGACTTGGCCATCTTCTCGACTGCGTGGCGGTAGTTGTCGCGGGTGGCGAAGTCCATCCGCGCGTAGACGTCGGCCGGATCCTCGCGCAGCGTCTGTTCGACCACGCTCAGCGTCTCGACGAACTCGCGCCAGTCCATCGAGCCGAGCAGGCGCAGGCTGCCGATGCTGTTGCTCACCGAGACCTGGGCGGTGGCCTGGTACTGCGCCTCGGTCTGCACCAGCTGCTCGATGCTCTCGTTCGATTCCGCCAGCCGCTGCTCGATCCAGGTCAGCGGCAGTGCGAGCGCCGCGCTGCGGCCTTGCAGGCGGCGCGCCAGCTCGGCAACGAAGGAACTCGTCATCGGCGGGTCGGAGCGCGCCATGTCGGCAATGACGAGGATCAGGCCCTTCGGGTCCTTCTCGGCCACGTCGAGCATCTTGTCGGCCCAGGTATCGGCCAGGTTGCGTTCGTTGCGGCCGGCGGCGATGAGCGCGCCGACGCGGCGCAGGTTCTCGATCAGCGCGAGCCGCAGCATGATCGGGATCGCCCACAGCTCGCCCAGCTGCAAGACCTTCTCGGTCTGGTACGACGCGACGAAGCGCGACAGCGTGCCGCGCCCGAGCCGCCCGTCGCCGTGCGAGACGGTCTGCAGCGCGAGGTCGTAGACCCGCGGCAAGCCGGCCGACGGCCCGCTGCGCAGCCGCGGCAGCTCGCGGCTGTAGCGCGCCGGCAGGTGGCGCTTGGCGGTGCGGATCTCTTCTTCGATGAGGTAGAAGTTGTCGAGCAGCCATTCGCCGGCCGGGGTGACGCGGCGGTTCGATTCGGCGTTGCGCGCGAGCAGCGCGCAAACCTCGACGAGCACCTTCTCGTTCGATGCCAGGCGCGCCAGCAGCCGGTCGGGGGCGCGCGCGCTGGTCAGCTCATGCGCGGCGGCCAGGTTCTTGCCGTGCTGCGCCATCTGGTCGGCGGTGAAGAGCTCCGCACGCAGCGGCGCGTCTTCGGGGCCGGCGGGCGTACGCAGGTCGCGGGCGACCGAATCACCGGCCCACCAGTAGACCCACCGACCGAACCAGCTCGCCTTCAAGAATGCTCCCCGGGGCAATGGAATGGGCGTCAGCGTGTCCGCACGAGGCAAGAAATGCAATCCACGTCCACAGCGGCGGTGCGGGCATCGGCCGCTGATTTCGTCGGCGATGGCAATCGCCAGCGCCGTGTTCTATGGTTGTCGAGAAGGATGCTCCCTGACGGCGAAGAAAGCGACCCATGAAACACACGCCAAAACCCACCTGGATTCTGATCGCCAATGCATCGAAAGGGTTCTGTTTCGAAAGCGTTCACGGCAAGCCCAAGTTGAACCTGCTGGCGCGGTACGAGGACCCGCTGGGCCGCGCCAAGGGCATCGAGCTCGGTGACGACCGGGGCGGGCACGAATCGATGGGTCACGGCCGCGGCAGCGGCACCTACTCACCGCGCACCGACGCGCGAACCAAGGAGCATGACAACTTCGCCCGCGAGCTGGCGAAGGTTCTGAACGACGGCATCGCCGCGCACCACTGCGAAGCGCTCGCGATCTTCGCGTCGAACCCCTTCCTCGGCGAGATCAAGTCGCATCTGAGCGAGCAGGCGATGAAGGCGCTGGGAACGGCCAGCGCCACCGACCTGACGAGCTTCGACCAGCGCGAGCTGACCCGCCGGGTCGACCAGGCGCTGCGGCCGCTGAGCTGAGCGGTTCAGCCGGCGCCGAGCCGCCTCAAGGCGGCTGAGCACCCCCTCGGGGGGCAGGAGCGAAGCGACGTGGGGGCCGACATCTCAGCCGGCGCCGAGCCGCCTCAAGGCGGCTGAGGCCTTGCAGGCCGCGGCGTGGCAACAGCCACGCCCCTTCGCCAGGCACGGATCGTCCACTGGACGATCCATGTCCGGGCTCAGCCCCCTCGGGGGCAGGAGCGAAGCGACGTGGGGGCCGACATCTCAGCCGCGCCCGGCGCGGCGCAAGCGTGAGCGCAGGGTCTCGATCTCGTCGAGCAGGTCGAGCGCGAGCGCCACGCCGGCGGCGTTGAGCTGCAGGTCGCGGCCGAGGCGCAACGCCGCGCGTGCGCGCCGCAGCGCGGGACCGCTGAACTGCCACTCGTGCGGAGCGCGGCCGGCCGGCTCGAGCACACCTTCTTCGACCAGCGCCACCACCTGTTCGCTGCTCGTGCGGCAGGCATGGCACAGGCCGACGAGCGTCAGCTGGAGCTCCTCCTCGACGACGCTGCCGTGATGAACCAGGGTGTCGGACATGGAGTCACACCTCCGAAGAAGCACGTGGATTGAACTTGAACGCGCGCGCCATCGCCCGATACGCCTCTTGCGCGGCCGCTGTATCGGCCGGCGGCAGCGCGATGGCGAGCACCGCATAGAGGTCGCCCGGCGGGTTGCCGGGCAAGCCCTTGCCCTTCAGTCGCAAGCGCTGGCCAGCGGCCGACCCGCGCGGCACCGTCAATTCGACGGTGCTGTCGGGCGTTCGGGCGGTGACGGTGGCGCCGAGCGCGGCTTCCCACGGCGCCACCGACAGATCGACGTACACATCGCGGCCGTCGACGCGGAACCGCGGGTGCGACTTGAACGCGATTTCGAGGTACAGGTCGCCGGCCGGCCCGCCGCCGAGGCCGGGGCCGCCCTGGCCGGCCAGCCGCAGGTGCTGGCCTTCGCGAATGCCACGCGGGATGCTGACGTCGAGCTGGCGCTCCTGCAGTGTCACGTGGCCGTTCGCGTCGACCGCGGGCAGGCGCAGCGAGAGGCTGCGCCGCGCGCCGCGGTAGGCGTCCTCGAGGTCGATCAGCACCTTCGCGTGGTGGTCCTCGCCCGCGGCGTGCATGGGGCCCGGGCGTGGGCGGCCGCGCCCGGCGCGGTGACCGAACAAGGCCTCGAAGAAGTCGCTGTGGCCGAAGTCGCCGGTCTCGCCGGAGTCGGCGCCGCGGAACTCGAAGCCGGCGTCCCAGTTCGGCGGCGGGCGGAACTCCCGCCCGCCCGTCCATTGCTTGCCGAGCTCGTCGTAGGCGGCGCGCTTCTCGACGTCGCCGAGCGCCTCGTAGGCTTCGGACACATCCTTGAAGCGCGCCTCGGCGTCGGGCTCCTTGCTGACGTCCGGGTGGTACTTGCGCGCGAGCTTTCGGTATGCGCGCTTGATCTCGTCCTGGGTGGCCGTTCGCTCGATGCCGAGGGCGGCGTAATAGTCCTTGAACTCCATGCCGGCGATTCTGTCAACAAGTGGTGGCCGCGCACAATCGGGGTCGGGCACGCCGGTTGCTCGCCGGGCACGCGCGTTGAGCGAGGCATCGATGGTCGAGTTCCGCAAAGAACACGCGTTCAAGGGACGCCTGGTGATGGTCGGCTTCGGCACCGTCGGGCAGGGCGTGTTGCCGCTGCTGCTGCGCCACATCGAGATGCAGCCGCAGCAGATCCAGATCATTGCGGCCGACGACGAAGGGCTCTCGGTGGCGCGCGAGTACGGCGTCGCCTGCGAGGTCATGCCGATGATGCCCGACAACTACAAGCCTTGGCTCGAGCCGCGTCTTGCGCAACGCGATTTCCTGCTCAACCTGTCGGTCGACGTGAGCAGCGCCGCGCTGATCGAGCTGTGCCGCGAGAAGGGCGCGCTCTACCTCGACACCTGCATCGAGCCGTGGGAAGGCGGTTACGTCGATCCGTCGCTGCCCACGGCGATGCGAACCAACTATGCGCTGCGCGAGGCGGCGCTCGCGCTGCGCCGGCCCGGCCGCAGCGGGCCGACGGCGGTGCTGACCCACGGCGCCAACCCGGGCTTGGTCTCGCACCTCGTGAAGCAGGCGCTGCTCGACGTGGCGGCCGACACCGGCGCCGAGGTGCCGACGCCGCACACCCGCGCCGACTGGGCGCGTCTCGCGCAGGTGCTGGGCGTGAAGGTGATCCACATCGCCGAGCGCGACACGCAGGTCGGCAAGACACGCAAGCGACTCGGCGAGTTCGTCAACACCTGGTCGGTCGACGCCTTCGTCGACGAAGGTTTCCAGCCGAGCGAACTGGGCTGGGGCACGCATGAGCGGCACTTCCCCGTCGACGCCGGGCGCCACGAGCGGGGGTCGCAAGCCGCGATCTACCTGAATCGCCCCGGCGCGAGCACCCGGGTGCGCAGCTGGGCGCCGCTCGCCGGGCCGTTCCACGGCTTTCTGATCACGCACGCCGAGTCGATCTCGATCGCCGACCACCTGACGCTCGGCGATTGCGACAACCCCGAATACCGGCCGACAGTCCACTACGCGTACCACCCGTGCGACGACGCCGTGCTGTCGCTGCACGAACTGGCCGGCCGCAACTGGCGATTGCAGGAGCGCAAGCGCGTGCTGAAGGACGAGATCGTCTCCGGCATCGACGAACTCGGCGTGCTGCTGATGGGCCATGCGAAAGGCGCCTATTGGTATGGCTCGCAGCTGTCGATCGAGCAGACGCGGCGGCTGTGCCCGTACAACAGCGCGACCAGCCTGCAGGTCACCGCGCCGGTGATGGCCGCGGCGATCTGGGCCATGCGCAACCCGGCGCGCGACGTGGTCGAGCCCGACGACCTGCCGTTCGAAGAGATCCTCGCGCTGTGCCGGCCCTACCTCGGCGACGTGGTCGGCGCCTACACCGACTGGACGCCGCTGGCCGGCCGCGCCTGGCTGTTCGACGAAGACCTCGACCGCGACGACCCGTGGCAGTTCAAGAACTTCCGCGTCGTGTAGCGCGCCGGCATTGCCCGCTTGCATGCGACCGCCTGGGTCGATTAAGATGCTTTAGGAGTAAATGATTCAGGTGTCATGAAACACAACGACGCGTCCCATGCCCTGCTGCGCGAGGCACGGGAACTCGGCCCCGAAGCCCGCGCGGACAGCGGCGACCACGTCAAGCTCAAGTTGTGGCTGCGCATGCTCGCCTGCACGACCCAGGTCGAAGCCGAGATACGGCGGCGGCTGCGGGTGCGCTTCGGCATCACCCTCGCGCGCTTCGACTACATGGCGCAGCTGTACCGCTATCGCGACGGGCTGAAGATGCGCGAGCTGTCGCGCTACCTGATGGTGACCGGCGGCAACGTCACCGGCCTCACCGACGACCTCGAGCGCGACGGGCTGGTCGCGCGCGAAGGCAGCCCGACCGACCGGCGCGCCTGGATCGTGCGCCTCACGCCGAAGGGCCGGCGCGGCTTCGAGGCGATGGCGCGCGAGCACGAGGGCTGGATCCTCGAACTGTTCGGCCGGCTCGACGACGGCGCGGTCAAGCAGCTGTATGCGCAACTGGGCGAGCTGCGGGTGCAGCTGGTCGGCAACCAACCCCTATCCGAGGACAAACGATGAGCACCGACCACGCGCCGCGCGTCGACCCGAGCCTGCTGGCAGGCAACCGCCATCCGGCCGCCGATTACATCGCCACGCACTTCAAATGGCAGGTGAGCGACGGCGTCGCGACGCTGACCCTGAACCGGCCCGAACGCAAGAACCCCCTGACCTTCGACTCCTACGCCGAGCTGCGCGACCTGTTCGGCCGGCTCAAATACGCCGACGACGTGACCGTCGTCGCGATCGAAGGTGCCGGCGACAACTTCTGCTCCGGCGGCGACGTGCACGAGATCATCGGTCCGCTGGTCAAGCTGAAGGCGCCGGAGCTGCTGATGTTCACCCGCATGACCGGCGACCTGGTCAAGGCGATGCGCGCCTGCCCGCAGCCCATCGTCGCGGCGATCGACGGCGTGTGCGCCGGCGCGGGCGCGATCATCGCGATGGCTTCCGACTTGCGCCTGGGCACGGCGCGCAGCAAGACCGCGTTCCTCTTCAACCGCGTCGGCCTGGCCGGCTGCGACATGGGGGCCTGCGCGATCCTGCCGCGCCTGATCGGCCAGGGCCGCGCGAGCGAGCTGCTCTACACCGGCCGCGCGCTCGGCGGCGAAGAGGGCGAGCGCTGGGGCTGGTTGAACCGCCTGTGCACGCCCGAGGCCCTGCACGACGAGGCGATGGCCACGGCACGGGCGCTCGCCGCCGGGCCGACCTTCGCCAACGGCATCACCAAAACCATGCTGCATCAGGAGTGGGCGATGACGATCGAGCAGGCGATCGAGGCCGAGGCGCAGGCGCAGGCGATCTGCATGCTGACCGAGGATTTCTCGCGCGCCTACCGCGCGTTCGTCGCGAAACAGAAGCCGCACTTCGAGGGCAACTGAGCATGGACAACTTGAGCCACCTCGACTGGCCGTTCTTCGACGACAAGCATCGTGTGCTCGCGCGTGAGCTCGACGCCTGGGCCGCGCAGCACGTCGCGCACGCTCACGGCCGCGACGTCGATGCGGAGTGCAAGGCGCTGGTGCGAACGCTGGGCGACGCCGGCTGGCTGCGCCACGCGGTGGGCGGCGTCGCCCATGGTGGCGCGGCCGATGCGATCGACACCCGAGCGATCTGCCTCATTCGCGAAACCCTGGCGCGCCAGTCGGGGCTCGCGGACTTCGCCTTCGCGATGCAGGGACTGGGCTCGGGGGCGATCAGCCTCGCCGGCACGGCGGCGCAGAAGGAGCGCTACCTCACGCGCGTGGCACGCGGCGACGCGATCGCCGCGTTTGCGCTGTCCGAGCCCGAGGCCGGCTCCGACGTCGCGGCGATGGCGTGTGCCGCGCGAACCGACGGTGACCACGTCGTGCTCGATGGCGAGAAGACGTGGATATCCAACGGCGGTATCGCCGACTTCTATGTGGTGTTCGCGCGCAGCGGCGAGGCGCCGGGCTCGCGCGGCATCTCGGCCTTCATCGTCGACGCGGGCACGCCGGGCTTCGACATCGCCGAGCGCATCGCCGTGATCGCGCCGCACCCGCTGGCGCGCTTGCGCTTCACGAACTGCCGCATCCCGCTCGCGCAGCGCATCGGCGACGCCGGCGAGGGCTTCAAGATCGCGATGCGAACGCTCGACGTGTTCCGCAGCTCGGTGGCCGCGGCCGCGCTCGGCTTCGCGCGGCGCGCGCTCGACGAGGCGCTGCACCGCGCGACCACGCGCCGCATGTTCAACCAGACGCTGGCGGACTTCCAGCTGACGCAGGCCAAGCTCGCGCAGATGGCAACCACGATCGACAGCGCCGCACTGCTGACCTATCGCGCCGCCTGGCAGCGCGACCTCGGCCGGCCGGTGACCCGCGAGGCCGCGATGGCCAAGATGGTCGCCACCGAGGGTGCCCAGCAGGTCATCGACGCCGCGCTGCAGATGTGGGGCGGGCAGGGCGTGGTCAGCGAGCAACCGGTCGAGCGCCTCTACCGCGAGATCCGCGCGCTGCGCATCTACGAGGGCGCGACCGAGGTCCAGCAGTTGATCATCGCGCGCGAGTTGCTGAAGGAGGTGCGCACATGACGAATCAAGTGCTGCTTCCTCCAGGCTGGCCGCGGCCCAAGGGCTATGCCAACGGCGTGGTCGCGAGCGGTCGCCAGGTCTTCATCGCCGGCATGATCGGCTGGGACGGGCAGGGCCGCTTCGCGAGCGACGACTTCGCCGCGCAGGCGCGGCAGGCGCTGCAGAACATCGTCGACGTGCTGCGCGAGGCCGGCGGCGAGCCGCAGCACATCGTGCGCATGACCTGGTACGTCACCGACAAGCGCGAGTACCTGGCGGCGGGTCGCGAAGTCGGGCAGGCCTTTCGGGAGATCATCGGCTCGTACAACGCGGCGATGACGGCGGTCGAGGTGAAGGCGCTGATCGAGGACCGCGCCAAGGTGGAGATCGAGGCGAGCGCGGTGATTCCGGAATGAGCCGCCGAAGCTCTCGGTGGTCATCCATACCCCGTTCGGGCTGAGCCTGTATTTCCGATCGCCCTGAGCCTGTCGAAGGGAGCCCCGCCACCCGCTGTGCAGGCACTTCGACAAGCTCAGTGCGAACGGGAGACGCCCACCGCACCTATGCTTTCGTGTCGATTCATTGACGCAAACACAAGAGAAACGAGAATGAACAATCCCTCGAGCGACAAGCCTGAACCCTCTTCCCGGAGAACACGATGACGACACTTTCTGCACTGCTGGATGCGCTTCAGTTCGAAGCCAGGACGGACGGCACGGGCTCGGAGCTGAAGCTTGTCAGCCCCTGTCACGGCGAGCCCATTGCGACGCTGCGCATGCACATGCCGCACGAGGTGGAGCACAAGATCGCCGCCGCCCACGAGTCCTTCAAGCAGTGGCGGCGGGTTCCAGCACCGGTGCGCGGCGAGCTCGTGCGCCGGCTGGGCGATGCATTGCGCCAGCAAAAGCGGGCCTTGGGCACCTTGGTCACGCTGGAGACCGGCAAGATCGCATCCGAAGGCTTGGGTGAAGTCCAGGAGATGATCGACATCTGCGACTACGCGGTCGGCCTGTCTCGCCAGCTGTTCGGCTTGACGATCGCTTCGGAGCGCCCCGGCCACCGGATGATGGAGACCTGGCACCCGATCGGCGTGGTCGGGGTCATCTCGGCATTCAACTTTCCGGTCGCGGTCTGGGCGTGGAACGCAGCGCTCGCGCTGGTGTGCGGCAACACGGTGATTTGGAAACCGTCTGAAAAGACGCCGCTGTGCGCACTGGCCTGCGACGCGATCCTGAAGCGCGTCGTGAAGGACTTCCGCGCGGACCATCCCGACCTTTTGCCGGATGCCGCATTCGACAGCCTGCATCAGGTCGTGATCGGCGCGCGCGATGTCGGTGAAGCGCTGGCCGCATCGCCGCTCCTGCCCGTGGTCAGCGCCACCGGCAGTACGCGCATGGGGCGCGCTGTGGCGCAAGCCGTGGCCCAGCGCTTCGGCCGCTGCATTCTCGAGCTGGGCGGCAACAACGCGATGATCGTCGCACCGAGCTCCAACCTGGAGCTGGCGGTGCGCGCCATCACCTTCGCGGCCGTGGGCACGGCCGGGCAACGCTGCACGAGCTTGCGCCGGCTGATCGTTCATCGCTCGCAGATCGACGCGTTGTGGGACCGACTGGTGCGCGTGTACGCGACGGTGCGCATCGGCGACCCGTTGGCCGACGGCACCCTGGTCGGGCCGCTGATCGACCAGGCCGCGTTCGCGGCCATGCAATCAGCCCTGGAGCGCGCAGGTGCCGAGGGCGGCACGGTGGTCGGCGGCGAACGTGTGGAGGTGGCGCAAGGCGGCAAGGGCTGCTACGTGCGCCCGGCGCTGGTGCGCATGCCGAGCCAGACTTCGGTGGTACGCGAGGAAACGTTCGCACCCATCCTCTACGTGCTTGAGTATTCCGATCTGCCTGATGCGATCGCGCTGCAGAACGACGTTCCACAGGGCTTGTCGTCGTCGATCTTCACGTCGGACATGCACGAGGCTGAATTTTTCCTCTCCGCAGAGGGCAGTGACTGCGGCATTGCCAACGTCAACATCGGCACGAGCGGCGCCGAGATCGGCGGTGCGTTCGGCGGCGAAAAGGAAACCGGTGGTGGCCGCGAATCGGGCTCCGACGCGTGGAAAGGCTACATGCGCCGAACGACGAACACCATCAACTACAGCGGGAAGCTTCCGCTTGCGCAGGGAGTGCGGTTCGAGATCTGATTGAGCTCGCATCGGTGCTTGTCGTGACTCGCTCCCTCTCCCGCTTGCGGGAGAGGGCCGGGGTGAGGGCCGGGTCTGCGCTATCCACGCACCTCTGCAAAAGCACGGACAGGGAAGGCTGCCGCATCCCGTGCCTTCAGCGGAATGGAGAAAAAGCGGAACGGCACGCCGTGCAGGCGCGACAGTCCGGTGAGGTTCTCCACGATCAGGATGCCTTGT
>DASXQQ010000388.1:0-34395 GCA_036507085.1 Piscinibacter sp. | reverse complement strand
GGTGATCGCGCTGTCGCAGCTCAACCGCAGCGTCGAATCGCGCACCGACAAGCGCCCGATGATGAGCGACCTGCGCGAGTCGGGCGCGATCGAGCAGGACGCCGACGTGATCATGTTCATCTACCGCGACGAGTACTACACGAAGGACGCCTGCAAGGAGCCCGGGGTCGCGGAGATCATCATCGGCAAGCAGCGCAACGGGCCGACCGGCACGGTCAAGCTGACCTTCCTGAAGCCGTTGACGAAGTTCGACAACCTCGCACCCGGCAGCGCCGGCAGCAGCGACTACTGAGCGGCGTCTCGCCTCGGCGACTCCACGTCGCCGTGCCCCATTGGCATTCCTGTGAATACTGGATATATTCACAGTATGCGACATGCGCGCTCGATCCCGCTGATCCCTGAAGGCCCGCTGCCCGAACCGGTGAAGGGCCGCGGCACCACCTGGGCCATCGAACACCGCTACCACCGGCTGGCGAGCGAGACCTTCGATGACGGCTGGGGCACGCTGGACCAGGACGTGCAGCAAGCGCACCTGCCGCCGGCCACGCAGATCATCGAGCAGCGCGTCAAGTCCATCCTGTCGAGCAACGATTCGCCGGATGTGCATTTCGACCTCTCGGTCAACCCGTACCGTGGCTGCGAACACGGCTGCGTCTATTGCTTCGCGCGGCCGACCCACAGCTACCTCGACATGTCGCCGGGGCTTGATTTCGAGACCCGGATCATCGCCAAGGTCAACGCGGCCGAAAGGCTGCGCGAGGCCTTCGCGAGCCCGAGCTACCAACCGCTGATGCTCAACATCGGCTCGGCCACCGACGCCTACCAGCCGATCGAGCGCAAGCTGGGAATCACCCGCTCGCTGATCGAGTTGATGTCCGAATGCCGGCATCCGTTTTCGCTGGTCACCAAGTCATCGGGCATCGAGCGCGACCTCGACCTCGTTGCACCGATGGCGGCGCAGCGCTTGGCGGCGGTCTACCTGTCGATCACCTCGCTCGATCCCCAGCTCGCGCGCATTCTCGAGCCGCGCGCGGCCGCACCGCACCGGCGGCTGCGCACCGTCGAGGCGCTGGCCAAGGCCGGCGTGCCGGTGGGAGTCAGCGTGTCGCCGGTCATCCCGTTCATCAACGAACCCGAGCTCGAACGCATCCTCGAGGCGGCAGCAAACGCCGGCGCGACCTCGGCGTTTTCCATCGTGCTGCGCTTGCCCTGGGAGGTGAACCCGATCTTCCAGCGCTGGCTCGATGAGCACTTCCCCGATCGCGCCGCGCGCGTCATGGCACGCATTCGCGAGATGCGCGGCGGAAAGGACTACGACGCGCGCTTCGGTGCGCGCATGACGGGGGAAGGCGTGTGGGCGCAGTTGCTGCGGCAGCGCTTCGAGAAAGCCGCGGCGCGCTGGGGGTTCAACCGCACGCGGGTGGAACTCGACCTGACGCAGTTTCGCCCGCCGCGGCGAGCGAAGAATGACGCGCAGGCCGAACTGTTCTGAACTCCGAGGCTGAGAGCTTTTCCGCTGCGTGCACAAAGACCCGTTCGCGCTGAGCTTGTCGAAGCGCCCGCGCAGGTCGTCGCGGGACTTCGACAAGCTCAGTCCGAACGGAAGATGGGTGCTCACGACGAAAAACTCTCAACCTCTTCAGGCGGCCGAACCCCAATCGAGACTGAGAGCACCCCATTGCGAGGGGGTCTTCGTGGACGCGTGCAAACCGTTCGCGTGCGGCGCCAGCCCGTGCTCCAAGGCGTAGGCATAGAGATCGAGCTTTCCGTGCACGCCCAGCTTGCTGTAGATGACGGTGAGGTGGTTGCGCAGGGTGTGGTCGCTCATCCCGAGGGCGTCGGCGATGACCAGGCTCTTGGCACTGCGGTATTCGACGACCGCCTCGATCACCTGTCGCTCCTTGGCGGTCAGGGTGTCGATGCGGCGGGCGTGTTCGTCCTTGCGTACCGGCGGCGCCGCGCTCAGGCCGGGCAAGGATCCCAGCAGCAGCGACACCAGCGAGCCATCGAGCCAGACCTCACCCGCGTGGACACGCTCGATGGCGTGCAGGACGTCCTCGGCAGGGTGCGACTTGAGCACCACGCCGCGCGCGCCGTGCATGACGGCGGCCTGGTGATGGCTTGGATTGAGGTCCCCCGTGAGGACGACCACCTTCAAGCCCCTCTCACCGACGAGCCGCGGCACACAGTCCAGCGTCTTGCCATCATGCAGGGCGAGGTCGAGCAGCACCACATCGGTTTGCCCCAAGGCGGGGTGACCCAACAGCTCGCAGCATGTGGCCGCGGTGCCGGAAACAATCATTCGGGGGAAGGCGCTCTCGACAAGCTGGCGCACGCCCCAAAGCGTCACGGGATGGTCGTCGACCAGCAAGACGCGAATCGGCGGTGCCGAGGAGTGGGCGGTCGGCGGGGCGTGGTGCGCAATGGAACTCATCCAATGGCTCCTATCAGGGGCAGCGTGATCGCAATCTCGGTGAAGTCTGGCTCGCGGGTGACTGCGACGCTACCCCCGAATTCAGTGGCTCGCTCGGTGAGCGACCGCGGCACGAAATCGGCCGGAGCCGCTTCGCCGCGGCCAAGGTCATTGCGCAGGCGCATGACCAGATCGGTCTGACGCATGTCCAGCCACACGGTGACCGCTGTGGCCGAGGTGTGCCGGCGAACGTTGGTCAGCGCTTCGTTGACCATGTGCAAGACAGCCTTGGCCGCGGCCCCCCGCAGGCGCGGCGCCTGTGGCGCGAACACATGGACCTCGAGGCCGTAGAGCGCCTGGAAGCGCTCGGCCTGGCGCTGCAACGCGACCAGCGATGCGCAGCCGGATGCCGGGTCCTGCCCGTTGCGCAAGCCGCTGACCACGTCGCGCAGGGTCTGCAGTTCTTCCGTGGTGAGTACGAGCAACTGGTCGATGTTGGGACGGATCGGGTTGTCCAGCCCGGCTCTGCGAGCCAGGGCCTCGAGCCCGTACTTCAGGCCGAGGTAAGGCTGTACCGCGCTGTCGTGCAGGTCACGCCCGATGCGCTCCCGTTCGTGCGCGGCCGTTTCGCGCTGAAGCTGCTCCAGCAAGTCGCTGCGCTCGAGCAGCGGCAGCGTCTCGCGCATCACCTCGTGCAGCCATTGCACGTCGGCGGCGCTGAAGGCGGGTTCCGCGCGGTACAGGCAAAGATGGCCAGACGCCTGCCCATAACTCACCAGCGGCAGCGTGAGCGTCTGCGCACCGAGGGCCTGCAAGGCCTGCCTGGCGCTGTCGTTGATCGGGCCCCGGGCGCCACGACGCGCGTCCAGCGCGACGAGGCGCATTCCGCGCGGGCCTCGCGACGTGAAGACACAGCCCATGTCATGCGGCAGGGCGGCCAGGTGCTCCCGCCAAGCCTGCACCTGCGGCCCATCCAGCACCTGAGCCCGGGTGTCCGGGCGCCATTGGAAGATGCGCGGCTCCGGCCCATGCAGGCTGAGGGTGGCGACGCTCAGCTTGAATTGAATTGCCAGCAACTCGAGCAGCACGTCCACGTGATGGCGCAGGCCCTGTCGGGGATCCAGGCGAGCGTTGAACGCGCCCAGCAGTTGCTGGCGTTGCAGCAGCTCGCGGCTGGGGCGGGTCAACAGTGCCACCGTCGGTGCGACCGCGAGCAAGACGATGGGCACGCCGAGCGGCAAGGCCGGCAACGCGCCGATGGCCCGGTGCCAACCGGCCAGCAACAGCAGGACCGATGCGCAGGCCACGGCAAGCCCCGTGGCATGACCCACGCCGGACAGCAAGGCCATCGCCACCACGGGCAGGACCATGATCACGCCGAGCGACGGCGCCTGCTGCACCATCAGTTGACCGGCGACCAGCAGCACAGCCGCGTCCAGCCAGGGCCACAACCTGGATCCTGCGAGGGGCCAGCCACCCAAGGTCTTCCACAACAGCGCGGCCGTCCAGATGAGGTAAGGCGGCAAGACGAGAAGAACGAGGGGCCCGCGCGACGCCGGATGGATCAGCAGGCCGATGCTGCCGAGCACCGCCAGCAGGGCCCGCATGCCGGCGACAAATCGCAGGGCAGCGAACTCTGTGGGCACCGACCGCCGGCGCCGATCATGCACGATGGGAGGTCCCACCTGAGGCTTCAGTGGGCTTGGCGGCAGAATGGCCGAGACGTGGGGCCGGATTCCGAACGAACAAACTTCTGCATTCGTGTTCTCCCGCACATTGAAACCTGCTGTAAGCGTGCGCCATGCGGGCGCTGAGATCAATGGTTCTGTTTCGTTTCAAGGATGCGTTGTGCGAAAAACTGACGTAACTCGGCTCATGTCGCGCTCTTGCGTCCGCGCCTTGGAGGTGGTGGGGCTCGGGGCCGAAGCGAATATCGGCGCAGCGAGTGCAGTTCTTGCCGGAATTCGCGGGTGGATGCGGCGCTGATCACGAATCACGACTCACGGGCCATGACGTCACGCCGCCTGACCTGGCTGTTCGACCTCGACAACACGCTGCACGACGCATCGCATGCGGCGTTCGGTCCGACCAACCAGGCGATGACCGACTACATCGCCACCCATCTGGCGCTGCCGCACGACGAGGCCTGGGCGCTGCGCCAGCACTACTGGAACCGCTACGGCGCGACGCTGCTCGGCCTGGTCAAGCACCACGGCGTGAAGGCGGCGCATTTCCTGGAGCAGACCCATCGTCTGCCGGGACTGGAGGCGCGGCTGCGCACCAGCGCGCACGACCGAGCGGCGCTGCGCCGGCTGCCCGGGCGCAAATTCGTTTTGACGAACGCGCCGCGCGCCTACGCGCTGCGGGTGCTGAACACGCTGCGCCTGGCCAGCTGTTTCGACGGCGTCATCAGCATCGAGGACATGACGATGTTCGGTGAGCACCGGCCCAAGCCCGACGCGCGCATGTTCCGCCACCTGCTGGCGCGGCTCAAGCTCGTGCCCAGCCGCTGCGTGCTGGTCGAGGACACGCTCGCCCACCAGCGTTCGGCGTGTCGCGTGGGCATGCGCACGGCATGGATGCAACGCTACCTTCGTGGCGCAATTCACACTGCCGGCGCGCGCGGTGAAGTTGGTGTTCACCCTTGCCACAAGCCCGCATACGTGTATGCCAGAATCAAGCGGATACAAACGTTGCGATCGCTGTGGTGATGACTTCCAACCCTGACATCGAGCCTGAAGACACCGCAGCCGTCGACGCGGACGCGAACCCTCCGGCCGTGGCCGGTGTGCGCAAGCGGCCCAAGCCCGGCGAGCGCCGGGTGCAGATCCTGCAAACCCTCGCCGCGATGCTCGAGCAGCCCGGCGCCGAGCGCATCACCACCGCGGCGCTGGCCGCCAAGCTCGACGTCTCGGAGGCTGCGCTGTACCGCCATTTCGCGAGCAAGGCGCAGATGTTCGAGGGGCTGATCGAGTTCATCGAGCAAAGCGTGTTCACCCTTGCCAACCAGATCACCGAGCGCGAGACCGCCGGCAAGGTGCAGGCGCAGAAGGTCGTCACCGTGCTGCTGCAGTTCGGCGAGAAGAACCCGGGGATGACGCGGGTGATGGTCGGCGACGCGCTGGTGTTCGAGAACGACCGCCTGCTGGTGCGCATGAACCAGTTCTTCGACCGCATCGAGTCGCAGCTGCGGCAGAGCCTGCGCATCGCTGCCGAGGCCGACGGCTCGGTCACCCCGACCGTCGACGCGAACGCGCAGGCGTCGGTGCTGACGGCGTTCAGCGTCGGCCGCCTGCAGCGCTATGCGCGCTCGGGCTTCAAGCGCAGTCCGACCGAGCATCTCGACGCTGCCATGCGCCTGATGCTGGCTTAAGGTTCTCGACGAACCGCTGCGCATCGGCCGTCAAGGTCTGAGCGCGCCGCCGCATAAACTGCGCGGATGGCAGACTTCGATTCCCTCATCGCGCGTGCCGAGGCGCTGGTTCACCGCCTCGAAGCCGTTCTTCCGCATCCGCTGGCCCCGCCCGACTGGGTGGCGTCGCCGGCGTTTCGCTACCGCAAACGCGCCGGCTCGGGGCTGCTCGAACCGGTGAAGCATGTGGCCACGATCCGCCTGCACCAACTGCGCGAGGTCGAGCCGCAAAAGGAGCGTCTGCTGCGCAACACCGCGCAGTTCATGGCCGGCCACGGCGCCAACAACGTGCTGCTGACCGGGGCGCGCGGCACCGGCAAGAGCTCACTGATCAAGGCCTGCCTGAACGAGTTCGCGCCGCAGGGGCTGCGCCTGATCGAGGTCGACAAGGCCGACCTCGTCGACCTGCCCGACATCGTCGACCTGATCGCCGAGCGGCCGGAGCGCTTCATCGTGTTCTGCGACGACCTGAGCTTCGACGAAGGCGAGCCGGGCTACAAGGCGCTGAAGTCCATCCTCGACGGTTCGGTGGCGCAGGCGACCGACAACCTGCTGATCTACGCCACCAGCAACCGCCGTCACCTCCTGCCCGAGTACATGAAGGACAACCTGAGCTACCAGCACATGGAAGACGGCGAGGTCCATCCCGGCGAGGTGGTGGAGGAGAAGATCTCGCTGTCGGAACGCTTTGGCCTGTGGGTCAGCTTCTATCCCTTCAGCCAGGACGAATATCTGGCGATCGTCGCCCAGTGGCTGCGCGGCTTCGGTGTCGGCGACGCCGCGATCGCCGCGGCGCGGCAGGAAAGCCTGGTCTGGGCGCTCGAACGCGGGTCGCGCTCGGGCCGGGTCGCGTTCCAGTTCGCAAAGGACTATTCGGGAAGGCATCCGACGTGAGCGGCGCGGCTGAACGCCTGCCCGTCGACGTCGCGGTGGGTGTGCTGATCGACCGCGACGATCGCTTCCTGCTCACGTCGCGGCCCGAAGGCAAGGTCTACGCCGGCTACTGGGAGTTCCCCGGCGGCAAGCTCGAGGCCGGCGAGTCGGTCGAGCAGGCGCTGCGCCGCGAGCTGCACGAAGAGCTTGGCATCACCATCGGCGCGGCGCAGCCGTGGAAGACCGAGCTGGTCGACTACCCGCATGCCCGCGTCCGCCTGCACTTCTGCAAGGTGTTCGACTGGGACGGCGAGTTCGAGATGCGCGAGCGGCAGGCGATGGCCTGGCAGAGCCTGCCGGTCGCGGTGGCGCCGGTGCTGCCCGGCACGATCCCAGTGCTCGAATGGTTTGCGCAGGAGCGTGGGTTTGCGGGGGCGACGCACCACGGGTGATTGCTACACTGCCCCGATGAACTGGTTGGATGAAGTCAAGTGGGACCCGCAAGGCCTGGTGCCGGCGATCGCGCAGGAGGTCGGCAGCAACGACGTGCTGATGGTCGCCTTCATGAACCGCGAGGCGCTCGCCCGAACCGCAGAGCTGGGCGAGGCGGTCTACTTCAGCCGTTCGCGCCAGCGCCTGTGGCACAAGGGCGAGGAGTCGGGCCACATCCAGAAGGTGCACGAGCTGCGGCTGGACTGCGACAACGACGTGGTGCTGCTGAAGGTCGAGCAGCTCGGCCACACGCCGGGCATCGCCTGCCACACCGGCCGCCACAGCTGCTTTTTCCAGCTGTACAAGGACGGCGCCTGGCACAGCGTCGAGCCGGTCTTGAAGGACCCGGAGCGCATCTACAAATGAGCCAGTCGCCGAGCCGCCTCAAGACTGGCGAGCGCCCCCGTGGGGGGCAGGGCGCAACGCGCCCGTGGGGGTCGTCATGAATGGCAACGACACCCTGGCCCGATTGGCCGACGTCATCGAATCGCGCAAGGCCGGCGACCCCGACAAGAGCTATGTCGCGCGACTGTTCCACAAGGGCACCGACGCGATCCTGAAGAAGATCGGCGAGGAAGCCACCGAAACGGTGATGGCTGCGAAGGACGGCGATGCGCAAAAGCTCGTCCACGAAGTCGCCGACCTGTGGTTCCATTCGATGCTCGCGCTCAGTGCCTTCGGCCTCAAGCCGGCCGACGTGCTGGCCGAACTCGAGCGGCGCGAGGGGTTGTCGGGGCTCGAGGAGTTCGCTTCGAGAAAGGCGCAGCGGCGCGACACGGAGGACAAGCCATGACTGACATCGTTTCCAGCGAGCCGGCGGCGGCGGGCAAGACGGCCGAGGAGCTGGCCGGCCTGAAGAACATCGCGATGGTCGTCTACGCGCTGCAGGCGCTCAGCTTCCTGTGGGGGGTGACGGCGATCATCGGCATCGTCATCAACTACGTGAAGCGCGAGGACGCCCGCGGCACCCTCTACGAAAGCCATTTCGACTGGCAGATCCGCAGCTTCTGGTGGGGCCTGCTGTGGAGCGTCGTCGGCGTCATCCTGATCTTCGTGCTGGTCGGCTTTTTCGTGTTGTTCGCCACCTGGGTCTGGATGATCTACCGCGTGGTCAAGGGCTGGCTCAAGCTCAACGAGGGCAAGCCGGTGATGCCGGCCTGACGGGTGCGAACGACCATGAGCCACGACCCGAGCTGCATCTTCTGCAAAATCGTTGCCGGACAGGTTCCCTGCCGCAAAGTCTACGAAGACGATGAACTCATCGTCTTCCACGACATCCATCCCTGGGCCCCGGTGCACTTGCTGATCGTTCCGAAGACGCACATCGCCACGCTGTACGACACCTCGCCCGACAAGCACGAGGCGATGCTCGGCCGCATGCTCGCGCTGGCGCCGAAACTGGCGCGCGAGCAGGGCGTGACCAACGGCTTTCGCACGCTGATCAACACCGGCGCCGACGGCATGCAGGAAGTGCCCCACCTGCACATGCACGTGTTTGGAGGCCCGCGGCCCTGGGCTCGGGGCTGACGTGATGGGACCCTTAGGCGCCTTCGGCACCGTCCCCCAAGGGGAACTCAGGCGCCTTGGGGCGGCCCGGCGCTCGCCTGAGACCTAAAATTCGATATTCGTCGTTAGGAGAAAGATCATGGGTTCAATAAGCATTTGGCACTGGCTCATCGTGCTGTTGATCGTGGTGCTGGTGTTCGGAACCAAGAAGCTGAAGAACATCGGCTCGGACCTCGGCGGCGCCGTCAAGGGATTCAAGGACGGCATGAAGGACGGCGCCCAAAGCGCCGAACCGCCGGCCCCGCCGCCGCAGCAGGTGACGGCGCAGAAGACGACCACCGATGCGAACACGGTGGACGTCGAGGCGAAGACCAAGTCCTGATGGGAACGCGCGCTCGCCGCGAGCGTGAGCGCCGCATCGCATGATCGACTTCGGCATCGACAAGATCGCGCTGATCGGCGCGGTGGCGCTGATCGTCATCGGCCCGGAGCGCCTGCCCCGGGTCGCGCGCACCGTCGGCCACCTCCTGGGCAAGGCCCAGCGCTACGTGGCCGAGGTGAAGGCCGAGGTCAACCGCTCGATCGAGCTGGAAGAGCTCAAGAAGATGAAGACCCAGTTCGAGGACGCGGCGCACGACGTCGAGCGCAATGTCGCGAACGAGATCCACCAGACCACGGCCGAGCTGAACCAAACCTGGGGTGGCACGGAGCCGTTGGCGCCGTCGCTCAGCAGCGGCCTGAGTCCGCTGCCGCCCGCCTACAAGCACCCGAAGAAGAACTGGCGCTTGAAGCGTGGCGCCACGCCGCAGTGGTACAAGCAGCGCCACGGCATCCGCGTGCGCGCGCAGTCGGGCGCGGCGCGGGTGGCGCGTTTTCGGCCGCCGCGTTTTCCGGCCTGATCCCGCATGAGTGCTAACGAACCCCGCCCGGATGAGCTCGAGGGCACCGAGCAGCCTTTCGTGTCGCACCTGGTCGAGCTGCGCGACCGGCTGATCCGCGCACTGATCGCGATCGGCATCTGCTTCGGCGCGCTGTCGATCTGGCCCGGGCCGAGCGGCCTGTACGACCTGCTCGCGCAGCCGCTGGTCGCGAGCCTGCCGGCGGGCACCAAGCTGATCGCCACGAACGTGATCTCGCCCTTCATCGTGCCGCTGAAGATCACGCTGATGGCCGCATTCCTGCTTGCGCTGCCGGTGGTGCTGTACCAGGTCTGGGCCTTCGTCGCGCCGGGGCTGTACACCCACGAGAAGAAGCTGGTGCTGCCGCTGGTGATCTCCAGCACGCTGCTCTTTTTCGTCGGCGTCGCGTTCTGCTACTTCTTCGTGTTCCAGAAGGTGTTCGCGTTCATCCAGAGCTTCGCGCCCAAGAGCATCACCGCTGCGCCGGACATCGAGGCCTACCTCAGCTTCGTGCTGACGATGTTCTTCGCCTTCGGCGCGGCGTTCGAGGTGCCGATCGTGGTGGTGGTGCTGGCGCGCATCGGGCTCGTCAGCATCGACAAGCTGAAGGGCTTTCGCAGCTACTTCATCGTGCTGGCGTTCATCATCGCCGCGGTGATCACGCCGCCCGACGTGGTTTCGCAGCTCGCGCTTGCGATCCCGATGTGCCTGCTCTACGAGATCGGCATCTGGGCGGCGCAGATCTTCATCAAGCACACCCAGGCGCCGAGCGAAGACACGCCGCCAATCTGAAAAACGGGCGCGTCAGCGCTCGACGCGCACTGGCATCTTCGGCCGCTGCGCCACCGTGACCTTCAGCTCCAGCGACTTCTCGCCGCGCTGCACCGCGATCACCGCAGCGGTCTTCGGCTTCAACGCGGCCACCGCGGTCAGCAGCTGCGAGGTGTTGGCCACCGGCGTGTCGGCCACCCTCACCACCACGTCGCCGGGGCGCATGCCGCCGGCGCTGGCCGGGCCTTCCTGCAGCACACCGGTGATCAGCACGCCTTGCTTGACCGGCAGGTTGAAGGTCTCGGCGATTTCCGGCGTCAGGTCGCGCGGCTCGACCCCGATCCAGCCGCGCGTGACCTGACCGTCCTTGATCAGGCCTTCCATCACCTGGCGCGCGGTGCTCACCGGAATCGCGAAGCCGATGCCCAGGCTGCCGCCGGTGCGCGAGAAGATCGCAGTGTTGATGCCCAGCAGGTTGCCGTTGGCGTCGACCAGCGCGCCGCCCGAGTTGCCCGGGTTGATGGCCGCGTCGGTCTGGATGAAGTTCTCGAAGGTGTTGATGCCGAGCTGGTTGCGCCCGAGCGCGCTGACGATGCCCGAGGTCACCGTCAGGCCGACGCCGAAGGGGTTGCCGATCGCGAGCACCACGTCGCCGACCTGAACCGCATCGGTGTTGCCGAAGACGATGGCCGGCAGGTGGTCGAGCGCGACCTTCAGTACCGCGACATCGGTGTCCGGGTCGGCGCCGACCAGCTTGGCGCGCGCCTTGCGCCCGTCGGCGAGCATCACCTCGATCTCGTCGGCGCCTTCGATCACATGGTTGTTGGTCAGCAGGTAGCCTTCGGGCGAGACGATCACGCCCGAGCCCAGGCCGATCTGCGGCTCTTCCTGCAACTGGCGTGCGCGGTCGCCGAAGAAGAACTGGAACCATGGGTCGTTGGCGTGCGGGCTGCGCGCCGGCATCTTGCTGGTCATGATGCTCACCACCGCCGGCGTCGCGCGCTTGGCCGCAGCGCTGTAGCTGCTGACCGGGTTGCTGACGGCACTGCCGAGCGCCACCGGCTGCACCGCGTTGATCGAGATCCCGCTGGGCAGCCCCGAGGCCTGGCGCCGCTGCAGCCAGTCGGGCTTCAAGGTGGCGACCACGAACAGCACCGCCACCGCGACGGTGACCGCTTGGGAGAAAATGAGCCAGGTTCTGCGCATGAATCAATTATCGGCCGAATGGCGCGCAGGCCTCGAGCCCCCGGAGAACGCATGGACCTGGCACAGCCGATGAAGCCGCTCGCGATCACGCAGGGCGATGCGAGCGGCATCGGCCCGGAGATCATCGCCAAGCTGTTTCGCGCCGGTGCGGCGGCGAACTGCGTGGTCGTCGGCGATGTGGCGGTGCTGCGGCGCGCGGCGGCGCTCACCGGCGGTCGGCTCGCCATCGCCACCGTCGAGCACGCCGCCGATGCGCTGGCTGCACCGCCGCACTGCATCCCGGTGCTGCAGGTCGATGCGCTGCCGCCCGACCTGCTGCAGGCGCCGCTCGGCCGCGTCGACGCGCGCTGCGGCGCGGCGGCCGCCGCGTGCATAGCGCGCGCCGCCGGTCTGGCGCTGCGCGGCGAGGTCGCCGGCGTCGTCACCGCACCGATTCACAAGGAGGCGCTGGCGGCGGCCGGTGTCACCTTTCCCGGCCACACCGAGATGCTGCAGGCGCTGGCGAGCACGGATGGCCGCGTGCCGGCGGTGCGCATGATGCTCGCCAACGACGAGCTGCGCACGGTGCTGGTGACGATCCATCTGTCGCTGCGCCGCGCGATCGACGCGGTCACTTTCGATGCGGTGCTCGAGACCCTGCGCATCGCCCATGCCGCCGCCGCGCGCTGGGGCCAGCCCACGCCGCGCATCGCGGTGGCGGGCTTGAACCCGCACGCCGGCGAGGGCGGCCTGTTCGGCGACGAAGAGCTGAGGATCATCGCGCCGGCCATCGCGGCGGCGCGCGCCGAAGGCATCGACGCGCGCGGGCCGTTCGCGCCCGACACCGTCTTCATGCGGGCTCGCCACAGCGCCGGCCACCCGGGCGAGTTCGACATCGTCGTCGCGATGACGCACGACCACGGCCTGATTCCGGTCAAGTACCTCGGCGTCGAGCACGGGGTGAACGTCACGCTCGGGCTGCCGTTCGTTCGCACCAGCCCCGACCACGGCACGGCATTCGACATCGCGGGGACCGGGCAGGCCAATCCGGCCAGTCTCGCCGCGGCGGTGCGCATGGCCCGCGGCCTCGCGGCGGAGTGAAACGCCGCGCGTCAGTGCTGCGCCGACGCGCCGATCTTCAGCGCTGCCAGCTGCTTGCGTGCCCGCGCCGTGGCGCGCTCCATCAGGTAGGCGTGCTCGACCGCGCGCATGCGGTTGGTCTCGCACATGCGCGCGAGCATGCGGGCGGTCAGCGAGATCGTCTCCTGGTGCTTGCGCCCGCGGGTGAAGACGAAGAAGCTGCGCCCCGGACTGACGTAGCTCAGACGAACCTTCTGCCACTGGTCCTTCAGCAGCATCTGGTAGGCGAAGCCGAGGCGGATGTGGTCGATCAGGCGCGGGCCGTGCGACGGCTCGGCCGGGTCGGCGGCGACGAGGTCGAGGTTGATGTCGATCCCGAGGTCGAGGTCGACCGGCGCGCTGTCGGTCGTGTCCTGCGCTTCCTGGGCCAGGTCGCCGCCCAGGTCGATGTCGACCTCGCCCGACCAGTCGACCGCGCTCTCCTCGACCAGACCGACGCGCTGCGCTTCGTCGGGCGAGAAGCGCTGCTCGATCTCCTGCGATTCGAGCTCCACCGGCTCGGCGCGGGAGATCTGGTCGGCGCGCGGGATCGGCACGTTGAAAATGCCCTCGAGCTGCTTGGCCAGCAGGTTGTGGTCGAGTTCGCTCAGCGGCGGTGCCTTCAGCGACTCCGCGTGCGACGGCAGCAGCTTGGCGAAGAAACCCTTCTGCGCGGCGTCGGGCCAGCCGATCAGCTTCATCCCCTCATTCAGGTCCTTCATCAGCGTGGGCAGCTGCATCAGGAAGCGCTTGCGCAGCATCGGTGAGCCCTTGGGCTGCACGCTCATCACCAGGTCGCGCCCGACCTGCTTGAAGCGCTTGGCCATCTCGGCGTCGCCGCGGCGGCCCGCGCTGACCAGTGCCTGGCTCCAGACCTGCGACACGAAGTCGCGCAGGTACTGTGGCATGGTGATGCTGGCGAGCGCCGAATTCAGCTGCAGCATGTAGCGCTGCTGCACGCGCAGCTCGGACTCCTTGGTCTCGAGCACCGTGGCCGCGGCGCTGGTTTTCGCGTCTTCCTCGGTCTGCCCGGCGATGAAGTTTTCGAGCGCGCTCAGCTTGGAGTTGTAGAGCTCGACCTGGTCGAAGTCGCCTTCGACGATCTCCTGCACCAGCTCGCGCACCCGGTCGAGAAACTGCTTGCCCGGACCGTCGTCGTACTCGTCGAAGGCGCAGGCGAGCGAGGCGATGCGGTTGACGAAGCGGCGCACCGGATGGCGGCGCGAGGAGAAGAAGCTCGAATCGACCAGCGCGACGCGCAGCACCGGCAACTGAAGCCGCGCGATCTGGCGCGCCATCTGCGGCGGCACCCGCGGGTCGGACAGGATCTGGTCGAACAGGCTGCCCACCACGTCGATCACCATGTGATCGAGCTTGCCCGGCGACGCCTGCATCAGCTCTTCGCGGTGGGCGCGGATCAGGTTCACCGCCATCAGGCCGGTCAGGCCTTCGCTGTAGCTCGCGCCGGCGTTGCCGCCTTGCAGGCCCATCGGTGCGCTGCCGCCGCGCCCGGACGAGGCGCCGTAGCCGCCGGTCGAAGGGCCCGACGCGCCGGCGTCCAGCCCGCCGGGGCGGCTGGCGAGGAAAGTCAGTCGGCGCAGCAGCGCCATCAGGTGGGCGTCGGCCTCGCTGGCGGCGCGCGCGTCGGCGCCGGCCAGGCCGCCGCCGAAGGTCGCCGGCTGGGTCGGGGAGCCGTCGCCCAACGAGTGCGCTGCGCTGCGGGCTGCCGGGCGGGTGCCGGTGAAATCGCTGCCGGTCGACGAGCCGAAGAAATCGCTGGGCTGGGTTCGCAACGAATGCGGGTCGTCGCGAATGCTCATGTAGCCTGAATGGACGCCGGGCAGGGTGTTGCCCGGGCCCTCGACCGTCTTCACCGTCAGGCCCACCGGCTGCACGTTGCGCCGCTGCAGCTCGTTGACGATGGCGCGGTAGCACTCGGGCATCGCCTGCGCCATCGCCTGGCCGAGCTCGCGCGCGAGCAGCTTGCGCCCCTCGGCGTCGTCGGTCACAGACTGGGCGGCCCGGTACAGCGCGGTGCCCAGCACCTCGGCGCGCAACGGGTTGCGCTCTTCGTCGGCTCGCCCGATCGCGAGCACCGCGCCCATGTAGGCGGCGACCTCGCGCAGCTCCCACTCGCAGGCGTGGGCGATCTGCTGGCCGATGCGGTCGGAGACCATGCGGTCGTCGAACTCGTGGTCTTCGACGAGCGTCAGCGACTGCCAGTCGGTGGCCGCCGGCATGCGGCGCGACCCCGAGCGCGGCGCGACCTCTTGCTGCACCTTGTCGGTCAGCGCCTTCGAGAACGCCAGCTGGAACGCGTTGATCTTGCGCCGCATCTCGATCTGCGTGGCGAGCAGCAGCTCGCGCTCGCCGGCGCGCGCCGACGACTGGGCCTGGGTGCTCAAACCCTGGGCAACGCGCTCAGCCACCGACGACACGGTCGCCTTGACATGGCCAATAGCCGCCTCGAGGGCGGCTGGCAATCGCAGATCGGTCGGGTTCATCGAGAAAACGGCCGCATACCTTACCCGGGTGCTGATTCTCCCGGCGATGAAGTATGGGCCCAAACCCGACCCGTTCGCGCCGGAGAAAGGGGGCAAGCCGGCTACTTCTTCAGCGAATCGCGGATTTCGCGCAACAACAGAACGTCCTCCGGGGGTGGCGCCGGCGCGGCGGGCGGCGCCTCGCCCTTCAGCCGGTTCATCTGCTTGACCATCAGGAAAATGATGAACGCGAGGATGATGAAGTTGATCGCCACGGTGATGAAGCTGCCATAGGCGAACACCGCGCCGGCCTTCTTCGCCTCGGCCAGCGGCAGGCCCAGCGGCTGGCCGGCGAGCGGGAGGTAGTAGCTCGCGAAATCGAGCCCGCCGAAGATGCGTCCGACGATCGGCAGGATGAGGTCGCCGACGACCGAGTCGACGATCTTTCCGAATGCGCCGCCGATGATCACGCCGACCGCGAGGTCGACGACGTTGCCCTTCATCGCGAACTGCTTGAACTCGCTGGCGAAACCCATGGTTGGCGCTCCTTGTCGTGCGTGAATGGCCGCCCCGGCGATCCGGCGTGCGGCGCGGCGACCGAGCGTATTCGCTGTGGCCCGATCGAGTCAAACCGGCCGGACCCCCTTGACGCGTCCGCTAGAATTGCGGGTTGCCCCTGAGTAGAAAAGTCTCTTTCGAGGATCCCCATGAGTGACCAGCCAGTCGATAACGGCAAGCGCACCTGGCTCATCGCGTCGGGTTGCGCCGGCGTGGTGGGCAGTGTCGCGGTGGCCGTTCCGTTTGTCGCCTCCTTCGAGCCGTCCGAGCGCGCGCGTGCCGCCGGCGCCCCGGTCGAAGTCGACATCAGCGCCTTGAAGCCGGGTGAGAAGCTCACCATCGAATGGCGCGGCAAGCCGGTCTGGATCGTGCGGCGCACCCCCGAACAACTCGCTTCGCTGTCCAAGGTCGACCCGCTGCTGGCCGACCCGAAATCCGAGCGCAAGCCCGACGAGCTCACCCCGCCCTACGCGCGCAACGAGCACCGCTCGATCAAGCCGGAGCTCCTGGTCGCGGTGGGCATCTGCTCGCACCTGGGCTGCTCGCCGAGCGACAAGTTCCAGCCCGGCGCCCAGCCCTCGCTGCCCGACGATTGGGCCGGCGGCTTCCTCTGCCCCTGCCATGGCTCGACCTTCGACATGGCCGGCCGCGTCTACAAGAACGTGCCCGCGCCCGACAACCTCGAGGTGCCGCCGCACATGTACCTGTCCGACAGCCGGCTGATCATCGGTGAGGACAAGAAGGCCTGAGATGACGGCCCCCCAGTCGCTTCGCTCCTGCCCAAGGGCCACGAAGGGGCCCCTTCGTGGCCCTTGGGCGCCGCCCGTCGCCCCCGCAGAGCCGGATCCTCGGGCGTGGCTTGAGAGGCGCGGCTGAGCGCCTTCGTTTCAAGTTCCTTGACGAGAACACAACATGGCTGAATTCAAAGAAGCCCCCGCCAACGCGACCCGCGCCCAGAAGTTCATGACCTGGGTCGACAACCGCTTCCCGGCCACCCAGCTGTGGAACGAGCATGTGGGCCAGTACTACGCGCCGAAGAACTTCAACTTCTGGTACATCTTCGGCTCGCTGTCGCTGGTGGTGCTGGTGATGCAGATCGTCACCGGCATCTTCCTGACGATGCACTACAAGCCCGATGCGGGGCTGGCCTTCGCGTCGGTCGAGTACATCATGCGCGACGTGCCCTGGGGCTGGCTGATCCGCTACATGCACTCCACCGGCGCCAGCGCCTTTTTCATCGTCGTCTACCTGCACATGTTCCGCGGACTGCTGTACGGCAGCTACCGCAAGCCGCGCGAGCTGGTGTGGATCTTCGGCTGCGCGATCTTCCTGTGCCTGATGGCCGAGGCCTTCATGGGCTACCTGCTGCCCTGGGGCCAGATGAGCTACTGGGGCGCGCAGGTGATCATCAACCTGTTCGCCGCCGTGCCCTTCATCGGCCCCGACCTGGCGCTGCTGATCCGCGGCGACTACGTGGTCGGCGACGCCACCCTGAACCGCTTCTTCAGCTTCCACGTGATCGCCGTGCCGCTGGTGCTGCTGGGCCTGGTGGTGGCGCACATCATCGCGCTGCACGAGGTGGGCTCGAACAACCCCGACGGCGTCGAGATCAAGGCCAAGAAGGACGCCAACGGCAACCCGCTCGACGGCATTCCCTTCCACCCCTACTACACGGTGCACGACATCTACGGTGTCAGCGTGTTCCTGATGATCTTCAGCGCGATCATCTTCTTTGCGCCCGAGCTTGGCGGCTACTTCCTCGAATACAACAACTTCATCCCGGCCGACCCGCTGAAGACGCCGGCGCACATCGCCCCGGTGTGGTACTTCACGCCGTACTACTCGATGTTGCGCGCCACGACCGACCTGATGATCAACGTGCTGTCCGGCATCGTTGCGGTGGCGGCGGTGCTGGGCGTCGTCAAGGGCCGCTTCGGCAGCGTCGGCAAGATCGCCCTGGTCGTCGGCGCGGCCGTCGCGATCGCCCTGCTGAAAACCTTCGACGCCAAGTTCTGGGGCGTCGTCGTGATGGGCGGCGCGGTCGTGATCCTGTTCTTCCTGCCCTGGCTCGACCACAGCCCGGTCAAGTCGATCCGCTACCGCCCGAGCTGGCACAAGTACGTCTACGCGGTGTTCGTGTTCTTCTTCCTGGTGCTCGGCTACCTCGGCGCGCAGCCGCCATCGGCCGCCGGCAACTATGTGTCGCAGGTCGGCACGCTGCTGTACTTCGGCTTCTTCCTGCTGATGCCGTGGTGGAGCCGGCTGGGCGAATTCAAGCCGGTGCCCGAGCGGGTGACCTTCGCCGCCCACTGACGCCGGAGACTCAGAATGAAAAAACTCATCCTTTCGCTGCTGGTGTCGGTCGGCTTCGTCACGGGCGCGGCGGCCAGCGAAGGCACGATCCCGCTGGACCGCTTCCCCGCCGAGAAAGTCTCCGACGTGGCCGCGCTGCAGCACGGTGCCAAGCTGTTCGTCAACTACTGCCTGAACTGCCACAGTGCGGCCTACATGCGCTACAACCGCATGCGCGACATCGGCCTGAGCGAAGAGCAGATCAAGAAGAACCTGCTGTTCGCCGGCGTGAAGGTCGGCGAGGTGATGAAGGCGTCGATCGACCCGCGCCAGGCCAAGGATTGGTTCGGCACCAACCCGCCGGACCTGTCGGTGATTGCGCGTTCGCGCGCCGGCGCCGGCGGCGGCGGCGCCGATTACCTCTACACCTACCTGCGCAGCTACTACCGCGACGACACCAAGGCGAACGGCTGGAACAACCTCGCGTTCCCCAACGTCAGCATGCCCAACGTGCTGTGGGAGCTGCAGGGCCAGCGCGTGGCCAAGCCGCCGATCGAGGAGAAGGATCCGCACGACGAGACCAAGACGGTGCACCGCTTCGCCGGCTTCGAGCAGGTGAGCCCGGGCACGCTGGATGCGCGCCAGTTCGACGAGAGCGTCGCCGACCTGGTGGCCTTCCTGCAGTGGATGGGTGAGCCGTCGCAGGGCTTTCGCGTCCGCCTGGGCGTCTGGGTGCTGCTGTTCCTCGGCGTGTTTACCGTGATCGCGTGGCGGCTTAACGCCGCCTACTGGAAAGATGTGAAGTGATCTTCATGGCGCCGCGCGCCGCGATGGGCGCGGAGCTCTGCGCGCAGTGGCGCGCCCCGTGCGGGGCCGTGCACTGCGCTCTCGCTTTTTTGACCTGCTGACCTTTTTTGAGGAGCCCACGCTCATGATGGTGCTTTACTCCGGAACCACCTGCCCCTATTCGCACCGTTGCCGCTTCGTGCTGTTCGAAAAGGGCATGGACTTCGAGATCCGCGACGTCGACTTGTTCGCCAAGCCCGAAGACATCGCGCTGATGAACCCGTACAACGAGGTGCCGATCCTGGTCGAGCGCGACCTGATCCTGTACGAGTCGCACATCATCAACGAGTACATCGACGAGCGCTTCCCGCACCCGCAGCTGATGCCCGGCGACCCGGTGGCGCGCGCCCGCGTGCGGCTGTTCCTGCTCAACTTCGAGAAGGAGCTGTTCGCCCATGTCAACGTGCTCGAGTCGCGCGGCATCAAGCCCACCGACAAGCAGCTCGAGCGCGCGCGTTCGCAGATCCGCGACCGGCTCACGCAGCTTGCGCCGATCTTCCTGAAGAACAAGTACATGCTGGGCGACGACTTCTCGATGCTCGACGTGGCCATCGCGCCGCTGCTGTGGCGCCTGGACTACTACGGCATCGACATGTCGAAGAACGCAGTGCCGCTGCTCAAGTATGCCGAGCGCATCTTCTCGCGCCCGGCCTACATCGAGGCGCTGACGCCGTCGGAAAAGGTGATGCGCAAGTAAGCGTGTCCGAAGTCGAATGAGCCATCGAGTGTCAAGCCGTTCTTCGCGGGCCGCCGCGCCGGGCCGCCCCAAGCAAGGCCCGACCCTCTCGGAGGGTCGCTCGCCGTACGCGGCGAGCGGGGTGTCGTCATGAGTACACCGAGCGCACCTTCCGCCACCGGCACGTCGACACGCCCGTACCTGATCCGGGCGCTGCACGACTGGTGCACCGACAACGGCTTCACGCCCTATGTGGCGGTGTTCGTCGATGCGAGCGTGCAGGTGCCCTCCGAGTACGTGAAGAACAACGAGATCGTGCTCAACATCGGCTTCGAGGCGACCACGGCGCTCAAGCTCGGCAACGAGTTCATCGAGTTCAAGGCGCGCTTCGGCGGCAGCTCGCGCGACATCGTCGTGCCGGTGGACCATGTGATCGCGATCTACGCACGCGAGAACGGCCAGGGCATGGCCTTCCCGGTGCCCACCGACGCGCCCGCCGGCACCACGCCGGCCGCCGACGTCGCCGAGGCGACGGGCCCCGCCGCGGCCCTCAAGGGCCCGAAGCTCGCGCTCGCCGATGTCGCCACGCCGACCAGCGACACCCCCGCGTCCGGCGACAGCGACGAGACGCCGCCCGAGCCGCCGTCCGGCGGCCGTCCCACGCTCAAGCGCGTCAAGTGAGCGCGTCGCGCTGAGCGCGCGGCGTCGCCGTTGCACGCGGTTACCGTGCCCCGACGGCAAGCCCCTAGAACGTGTATTGACGCGCCTGCAGCGCCCGGAACACGATCCGCCGCAGCCCCACAGACCAAGAACTCGCGTGCGTGGGGCATCGAACGGATCCACCCCCATGAGCCGCGTCCTCCACCCGGGTGGCGACGTGAACCCGTCGCCGGCCGATGAGTGCCGTGTTGACGATCTGCGCGGCGAAATCGTCGGCGCCTCGCCGGCGTTTCTGGGGCTGCTGGCGCAGTTGCGCCGGGTCGCCGGCAGCGAGGCGCCGGTGCTGATCGAAGGCGAGACGGGTTCGGGCAAGGAACTCGCCGCGCGCGCGATCCACTACTGGGGCACGCGCAGCGCCGGCCCGTTCGTGCCGGTCAACTGCGGCGCCTTGCCCGACCACCTGCTCGAGGCCGAGCTGTTCGGCCACGAGCGCGGCGCATTCACCGACGCCAAGCTGGCGCGTCGCGGCCTGGTGGCCGAGGCCAACGGCGGCACGCTGTTCCTCGACGAGGTCGACGCGCTCAGCGCGAAGGCGCAGATCGCGCTGCTGCGCTTCCTGCAGGACCAGCGCTACCGGCCGCTCGGCAGCTCGCGCGAGCTGCGAACCAACGTGCGCCTGGTCGCCGCCACCAACCAGCCGCTCGCCGATGCGACCCAGCAGGGCCGGTTTCGCTGCGACCTGATGTACCGCCTGAAGATCCTGCACCTCGAGCTGCCGCCGCTGCGCGCGCGCACCGGCGACGCCGAACGGCTCGCACAGCATTTCGTCGGTGTCTTCTGCGCCCAGTACCGCCTGCCGGTGAAGACCTTCGACACCGCCACGCTCGCATGGATCCGCAGCTACGCCTGGCCCGGCAACGTGCGCGAGCTGGAGAACTGGGTCCACCGTGAACTGCTGATGGCCGACGGCTTGACGATCCGCGCGATGCTCGAGCGCCCGCACGGATCCGCCGACGCGCCGAGCCCGCCGGAGATCGCCAACTTCCAGCGCGCCAAGGCCGAAGCGGTGCGCCTGTTCGAGCGCGACTATGTGCTCACGGTGCTGCGCCAGGCGCAGGGCAACGTCACCCGCGCTGCGCAGATCGCCGGCAAGGAACGGCGCGCCTTCGGCAAGCTGCTGAAGAAGCACGGCATCGACCGGCAGTCGCTCGCCGACTGACCCTTCCGACAGGCTCAGGACTAAAGGCAAGTCGAAGGGGGTCGCGCGCGACCCGCCGGGTTCGCCGCGACCCACCCGCGCCGCGCACTGTCGCGACGGCGTCCACCCGACGCGCGAGCGACCTCGCCCCCGCGTTCGCGGGATGGGTCGCGCGCGACGCACCACGATCGAGGCCTCGCGGATTTTCTCCTCGTGAATCAAGCACTTGGCCCCCGCCGCGCGGCTGGCACCGGGATTGCGATGTGTCGCCGGTCATCTTCCGACGAGGGCCCATGCGTGCGCATGAAGGAGGGCTGGTGGAAGCCGTCGCTGTCGCGATCCTGGACCACCTTCAGGCCCACCCGCTGGCTGCCGACTCGGCCGATGGCGTGGCGCGCTGGTGGTTGGGGCCGGCGCACTCGAATGTGACGGTGGAGCAAGTCGAGCGTGCGCTGAACCTGCTGGTGTCGCGCCGCGCGCTGCGCCGCCTGAGGTTGACGGATGGAACCGTTCTGTACTCGCAGCCGCCGCCGACGCGGCAGTGAGCCCAGGCCGTCGTTTGAACGCGTGAACTGACAGCCACACAAAGGAGCCTGCAATGCCAGTTGCCCTGTCCTACCCCGGCGTGTACATCGAAGAGGTGCCCAGCGGGGTGCGCACCATCAGCGGCGTGGCCACGTCGATCGCGCTGTTCATCGGTTGGGCCGCGCGCGGCCCCGTCGATCGCGCACTGCGGCTGACGAGCTTCGCCGACTACGAGCGCCAGTACGGCGGACTCGACCAGCGCACGCTGCTCGGCTACGCGGTCCGGCAGTTCTACGACAACGGCGGCGCCGACGCCTACGTGCTGCGCATTCCGCCGGGCGACGAAGTCAGCGCCCAGGCGGCGATCGGCGACCTGACGATCACCGCCAGCTCGCCCGGCGAGTGGGCGCACGACTACCGCGTGCGCCTGACGCGCCGCCCGGACGACGCCACGCGCTTTCGCCTCGACGTGCTGTTCCACCCGAGCGCCGACGCGGTGGTGGAGACCTTCGAGAACCTGTCGATGACCAGCGGCGACGCGCGCTTCGCCGAGACCGTGATCAACGGACGCTCCTCGTTCATCGGCGTCGCCGCGGCCAGCGCCACCACGCCGGCCAACGCCACCGTCAACCTCGACGCTGGGACGCCCGGCGACGACGGCACCGTGCTCGGCCCCACCGACGCGGCGTTCCGCACCGCGCTGCTCGCGCGCTTCGGCCTGGGCACGATCACCGACCGCATCGACCTGTTCAACATGGTCTGCGTTCCGGGCCTGAGCGACGCCACCACCCTCGCGACGCTGCAGCACCACTGCCACGACCGGCGCGCCTTCCTGATCGTCGATTGCGCCGAGACCGAAACGGTGTCCACGGTGGCCGCGTCGCTCACCGGCATGACCGGCGCCGACGCGCTGAACTCGGCCTTCTTCTTCCCGTGGGTGCGCTCGCCCGACCCCTTGCAGCAAGGCGCGCTGCGCAGCTTCCCGCCCGGCGGCTACGTGGCCGGCGTGTTCGCCCGCACCGACGGCGCGCGCGGCGTCTGGAAGGCGCCCGCCGGCAGCGACGCCAGCATCACCGGCGCCGCGGGCCTGGCCATCACGATGAGCGATGCCGAGAACGGCCAGCTCAACCCGCGCGGCATCAACTGCCTGCGCACGCTGCCGGTCTACGGCAACGTCGTCTGGGGTTCGCGCACCCTGCACGGCGACAACGACCGCGGCTCGGAGTGGAAGTACGTGCCGGTGCGGCGCATGGCGCTGTTCCTTGAAGAGAGCCTGTACCGCGGCACGCAGTGGGTCGTGTTCGAGCCCAACGACGAGCCGCTGTGGGCGCAGATCCGGCTGAACATCGGCGCCTTCATGCAGAACCTGTTCCGCCAGGGCGCGTTCCAGGGCAGCTCGCCGCGCGACGCGTACTTCGTGCGCTGCGACGGCACCACCACCACCCAGGCCGACATCAACCTCGGCATCGTCAACATCATCGTCGGCTTCGCGCCGCTGAAGCCGGCCGAGTTCGTGGTCATCAAGCTGCAGCAGATCGCCGGCGACATCCCGACCTGAGTGAGCGAACCAGGAGAAGACGAATGGCACAGTTTTCCGTCAACGCCCAGCGTTTCGACCCGTACAAGAACTTCAAATTCCGCGTCAAGTGGGACGGGCGCTATGTCGCCGGCATCAGCAAGGTGTCGGCACTGAAGCGCAGCACCGAAGTGGTCGAGCACCGCGAAGGCGGCGACCCGTCGACCGCGCGCAAGTCGCCGGGCCGCACGAAGTTCGAAGCCATCACGCTGGACCGCGGCGTCACCCACGACACCGAGTTCGAGAAGTGGGCCAACAAGGTGTGGAACTTCGGCTCCGGCCTCGGCGCCGAGGTCTCGCTGCGCGACTTTCGCAAGGACCTGATCATCGAGGTCTACAACGAGACCGGCCAGCTCGTGCTCGCCTACAAGGTGTTTCGCGCCTGGGTCTCGGAGTTCCAGTCGCTGCCCGACCTGGATGCGAACGCCAACGCCGTGGCCATCCAGCACATCAAGCTCGAGAACGAGGGCTGGGAGCGCGATTACGACGTGGTCGAGCCGAGCGAGCCGAGCTTCACCGAGCCGGCCTGACGCGGGGGACGCGGATGGCCTGCCGACTCGACGCCGACGCGCTGCTCGCGCTGTGGGAGCGCACGCTCGCCGCCGGCGCGCCGGGGCGCGACGACGCGCTGCTGCAGGCCTTGCCCGACGCGCTTGCCGCGCCGCGCACGCTGGGCGAGCGCAACGCGCGGCTGCTGGCCCTGCATGCGCAGCTGTTTGGCAGCGAACTCGCGCTGCTGAGCCACTGCCCGGCCTGCGGCAGCGCGGCGCAGTTCAGTGCCGACTGCGAGGCGCTGGCGGCACGGCCGCCGGCGACCGACGCCGCGGCGTCGCGGCATCGCCTCGAAGCGCAAGGCCACGCCATCGAGTTCCGCCTGCCCGACAGCGCCGACATTGCCGCCGCGTCCGGCGCGCCCGACGACGATGCGTTCGCGCGCGAGCTGCTCGCGCGCTGCGTGCTCGCTTGCACGCGCAACGGGGCGCGCGTGCCGCCGCACGAGCTGCCCGCGCCGCTGCTCGACGCGTTGTCGCAGCGGATGGAGGCGCTCGACCCCGCGGCCAGTCTGTCGTTCGAGCTCGCATGCCCACAGTGCAGCACGCCGTGGGAGGCGCGGCTGGATGTCGGCCCGCTGCTGTGGCAGAAGCTGCAGGCCACCGCCGAACGCGTGCTGCTCGACGTCGATGCGCTCGCCCGCGCCTACGGCTGGACCGAGCCCGAGGTGCTGCGCCTGAGCCCGCTGCGGCGCGCGGCCTACCTCCAGCTGGCCACCGCATGATGGACTTCCTGCGCAGCCTGGCTCCGCCCCGCGAGGGCGACCGTTCGCGTGCGGTGGCCGTGCTGCCGTCGCGCTTTGCGGGCGAGATGCCGCTGCGTTCGACGCCGGCGCCGAGCGAGGGCGTGGGGTCGTTCGATGACGCGCTGCCGCCGGCCGACGCGCGGACCCCGCCGCCGCGCCTGCACAACCTGCAGCCTGCGCCGGCCGAGGCGGCGCCGGCAGCGCAGCGCACGACGCTCGACCCGGTGCCGGTCGCCGCCACGCAGCCCGGAACCGGCGCGCCCGCCCCGGCGCGTCACGCGCCGCCCCGTGACCCGATACCGCCGGTCCGGTCGAACCTGCCGGCGGCAACGGCCGATGGCGGCAGCGCGCCGGCGCATCGCGAAGCGGTCGCGCGCGGCGAGCCCGCTGCGCCACCAGCGCGACCGCGGGTCACGGCGCCCGCAACGCCCGCCGCTGCGCAACCCGCGATCGCACCACCGATCGCAAACCCGCTGTCGCCGCGCACCGTTGCCGCGCGTGCGCAGGCTGCCGAGCCGCCGCGCCCGGTGATCCACGTAACGATCGACCGCATCGACGTGCGCACCCCCACCGCGCCGGCACGCGCGCCCGCACCGGCCAAGCCGCGCGCGGCGGCGCCCAGCGTCTCGCTGGCCGACTACCTGCGCGGCAGCGCGCGGCGCGGAGGGGCCACATGAGCTCGCCGCTGGCGATCGGTGCCGTCAGCGCGGTGCTGCGCAACCTGCTTGACAACGGCATCGTCGAGCAGGTGGCGCTGGGCACGACGGTCACCGTCACCGCCACCGCGCCGGACCAGATCAAGCTCGACGTGCCGAACGACCCGCCGCAGCTGAACCTCTTTCTGTACCAGGTGACGCCGAACGCGGCGCTGCGCAACCACGAGCTGCCGTCGCGCTCGTCGCGCGGCGAGCGCTTGACGAATCCGCCGCTGGCGCTCGACCTGCACTACCTCGTCACCGCCTACGGCAAGACCGATTTCCAGGCCGAGATCCTGCTCGGTTATGCGATGCACCTGTTGCACGAGCGAGCGATGCTCGACCGCCCGGCGATCCGTCGCGCGCTCGATCCGAGCCCGCTCGACGTGTCGATGCTGCCGCCGGTGTTCCAGGCGCTCGCGGCGTCGGATCTGGCCGACCAGATCGAAGCGGTTCGCATCACGCCGGCGGTGATGACGATCGAGGAAATGTCCAAGCTGTGGGCGGCGTTCCAGTCGCACTACCGGCCGTCGGCGGCGTACCAGGTGTCGGTCGTGTTGATCGACGCCCAGCGTCCCGCGCGCAACCCGCTGCCGGTGCTGTCGCGCGGCCTCGTCGATCCGGTGACGCTGCGCGACCGCGGCGTGGTCGTCAACCCCGACCTGCTGCCGCCGGTGCCGACGCTGCTGCGCGCCGCGCCCGCCGCGCATCAGGACGCGGCGCGCCTGGGCGAGCCGGTCACCGTCAGCGGGGTGCGCCTGGCCGGCGCCGGGGCCACCGCGCTGCTGACGCACCGGCTCGTCACCACGCCGATCGAGCTGCCGGTCGCGCCGAACGCGGCCGGCACCGAGTTCACCCTGACCTTGCCGAATGACGCTGCCGCGCAAGCCGCGTTTGCTCCCGGCCTGTGGCAATTGAGCCTGCGCGTGACACCGACCGGTGAGCTCCATCCGCGCGAGACGAACGGCATCGCGCTGCCGATCGCCGCGGCGCCGGTGATCGCCGCCGATGTGCCGCTCGCGCTGCCGGCCGCCAACGTGGTGCGAGGCGGCGCGCCGCCGCAGGTGAGCGTCAGCCTGCACGCGCGCCCGCAGGTTCGCATCGGCCAGCGCGCCAGCCTGGCGCTCGACGGCAGCACGGCCGAGGCGGCGCCGCGCGCGGCGGCGAGCGATCCGCTGGTGTTCGTGTTCCCGAACAGCGTGCCGGCCGGCAACCGCTGGCTGCGCCTGCGCGTCGACGGTGTCGACAGCCCGCTGGTGTTGAAGAGCGGGCCGTCGCCGGTGTTCGATGCCAACCAACGCGTGGCCGTGCCATGAACCGCCCCGACGATCCTTTGCTCAGCGATGCCGCGGCGCTGGCCTGGTCGGAGCGCAACCAGCGCTGGCTGTCGCAACGACTCGCCGCGTGGCGACAACGCATCGAAGAGCCCGGCGACGCCGCCGTCGCGCCGGCCGATGATGACGCGGACGGCTTCGAGCCCGCCGCGCTGCAGGTCGCATCGCTGTTCGGGCTGTCGGTGTTCGAGACCGAATTGCTGGTGCTGGCCGCCGGCGTCGAGATCGATGCGGCGCTGCGCGATGCGGTGGCCGCGGCGCAGGGCACCGCCCCCGGCCAGGCGGTGCGGCTGAGCTTCTCGCTCGCGCTCGCGATGTTGCCGCAGGCGCATTGGGATGCGCTGTCGCCGTCGGGCCCGCTGCGCGAATGGTCGCTGGTCCACGTCGACAGCGACGCCGGCTTCAGCCGCGCGCTGCTGCGCATCGACGAGCGCGTGCTGCATCACCTGACCGGCGTGGCGGCGTTCGACGAGCGCTTGACCGGGCTGGCGCAGTTTGCCGACGCGCCGTCCGTCGCCGCGCCCGACGATGCGGTGCGTGCGATCGCCGCTGCGCTCGGTGCCGCCGGCGAGTCGGTCGCGATGCTCGCGAGCGACGCGCCGCAGGCCGAAGGCCGGCGAGCCAGTCGCGCGCTCGCCTGCGCTGTGTTCGAGCGCCTGGGCCTGCGCACCCTGTGCGCCGACGTGGCCGCGTTCGCATCCGCCTGCAACGGCGACCCGCGCGAGATCGCGCGCACCGCCCGGCGCCTGGATCGCGAGGCTGCGCTGGCCGGCGCCGGGATCGCGCTCGCGCTGCCGCGCGACAAGGCGCATGCGGCCGCCGCTCAGCTGGTCGGCGCGCTGTGCAGCCCGCTGATCGTGCTCGGCACGCTGAGCGCCGCCGAGCTGGCCGACCTGCCGGCGCACCGGGTGTTGCGCTTCGACGTTCCGCGCTCGGCGCCGCCGCTGCGCGCCGGCCTGCCGCCGGCGACGCAGGCCGCCGCGCAGCGCGCGCTGCAGCAGTTCCATGTCGACGCGGCGCTCCTCGAGCAAGCGTTCGCGCATGTCGCCGGCATCGCCGACGCCGGCGCAGTCGAGCACGCGCTGTGGAACGCCTTGCGCACCGCGGCGCGCGGCGGCCTCGACACGCTGGCCCAGCGCATCGACAGCCGCGCCCGCTTCGACGACCTGGTGCTGCCGCCGTTCGTGCTCGCGCAACTGCGCGAGATCGCGAGCCAGCTCGGCCAGCGCCGCACGGTGTACGACGAATGGGGCTTCGGCGCGCGCCACAGCCGCGGCCTCGGCATCGCCGCGCTGTTCGCCGGCGAAAGCGGCACCGGCAAGACGCTCGCCGCCGAGGCCATCGCCAACGAGCTGCGGCTGGACCTGTACCGCATCGACCTCGCGAACGTCGTCAGCAAGTACATCGGCGAGACCGAGAAGAACCTCGCGCGGGTGTTCGACGCGGCGCAGGCGAGCGGCGCGATCCTGCTGTTCGACGAGGCCGACGCGCTGTTCGGCAAGCGCAGCGAGGTGAAGGACAGCCACGATCGCTACGCCAACATCGAGGTGGCGTACCTGCTGCAGCGCATCGAGTGCTACCGCGGCCTGGCGATCCTGACCAGCAACATGAAGGCCGCGCTCGATCGTGCGTTCCTGCGGCGCATCCGCTTCGTCGTGCAATTCCCCTTCCCGGACAGCGCCGCGCGCGGCGAGATCTGGCGCCGTGCGTTCCCGGCGGCGGCCCCGGTGCACGAGCTCGATTGGGCGCAACTGGCGCGCTTGAACCTGGCCGGCGGCAACATCCGCAACATCGCGGTCAACGCCGCCTTCGCCGCAGCGGCACGCGGCACGGCGATCGACCTGGCCTTGGTGCAAGGCGCGGCGCGCGCCGAGTTCGCCAAGCTCGAGCGCGCGCCGGGCGACGCGGTAGGAGCGCTCAGGCCATGACGCCGCACAGCGTTCACCTGCACGTGAAGCGCCTGACGCTCGACGCCGCGCTTGATCGGGCCGCGCTGGTCGAGTCGATTCAGCGCTCGCTCGAGCAGCGCCTGCAGTCGGGCGGCAGCCCCGGCGGCGACTGGACGCAGTGCGTGGCGAACGCGGTGGTCGATGCGGTCTCGCACTCGACGCGCACGCCGGCGGAGGGTGCGCGATGAGCCGCACCCGCGCGCGAACCGTCGCCGCGCCGCAGGCGCCGGTGACCGCGCCGCGGCTGCGGCCCGGCGCCGAGGCCGGCGTCGGCGCCTGGGCGCGCCAGGGCGGGCAGCCCCTGCCACCCACGCTGCGCCGCCAGCTCGAACCCTTGTATGGCGCCGACTTCGCGAGCGTGCGCATCCACGACGACGCGCGCAGCCACGCCGCGGCGCGCAGCGCGCATGCGCTGGCGTTCACGGTCGGCAACCATGTCCACTTCCGGCGCGGCCAGTTCCAGCCGGATCGGCCCGCGGGTCTGACGCTGCTGGCGCACGAACTCACGCACACGCTGCAACAGCGCGCCGCCTCGGGCGTGGCCGGCAACGCGAGGTCGGAGCAGGAGGCTGATACCGCCGCGGCACGCGTCACGCAAGGCCAGCGCGTCCAGGTGCGGCCCGGCACGGCCACGGGCCCGCAGTTCAAGCTCGATCTCGCCGACTTCGAAGGCGGCAACTTCAGCCTGGCCACGCTGCAAAGCTACCTCGGGCGCATCCAGGCGGCGCAGAAGATCGAGGACCACGGCGACAGCGACGACATGGCGCGCGAGATCGTCAAGCGCTGGCGGGCAGACACCGACGACTTCATCCTCGACCCGCCGACCAAGGTGCTGCTGATCCAGGAGATGCAGTCGGGCTTCACCGGCAACGACGACGAGCGCGCGATCCTCAACCTGCTGGAGTTCAGCACCCACGCCGACGTGGAGGCGATGTTCTCGCCGGGCGGTCTCGACCCCGACGACCTGGACAGCGATTTCCAGGGCGACGAAGAAGACGAGCTGCGCGCCTTCTACGACCGCGAGTTCAAGGGCGGGCGCAAGGCGGCGCTGAAAGGCCAGCGCGACCTGCAGCCCGAGAAGCTGCAGACGCTCGCGTCGCCCTACACCAGCGCGGCACTGCGTTCGCTGATTGCCGAGCGCGTGAAGCGCATCGAGCGAACCATCCGCGACCGCCCGGTCGACGAGCGCCCGTGGACCAGCCAGGAGATGGCGCGCGCCGACGCGGCCGAGGTCTACGCCGAGCTGCAAAAACTCACGCCCGCCGAGCGCGACCTTGCCAGCGCCGACATGGCCACCGACCGCGTGCAGCGCGAGGCGCAAGCCAACCTGCTCGACGACAGCATCGCGCAGAGCAAGGACAAGGCGGCGCAGGAGCGCATGACGCGCGACCAGGTGGTGCTGCGCGCCGAGGTCACGCTGCTCGACTTTGCGATGCAGCCGGTGTTCAAGGACGTGGCGATCGGCTCGCCGAAGAAGAAGGCCGACTTCCAGAAACAGACCACGCCGCTGGACGCGGCCAAGAAGGCCGAGGCGCGCGCGGCGATCACGCCGGTGACGCAGGCCGAGGCCAAGGCGGAAGCGACCGGCGTCGCGCCGCCGCCGCCCGAGAAGTTCAGCAAGACGCGCAAGGGCGAGAAGGACTACGACGTCAAGGTGGCCGAGCGCATCCCGCCGATGATCAAGGAGATGCACGACACCTACGGCAAGGCGCGCGGCGAAGCAGAGCACAAGAACAAGAAGCTGACGCACCAGCTGTCGGAGCTGCAGGACATTGCGAACCAGAGCAAGGCGGAGGTCGACCTCGTGTTCGGCCAGTTCTACGACGCTGCGAGCTTCAAGGCCTTCCAGGCCGACAAGCGCGACGCCGCCGGCAAGCTGATCAAGAAGGGCAACCTGCACGACCTGTGGGCCGACGAGCAAGACAAGCTCAAGGCCGACCCGAGCTACCAGAAGCGCTCGGCGAAGTTCTGGCTGTTCTACCTGATCCAGAACGACGAGGCGATCAAGAAGATCAACTACGACTACAACGCCTCGCCGTCTTTCGGTGACGACAGCAAGGCGCTGAACGAGGAAGCCAAGCTGATCCGCAAGGTCGGCGACCCCTTCGTCGCGGCCGACTCGAAGCGCCTGTTCGAGATCGGCCGCGGCTGGGACGCCGTGCAGTCCGAGCACGAGGTTTCGATCCAGCTGTTCAAGAACCCCGATCCGGCGCAGGACCGCGCCTTCCTCTGGGACATGTTCTTCACGCTGATGCACGAGTACCTGCATTCGCTGTCGAGCAAAGCGTATTCGGACTACGCCGACAAGCTCGGCGGCGAGCACAGCACCGAGGGCAACACCCTGATCGAGGGCGTCGATTCGCTGTTCACCGAAATCGCCTGGACCAGCGCGGTCAAGCGCGCCCCGCTGAAGGAGGTGCGCGAGAAGGTCGAGCCCGATGCGGTAAACGCCGGCCAGGCCTTCGACCCCAACCTGCTGCCCACGATGCCGCACCGCCGCTACGACACCTATTCGCAGGCGCTGAAGCTGGTGAAGGTGGTCGGCATCCGCAATCTGTATGCCGCGTACTTCCAGGGCCGCGTGGACCTGATCGGGAAGAAGTGAGATGGACACCTCGCACGACCTGCAAGCAGCGCTGACGGCGTTCATGCAACGCCGCCTGGCCGATTGGCACGGCCTGCCGCCGCAGGCCCGCATCGACGAGGCGCGGCGCATCCTCGGCCTGAGCGCCGCCGCCGAAGGTCGCGGCAGCGTCGGCAGTGCGCGGCACGCGGCGCAATGGCAGTCGCTGGACGACAGGCCGCTCGTGCTGTGGGCGCGCGCGAATGAGCTCGTGCTGCTCGAATTCGAAGGCCCGTTCGACGACCTCGACGCGCTGGCCGCGCTCGGTGCACCCGCCGCGCGGCTCGACGTGAACTGGGGCGTGGCCCCGCTGCCCGAAGGCGAATGGGTCTATCCCGAGCGCGGGCTGGCGGTGCTCGTCTCGCCGCAGGGCCAGGCGCTGCGCCTGTTCGGCTTCGCGCCGATGCCGCTCGCGGCCTACCAGCGCGACCTGCGGCGCAATCCCAAGCCCCGGCCGATGCCGGCACCCAGGAAGGCCAAACCATGAGCGGATACCCGAGATCGCCGCGTCTGATCAAGGGCGGGCTGGTGGTGCTCGACGCCGCCAGCGGCACCGTGAAGCGCAGCATCGCGCTGCAATACAACCCCGACACGCTGACCCGCAGCTACCAGGTGCAAGGCGCAGGCGGCGAGGGCGGCGGCGACCGCGCGCAGCCGTTCCGACTGAAGGGGCCGGCGATCGAGACGATCAAGCTCGACGCCGAGATCGACGCGACCGATGCGCTCGAGCACCCCGAGCAGAACGCCAACGCCGTGGGCCACGGCATCGCGCCGCAGCTCGCGGTGCTCGAGTCGCTGGTCAACCCGAGCGTGGCCGAGCTGATGGTGCTGAAGGCGCAGGCGCATGCCGGCACGCTCGAGATCCTGCCGCCCGAAGCGCCGCTGGTGCTGTTCGTTTGGAGCGCGAACTGCGTCGTGCCGGTGCGCGTGACCGAGTTCTCGATCACCGAAGAAGCCTTCGACGCCGCACTGAACCCGATGCGCGCCAAGGTCAGCCTCGGCCTGCGCGTGATGAGCACCGACGACCTGGGCTTCGACCACCGCGGCGGCAACATCTTCATCAACCACCTGCGCACCCGCGAAGCCCTGGCCGCCAAGACCGGGGCGGCGTCGCTGCAGTCGCTGGGCATCACGGGGGTACCGTCATGAGCCCACGGGCCGCCGCGCCGGGCCGCCCCAAGCAAGGCCCGACCCTCTCGGAGGGTCGATCGCCGTACTCGGCGAGCGGGGTGTTGTCATGACCGATCCGGTCCAGCTTCTTATCGACGCGGGCGCGATTCCGAGCACGCCGTTCGGGCCGGCCAGCCGCTACAACGGCGTGCCGCTGGCGCTGCTGCAGCGCCGCCCCGATCAGCCGGGCCAGGTCTACGTGAAGCGGCGCTTCATCCCGGCGCCGAGCCGCATCGCGGTCGCGGCGCGGCATGCGGTGACGGCGCAGGAGCGGCCCGACCTGCTGGGCGCGAAGTACCTCGGCGACCCGCTGCTGTACTGGCGCATTGCCGACGCCAACGCGGTGGTCGACCCGAACGAGCTCACCGACACGCTGGGTCGGCGCGTGGCGATTCCGCTGCCGCCGGGGATGTGATCCATGGCCGGCGGCGTCCAGCTCCAGCTGCTGATCGGCCCGGTGCCGATTCCCGCGCCGCAGGAGGTGGTGGAGGCCTTGACGTCGGTGAAGGTCGAGGCCGGCGCCGGCGAAACGCAGGCCGGCTTCGAGCTGACCTTCGACCTGCCGGCGCGCTCACCGCTGCGCACGCTGTTCCTGCTCACCGGCGGCGGCAGCCTGCCGCTGATGCGGGTGGTGCTGGTGGTGCAGATCGGCGGCCACGCCGAGCCGGTGATCGACGGCGTGACGACGAACGTCGAGACCCAGCCGGGCGAGGGCGGCGTGAGCAAGCTCGTCGTCAAGGGCAAGGACATGAGCGCGCTGATGGACATCATCGAGCTCACCGGCCTGCCGTACCCCGCGATGCCGCCGGCCGTGCGGGTGCTGCTGGTGCTCGCCAAGTACGCGGCCTTCGGCGTGATCCCGATGGTGATCCCGAGCATCGTCGAGGACCTGCCGATTCCGGTGCAGCGCATTCCGCAGCAGCGCGGCTCCGACTACGCCTATGTGAAGACGCTCGCGCAGCAGTGCGGCTATGTGTTCTACCTCGAGCCGGGGCCGGCGCCTGCGACGTCGAAGGCCTACTGGGGCCCCGAGATCCGCGTCGGCGAGCCGCAGCCGGCGCTGTCGGTCAACATGGATGCGCTGACCAATGTCGAGCAGTTGAACTTCAACTTCGACAAGGAAAGCAAGACGATGCCGATCGTGTTCTTTCAAGAGCCGATCAGCAAGGCGCCGATCGGCATCCCGATTCCCGACATCTCGCCGCTGAACCCGCCGCTCGGCCTGGTGCCGCCGCTGCCACCGCAGATCAAGAGCCTGGACAACACCGCGCAGATGTCGCCGCTGTCGGCGCTGATGACCGGCCTCGCCTATGCAGGCCAGCACAGCGACTCGGTGTTCGGAAACGGCCGGCTCGACGTGGCGCGCTACGGGCGCTTGCTGAAGTCGCGCCAGCTCGTCGGCGTGCGCGGCGCGGGGCTGCCGTTCGACGGCCTGTACTTCGTCAAGAGCGTCACCCACGACATCAAGCGCGGCGAATACAAGCAGAGCTTCACGCTGGCGCGCAACGGCCTGGTCTCGACCTTTCCGACGGTGCCCGTATGAGCGCAGCGCCTTTTTTCGGCAAGTACCGCGGCACGGTGGTCAACAACATCGACCCGCTGCAGATCGGCCGCATCCAGGCGATGGTGCCCGACGTGGCCGGACTCATCCCGTCGAGCTGGGCCATGCCCTGCGTGCCGGTAGCGGGCATCAACATGGGCGTGTTCACCGTGCCGCCGATCGGCGCCGGCGTGTGGATGGAGTTCGAGCGCGGCGACCCCGACTACCCGATCTGGGTCGGCGGCTACTGGGGCAGCGCGGCCGAGACGCCGCTGCTCGCGCACGCCGTGCCCCCGGGCCTGG